>JBBSBZ010000048.1:0-16513 GCA_038250795.1 Burkholderiales bacterium | reverse complement strand
CGCCGCTGACGTCGCGGCGTTCGCACCGTGTGAGCATCGGGCGTTAACAATGAACGCTTGCGACGCCGCGAACGAGGGGCCCGGAGTGCACATGGTCCCGGCCGAAACGGGTAGGGTGTGAGCATGTCTAGCAAGCGCTTTCGCACGCCCGTGCGCGCCGCCTTCGCGGTCGTGATAGGCATGCTGGCGGGCTTGGCGCGAGCTCAGTCGGACCTCGCGCTTGTGCCCGCGCCGGCGCCCGCCGTGCGGGCGGTCGCCGCAAGGGCGCCAGCTCTCGCCGGCGAGCACAAGGTCTCGCCGTTCAAGACTCAGCGCGTCACCGCCAAGGCGCAGCATCTTTACGCCGGCAGGTGGGGCGTGGACAAGCTCAGGCTTGTTTACACCTCGTCGGGCAATCTGATTCGCTTCAGCTACCGCGTGCTCGACGCCGAGCTGGCGAAGGGGATCTTGGACAAGGCGGCGGAGCCCTATCTGGTGGCGCCGCGCAGCAACGCGGTGCTCCACGTGCCCATGATGGACAAGGTAGGCACGCTGCGGCAGACGCCGGTGCCGACGTCCGGCCAGGAGTACTGGATGGTGTTTTCTAACAAGGGCAACCTGGTCCGTCCGGGCGAACGGGTGAACGTGATCATTGGCCAGTTCCGCGCGGACGGGCTGATGGTCGATTGAGACTGCGTCGCCCGTGGGCGATGTGACGCTGAAGGAGCGGCATGATGATGAATCGACGTTTTGCATTGGTGGCTGCCGCGCTGGCCCTGGCGACCCGGAGCGTTCATGCGGCAACGACGCCGGTGGCCCGCGCTGGCGCCGCCGCAAAGGCCGCAGCACCGGCCGCCCCAGGTACCGCCGCTGCGCCGAAAGCCGAGACCGCGCCGGTCGCGCTGTTGCCGCAGCTCAGCGTGGCGCAGATCCTCGAGCGCAACGCCGCGGCGCGGGGTGGCTTGGCGCAGTGGCGCGCGGTCAAAGCCATCACCTTCTCGGGCCAGCTCGAGGCGGGCGGCAAGAAGGAGATGATGCTGCCGTTCACACTGACGCTGCAGCGCCCCGACAAGAGCCGCCTGGAGCTCGTGTTCGAGGAGCAGACGGCGGTCCAGGTCTACGACGGCAGGCAGGGCTGGAAGGTGCGTCCCTTCCTCAACCGCAACGAGGTCGAGGCGTACACCCCGGCCGAGACCAAGCAGGCCGCGAACTGGGACGAGCTCGACGGGCCTTTGATCGACCATGCGCGCAAGGGAATCAGCGTCGAGGCGGCAGGCGTCGACGCCGTCGACGGCCGCAGCGCCTACAAGCTCAAGTTGACCACCAAAGACGGCGGCCAGCGCTTCCTCTGGGTCGACGGCCAGACCTTCCTCGAGGCCAAGATCGACGGCGAGCCGCGCAAGCTCGACGGCCACCCGCACAAGGTGGCGATCCTCTACCGCGACTACCGCGTCGTCAGCGGCCTCAACGTGCCGCACACCCTGGAGACGGTGGTTGCGGGTGTCAAGGAGTCGCACACGATGACCATCAAGACCGTGGTCGTGAACGCGCCCCTGGCCGACACCGCATTCACCAAGCCGCAACTGACCGCGGTCGTCTCACAGGGTCGCTAGGCATGGTTGACGCAGGGGCGGCACGCAGCCAGATCGCGGCGGGGCTGCTCGCCGCGGCTCTGGCCCTGGCGGCAGGCGCGACGACGGTGCCGCCGACTTCTGCAGCAACGGCAGCGATGGTGGCGCCGGCGGTGCCGGCGCCAAGCGCGGCCGAGATCGTCGAGAAGAACGCGGCGGCACGCGGCGGCGCCGCGGCCTGGCGCAAGCTCCGGACAGTGGCCTGGACCGGCTATGTCGAGCGTGGTGCCGCGCCTGGCGTCAAGCTGCCCTTTCTGCTCGAGCAGGAACGTCCCGCGAGCAGCCGCTTCGAGTTGATGACGGGAGGGCAGCGGTCGATCCGTGTCTACGACGGGCATGCCGGCTGGAAGCTGCGCCCGGCCCCCGGCAACGGGCGTCCCGAGCTGGCGCCCTACACCGAAGAGGAATTGCGATTCGCGGGGGGCGCGCAGGTGATCGACGGTCCGCTGATGGACTACGCGGCCAAGGGTGCGCTGATCAGCTTCGGCGGCTACGGCGAGGCCGAAGGCCGGCGCGCCTACATCCTCGACGTCAAGCTGCCCTCGGGCGGCAGCCACCGGGTCTGGGTGGACGCGGAGACCTTCCTCGAGGTGCGCCACGAACGCCAAGTGCGCGGCGGCGTCGGCCAGATGGGCGTGGTCGCGGTGGTGTTCCACGAGTACCGTGACTTCCAGGGCCTGAAGATGCCCACTGTGATCGAGACCGGTGGGGAACTGGGCAGCGTGCCCAACAAACTGGTGATCGAGCGGGTTGCGATCAACCCGCCGTTCGATGAGCGCATGTTCGCCAAGCCGGAGTCCGCGGTGTCCCGGCGCCACAGCACGATCGTCGACACCCGCGCGATGCCGCCGAAGTCCGCGGCGCCGACGGGCGTGCGGCCGCCTGCGTCGCCGCCTTGAACGCGAAGGCGTTCGGCGCCTGCCTCGTATTCGCGGCGCTTTTCTGGCCGCGCGCGGCGCCCGCCGCGGACACGCCCGCCGACGCCGGCCGCAGCATCTACCTCGAGGGGCTGCTCGGATCGGGCGCGCCGCTGACGGCCCGCCGCAGCGAAAATTCCGGCGTCCGGGGCGCGGCGGCGGCTTGCACGAACTGCCATCAGCGCAGCGGATTGGGTGCGCGCGAGGGGCGCAGCGTGGTGCCGCCGATCGCCGCCCGCTACCTGATGCGCAAGATCGGCAAGGACGACGACGACCGCAACATCCCGTTCGTCGAGGGCATGCGCGGCGAGCGCGCGCCTTACACCGACCAGACGTTGGCGCGCGCCATCCGCGAAGGCGTGGACTCCGAAGGCCGGGCGCTGAGCTACCTGATGCCGCGCTACGAACTCGGCGACGCCGACATGGCCGCGCTCATCGGCTACCTCAAGCGGCTCGACCGGCGCAAGGTGCCTGGGGTCGGCGACACCACACTGCACCTGGCCACCATCATCACCCCCGACGCCGACCCGGTGAAGCGTCGCGGCATGCTCGACGTGATGACGCAGTTCTTCACCGACCGCAACGACCGTCAGATGGCGACCGCGCCGCCGCTGCGCTCATCAGGCAAGACGGCCTACGCGAGATCGATGAACATGGTGAGCCGGCGCTGGGAACTCCACGTCTGGGAACTGACGGGACCCGCCTCGACGTGGCAGCAGCAGCTCGAGAGGCGCCTCGTCGCCGAGCCGGTGTTCGCCGTGATCTCCGGGCTGGGCGGCAGCAACTGGGCACCGGTGCACGCGTTCTGCGAGCACTCGGCGGTGCCGTGCCTCTTTCCGAACGTCGAGGTGCCGGTCGACGACGACAACGATTTCTACTCGATCTACTTCTCCAAGGGCGTGCTGCTCGAGGCCGAGCTGATCGCCAGTCGCCTCCTCGATGCGGGCGACGGCGGTGTCGCCAGGTCGGTCACCCAAGTCTACCGGGCCGGCGACAGCGGCGAAGCAGGTGCGCAGGCACTGGCCGCGTTGCTCGAACGCCGGGGCGTGCGGGTCGTCGCGCGCGCATTGCCAGCCGTCGCGAACGAAGAAAGCCTCGCCGAGGCGGTGCAGGCGAGCGCCGCTGCCGACGCGCTGGTGCTGTGGCTACGGCCAGCCGACATCGCCGCGCTCGGCAGTCCGCCGAGCGCATCGACGGCCGTTTACATGTCGGGGGTGCTCGGTGGTCTCGAGCGCGCGCCGCTGCCCTCCGGCTGGCGCGCTGCGACGCGTCTGACCTACCCTTATGACCTTCCCGATAGGCGCCGGGTTCGGGTCGACTACGCATTCGGCTGGTTCACGCTGCGCAAGATCCCGATGGTCGCCGCCCAAGTCCAGGCCGATACCTACCTCGCCTGCGGGCTCCTCTCGGAGACGCTTCAGCACATGGTCGACAACTTCGTGCGCGAGTTTCTTGTCGAGCGCGTCCGCGACACGCTCGAGCACCGCATCCTCACCGGCTACTACCCGCGCCTGACGCTGGGCACGGGTCAGCGCTTCGCCTCCAAGGGAGGGTATCTCGTGCGCTTTGCCGATGAGAAGGGAAGCCGGGTCGTCGCGGACCGCGACTGGATCGTGCCTTGAGGCGTCTGAAAGTCGGCGACTGGCTTCGGCCGAAAGGGCGCGGGGCGCCGCCCGCAGGGATGCCAACGGCTCTGGTCGCCAAGCGCAGGGCGCAGCCGCGCTAGCGCGATCTGAGCGAACTCCCGACACCGCTGGATGTCGCTCAGGAATTCATGTCGTCGATCTCGGGGCCGTAGCCGACGAGGGCGTCGACGCCGAGCGGCATCGCGCCCGAGACGACGTCGAACGAGGGCGCGTCGTGAGCGGCCCAGGCCCGTGGACGCTCGTCGTGCAGCGCCGGGCGGACGACGGCGTCCCCCGTGAGTCGCGCCAGCGACTGCGGCCGCTCGATCAGGCCGAGCTCGAGCGCCACCAGCATCAGCTCTGCGGCGTTGCGCAAGCCGAGCTTGTGCATCAGCGTGGCGCGGTGCTTCTCGACCGTCTTCGGGCTGACGTTGAGGAACTCGGCAGCACCGCGGTTCGTGCGGCCCTCGGCGATCAGCTGCAGGATGCTGCGCTCGCGCGCCGACAGGAGGCCGAGCCGCGACACCTTGCCCGCGGCGCGCTGCGGCGAGCGGAAGGAATCGAACACGTGTTCCGAGACGTCGGGGCTGAGGTACTTCTTGCCCATTGCGACGTTGCGCAGGGCGAGCTGCAGTTCCTCGAGCGTGGCGTCTTTCAGCACGTAGCCGTCCGCGCCGACGCGCAGCGCCGCACGGACGTGCTCCTCGGTGCGCAGGCCGGTGAGCAGGACCATTCGCACGTGAGGCTGGCGGCGCTTGATCTGCGCGACGCATTCAAGGCCGTTGACGCCGCCCAGCATGATGTCTGTGACGACGACGTCCGGATCGACCTGCAGGCACAGCTGCACGGCGTCCTTGCAGTTGCGCGCGTCGCCGACCACCGAGAAATCGGGGTGTCCGGAAAGGAGCGCTGCAAGCCCCTTGCGGAACAGGGTGTTGTCGTCGACGAGAAGGACGCGGATGCTCACGATGCCTTTCCTCTTGGAAGTCCAGGGCGCGCGCGCGGCGCCGCGCTTGCCGGCGCCGATGCCGCGGCCGGCACGGCGGTCAGGGCGTTGCCGCGCCGCGGCACGAACGCGAACACCCAATCCTTGTAGGCGACGGCATCTGCAAAGCCCGTGTCGCGCAGCGGGAACCCCACCTTCTTGAGCGGCGCTGCCTCCGAGAGGCTGAAGACGCCGACGATCCGGTCGCCGACGCGCAGCTCGCCCCACTCGGCGCTGCCGGTGATGGGGTCGGCGTAGGCGCGGCGCAGATGGCGCACCGGCACCGGGAAGCGGTCGTCCTCGAGCAGCACCTCGAGGCTCGGTGGATAGCCGCGCGGACCGCCGGGCGGCGCGGCGAGGTAGTAGCGCCGAATCGCCTGGCGGTACTGGTCGCCGACGAACAGCAGTTCGGCCTCGCGTGCGCGCTGGCGCGTCAGTGTCCAGACATCGACCGCGGCCATCAGGCCGATCGCGAGCAGCGCCATCGCGAGGAGCAGCGCCAGCAGCACGATGCCGCGAGCGTCGTGTGACGTCGAGCGGCCGTGGAGCCGCGCGGCGCTCACGGCGGGCCCCCGGTGGTGGCGGCAGCCTCGTCGGCGACGGAGGGCGCCGCAGTTCCGGCCGCCTCGGAGAGCGTCGCGGTTGCGATCGGGCCGGCAGCGACCGCGGCCGCAGCGACCGGTGCGGGGGCCGCGCCGGAGGCCGACACGCCGACCGGCATCACGTCGTACACGTTGCCCTGCGCTGCGTCGGCCGGCGCGACGATCGTCCAACTCGCCACCTCGGCCACTGGATCCATCGGCACCTGCCGCAGGTATTTCCTGGCAACGAGCTCCTCGAGCGTGTCCGGATAGCGACCAAGGTCGGCGTAGAACTTGTCGATCGCATCGCGCATGGTGGCCAGGTTCTGCCGCTGCACAGTCAGCTTGCCGTTATCAATTGAGTGGAAGTAACGCGGCACGGCGAGTGTGAGGAGGAGCGCGATCAGGGTCATCACGACCAGCATCTCGATCAGAGTGAAGCCGCTCGGGCGGCCCGCGTGACGATGCGAGGTAGGCGAGGCGATGGGGTTCACCATGATGCGTAAGCCGTGCCGTCGAGGCCGGTACCGGGCGACGTCGAGGTCACGTCGAACACGTCGTCGCCTGCCTGGGGGTCGTCGGGCCGGCTCGCGTAGCTGCGCACTTTCCAGGTCGCCGCTGCAGGGGCGAGTGGATCGTTGAAGAACGGGTCGCGCGGCAGACGCCGCATGATGACGATGCGGTTGGCCGGGCCCGCCCCGTCGTGGTCCGGAGCGTCGGCACGCTGCAGCGACTCGGTCAGGGTGTCCAGCGTCGCCGGATAGCCCGACTGGCCGGCGACTCGCGGCAGGACGCCGGTGTCGTAGGCGGCCTTGTAGGCGTCGAGCCCGGCGCGGATCATGCGCAGCGAGTCGCGCAGCTCGGACTCCTTCTGCCGGCGCGCCGTCAGCTCGTAGAGCGGCAGGCTCGCTGACGCGAGCAGGCCGACGAGGGCGAGGGTGATCAGCACCTCGACCAGGGTGAAGCCGCGCGAGCGCCGCATGGGCGACGAGCTCACTGGCTTGCCTTCACGCCGCTCGCCGCCGTCGCAGGCGCCGCCACGGCGGGCGCGGGCGCGGGCTCCGGCTCGGGCGCCGCGGGGGCGCTCTGCGCCGCTTGCCGACGCGCCCCGTTCATGTAGGGCAGGAGGTTGCGCATGTACTGCGTCGCGGCGGGCGACGCGCCGGCGGTCGATCCCGCTGGCGGCGCCGGGGGCGGCTCCGCGGCGGCCGTGCTGGTCGCGGCCGGGACGGTGGCTGCAGCGGCCGGTGAGCTTGGCGTCGCAGGCCGAGGCGCGGTAGCCCCGGGGGCGACGGACGGGGCGACCGGGGGCGCGGCACGTGGCGGCACCCGCGCCGGCACCGACGGTGTTGCCCCGCTGCTCGACTGCGCACGCACGCTGCCGATCGGGTCGAGCTGGAGGGCCCGCTGGCGAATGCTGCTTTCGGTGCCAGAGAACACCTCGCGCAACGACGCATCGACGACGACCGGCGGCCGGATGATGTGCGGCGTGATCGACAGGACGATCTCGGTCTTGTTGACCGTGCCGCTGTTGTTGCCGAACAGGCGGCCGACCACCGGCAGGTGACCCACACCCGGGACGCGCGCCGAGGTGTTGCGATCCTCCGATGAGATCAGACCGCCGAGCACCTGCGTCTCGCCGTCGCGCAGGCGAACAACTGTCTGCGCATTGCGCGTGCCGATCTGGTAGGCGAGCGAGCCGTTCGGCCCGGAGATCTCGCGGACAATGGTGCTGACTTCGAGGCTGATCTTGATGCCGACTTCCTCATCGGAATAGATCTGCGGCTCGAACTCGAGCTTCAGGCCGACGTCCTGGTACTGGACCGAGCCGGTTACGACGCCCGAGCCGCTCGCGACCGGGGTGACGGTGTTGGTGATGATCGGCACGCGGTCGCCGATCAGGATGCGTGCCTTCTCCTTGTTGCGGGCACGGATGCGCGGGCTGGCCAGCAGGTTGGCGTCGGTGTCCTGGAGCTTGAAGTTGATGTTGGCGGAGAGCGGGGACACCAGGAGCTGCCCCGGGCGGACGGCGCGCAGGGCGCTCAAGGTGCTCGCCTCGGTCGGTGTCGCGAGCGTGATCGAGGTCGGGAACTCGATGCCGAGGTTGCTCAGACGATCATGCGAGATCTCGAGCACGGCGACCTCGAGCATCACCTCGGGCTCGGGGATGTCGTGGGCAGCGATGACCTTGGCGGCGACGGAGATCGCCTCCGGCGTGTCGCGGATGACCAGCGTGCCGCTGCGCTCGTCGACCGAGATCTCCTTGACCTTGAGCACCGACTTGAGCACCGTCTGCAGGTACTTCACGTCGGCGTTGCCGATCTGGAAGGTGCGCACCTGCAGGTCCTGGTACTCCTTCTGCTTGGCTGCCGTCGCCGGGTAGACGAACATCGTGGTGGCGTTGAGCGTGCGCTTCTCGAGCTGGTTCTGCAGCAGGATCAGGTCGACCGTGTCCTCGACCGAGGCGTCCTTGACGAAGATCGTCGTCTTCAGGTCGGCGCGCACGTCGCGATCGAGGATGACGTTGAGCCCCGTCGTCCGCGACAGCGCCTCGAAGACCATGCGCAGGTTGGCGTCGCGGAACTGGAGCGTCACCGGCCGGTTCATCACCGAATGCGCCAGGGCCTGCGCCGCCTTGGCGTCGCGCACCTTGTCGGCCTCGACCTGCACGGCTGCCATCTGCCGCAGTGCGACGGCGCTGCGCGGGCTTTCGAGCAGGGCCAGGCGCGCCTTCTCGCGCGCCGGCTCGATCTGGCCGTCGCGCAGCAGCTTCTCCGATGCGCCTACCAGCGTCGCGACGCGCAGGTCGGACTCGAGCGCCTGCAGCGCGCGCAGCACCCGGTCGTTCGCCGGCTCGACCTGCTGCGCTTTGCGGTAGTAGGCAAAAGCCTCGTCGGTCTGACCGTTGGCGCGCGCCTCGTTGCCGCGCCGCAGCAGCTCCTCGGAATAGGCGTTGACCTCGTTCAGGAGGTCGATGCGGTATTCCGAATTGTTCGGCTCGAGCCGCACCGCTTCGCGCAGCATAGGCAGGGCGGCGTCGTGGTTGCCCTTGGCGATAAGGCCGACGCCGTCGCTATGCAGGCGCTGCCCGGCGCAGCCGAGCAGCGCCGCGGCGCATGCGGTCATCAACGCGAGATGGGCCAAGCGGCGCGAGTTCATTTCGAGGCTCCGGCGATGTCGATCGACTGCTGCATGTTGAGCGGCAGGTAGGTCAGAAGGACCTGGCTGGGGCCAAGCGCGTCGATGCGGTAGGTGTTTCCTTCGAGGACCTCGCCGGCCTCGACGATGAGGAGTGCGTCGCCCCGGGCCAGAAACGCGCGCGGCTTGCCTGCGCCCTTCTCGACCATGCCGACGAAGCTGAACGGCACCGGCGGCGCTGTCGGCGCTAGCGGCTTGGGCGGAGCGGCCGGCGGTGGCGGTGGGGGCGGCGGCGGCGGCGGCGGCAGCCAGCTGAGCTTGGCAAATGCATCGCCGGGCGACTCCGGGACTGCGCGGGTGCTCGGCACTGTCGGCTGCCCCGCGGCCTCAGGCGTCGTCGCGCTGGCGAGACGAACGGCGGTCGCCGACGCCTCGGCCGCGGCCGAGGCCGCGACCAGACGCTGCGGCGGCAGCTTCTCGAGCGACGTCTTCGTGCGCGTACCGGCCGGGACGGCGTCGACCAGTGCCCCCTCCGGGATGCGCGACCACTGCGCGGCGGCATAGAACGTGCCGACACCGGCGAGGCCGAGAAGCATCAACTGCACTGCTTTGGCGAGTGCCATCATTTGCTCCTGTAGACGAGCGTGAAGCGAACCACGGCGTCGAGCGTGGCGCTGTCGGCGGCCTCGCGCGCGAGGCGAAGGTCGTCGAGCGCGGCGTACGGCAGGCTGCGCATCACCTCGGCGGTGAACGCCTTGACCGCGCCGTAGCTGCTCTTGACCGGCAAGGTCACGGTGTAGCTGAGGAGGGCACCACCCGGATCGGTCTTGAGCTGGTACTCGCCGTGCAGGAGAGTCACCTGGTGGGCGGCGGCGGCGGCAAAGATGCGATCGACATCGCCGACGTTTTGATCGAACGAGGGCAGCGTCGCGACGAAGGCCGCCACCTGTTCGCCGCTCGATGGAGGTGGCAATGGCCGGATCGCGGGTCGAACCTCGGGCGCGGCTGCGGCCTGGCGGACGGCCTCGACGTGAAGGCGATCGGCGTCCTGGCGCAGCTTCAAAGTCCCTGCCATCACAACGAGCAGCAGAACGCCGAGAACCGTCGCGACCTGCCCCCGGGGCCCGAGCCGGCGCAGGGTGCGGCGCCAGACGCGCTGGCCGGCGGCGCGCAGGCGCGGGCTCATGACCGCGTAGCCCATGTCGCCTGCACCCGGAAGCGCACCGGCGTGCCTGGTGCCTGGACCTGGACCTGATGCGAGACCAGCATCACGCCGCTCAGCCGCCGGTCGGCCTGAAGCGCCGCGAGGTAGACCAGCATGGCCTTCGGGTCGCGCGCCTCGGCCGTCAGCCGCAGCGTCTGCTTCGCCACCGACGGCTCGACCGCGATGAGCGCCACCGCGTCCTGAGGCGCCTCTTCCAGTGAGGCGATCAGGTCGCTCCACGGTGTTGCCAGCGTCTGCGCGATCTGGCGCGCCGAGCGCAGGCGCGCCGCGTCGGCCGGATCGATCCTGCCCGCCGGCGCCAGCGCGACCGGGCGCGGCGGCGCGGCCAGCCTCGTCAGCGTCTCGGCCTCGCGCTGGCGCGCGGCGTAGGCTCCAACCAGATTGAAACCCTGCCAGGCGAGGATCGCGGCCAAGCCCAGCACCATGGCATGGGCCAGGGGTGTGCCGCGGCCCGCACGCGGCGCGAAATCGAAGGGCAGGGCGGCAAGCTTCATGACAGCGACATCGGTGCATCGATGCGGGCCCAGCGGGGCAGCAACGCGACCGACAGGCCGGCCGGCAGCACGGTCACGAAGGCGCTCATCGCTTCGGCGTCGATGCCCATGCACGCCATCAGCTGGTCGACGCGACCGTCGATCGTGTGCCCATCGTCGGGCGCTGCGTCGCCCGGGTCGTCCGCGCTGGCGGCCGGTCGTCGGCTCGCGGGCCCGAGCGGGTGCCAGTGGCCGGCACTGAGGGCGCAGATGGAGCGGTCGACGACGCACGCCACGACCGCGTGGCCGCCGAGGGCGACCACGAAGACCATCGCGTCGCGGTTCTGATTCCGGGCGTAGCGCCCCCAGCAGAGGGCAAAGGTCGAGCTCAGGCTGGCCAGCTGCATGCGCCGCGAGGCCGCGGCCGCGACGAGGAGGTTCGCGTGCTCGACGGCGACGGCACAGATCGCCAAGTGCCGCTGGTCCGGCTGCAGGCTCCAGCGGACGTCGAGGTCGCTCGCCTTGTCACCCAGCATGTCGGCCACGCATGCCCGGGCAATGCGTTTCAGGGCGGCATCGGTCAGGCCGCCGAACTCTCCCTTGACGACGTCCATGTGGACCAGAGCGTCGTCCAGCACGGCGTGCAGCCGCGAGCCGCGCAGCGGCACAGTGGTCGCGATCCGATCGAGAGCGAGGTCGACCAGGGCGGCACGATCGGCCCCGGTCCGGGTGCCCATCGCATCGAGCGTGTCCGTGAAGCGGGGATTGAAGGCATTGCCCGCCTGGCTCGCGACGGCCAGGGATTTAGGCCGTGGCCACCCCGCCCGGAAGGTCGCTTCGACCGCCGTGGGCGTGATGTTGAGGTCCACGACCTTATTCCACCGGGGTGACACGGTTGGCCTCTTCGAGAGTGGTCTCTCCGCTCAGGGCGAGGGCGACTGCGGCATCGCGCAGGCTGGTAAAGCCGGCGCTTCGCGCCGTCTGGCGGATCTGCGACAGCGGTACCCGCTGCACCAGCTGGTCGCGCAGCGTGTCGCTGATCGGCAGCGTCTCGGCGATGGCCCGTCGCCCGCGATAGCCGGTTCCGCGGCAGTGGACGCAGCCGAGGCCGCGCTTGAACTGCGGCTCACTCAGGTCGAGGTCGACCTGGCGCCGTCCGACGTCGAGATCGACGTGCCCCAGGCCGCTGCGACGGAGGAGATCCTCGGAGATCTCGCAGGCGGTGGCGCAGTGCGTGCAGCTGATCCGCAGCAGACGCTGCGCGACGATTCCGTTCAGGGCCGCGACCAGGCTGTAGCTGTCGACCCCCATGTTGGCGAAGCGGCCGATGACGTCGAACACGTTGTTCGCGTGCACCGTCGTGAAGACCTGGTGGCCGGTCAGCGCTGCCTGAACCGCAATGTGCGCCGTCTCGGCGTCGCGGATCTCGCCGACCATGATCTTGTCGGGATCGTGGCGCAGGATCGAGCGCAGACCGCGCGCGAAGGTGAGGCCCTTCTTCTCGTTGACGGGGATCTGGAGGACACCGGGGAGCTGGTACTCGATCGGGTCCTCGATCGTCACGATCTTGTCGAGGCCGGTGTTGATCTCCGAGAGCGCGGCGTACAGGGTCGTGGTCTTGCCGCTGCCGGTCGGCCCGGTGACCAGGAGCAGGCCGTAGGGCAGCTGCGCCGCGCCGCGAATGAAGTCGAGGGCGTTCCGGTCGAAGCCGAGCGTGTCGAGGGTGAGCGCCTTGAACTGGCCGGTCAGGTGCTTGCGATCCAGGACCCGCAGGACGGCGTCTTCGCCGAACAGGTTGGGCATGATCGAGACCCGGAAATCGATTTCGCGGCCGTCGACGACGACCTGGAACCGGCCGTCCTGCGGCACCCGCCGCTCGGCGATGTCGAGCTCTGCCATCACCTTGATGCGCGACAGCGCCTGCGAAGCCATCTCGACGTCGTCGATCTGCTTGACGACCTCGAGCACCCCGTCGAGCCGATACTTGATCACCACGCCCGCGCCGTGGGTCTCGAGGTGGATGTCGCTCGCGCCGGTGCGCAGCGCGTCGTAGAGAGTCGAGTCGACCAGGCGCACCACCGGGCTCTCGGTGGCGTCGATCCCAGAGATCGAGATCGCTGCGCCGCTCGTCGCCGGCGACGCGGCGCGTGCGGGCAGCGCCTTGACCCCGTCCATCGCCCGCAGGGTCTTCTCGGCGCCGACCAGGAACGCCTGAAACTCGTTGGGCGCGGCGAGGGCGAAGCGGGACGGCGTGTGCGGCACGCGCAGCTCAAGCCACTGACGCAGGCGCGCGTCGGTCGGATCGGACACCACCAGGATCCGGCCCGCCCGCCCGGCGGCGCGCGCCACGAGGCAGCTGCGCCGCTTGCATTCGGCGAACGACGCCGCCTCGAAGTCGGGCGTCAGCGTGCGCAGCGCCGCCATGTCGTAGGCCAGCATCCCGAAATGGGCCGCCGCGAAAGGCAGGATGTCTTCCTCGCCGACGCCGGTCTGCTCGGCCAGCCAGGCCAGCACCGGCCGTCCGTTTCGGCTGCGCAGGGACTCGCGGACGAGGGCCGCATCTAGAATCTGCCCGCCGTTTCGCATGGCGCGGGCCTGACGAAGGGAGCTCACGCTGCCGCTCATTGCAGGCTCGACGCGAGGTCGAAGATGGGCAGGTACATCAGCACCACGATCGCGCCGATGACCAGGCCGATGACGATCATCAGCACCGGCTCGAACAGGCGGCTCGCAAGCTCGACCGAGCGCTGCAGGCTGGCCTCGTGGAACTGGGCAATGCGCTCGAGGATCTCTGCCAGCTCTCCGGTCCGTTCGGCGACTGCAAGCATGCTGCTGGCGACCGGGTCCGCGAGCCCGGCTTCGAGCAAGGCCGGGCTCAGGCCTCGGCCTTCCTGGATCATGGCGATTGCGTGGTGCAGCCGACGCTGGTCGGCCTCGCCCAGCAGCGTAGTGGCCAGACCGAGGGCGCGCGGCGCGGCGATGCCGCCGCGCACCAGCATGCCCGTGGTCCGGTACAGCTGGGCATGGCGGAAGCGACGCACGGTCGAGCCAACCAGGGGCAGCGCCTCGACCCAGCGCGCCTTGGCGCCGGAGCGCAAGGTCCGGCGGACGACGACCACGGCCGCGAGCAGCACGGTGGCGCCGATCGTCGCCATCGGGCCGGCATGCGCGGCGGCGAACCGGCCCCAGGACATCATCAGCTCGGAGCTCCAGGGCAGGTCCTTGCGCGAGCTCTCGATCAAGACCGCAAACTTGGGAACGACGACCGTGAGCAGGAACAGGACGACCCCGCTGCCGAGGACGAGCAGGAGCAGCGGATAGACCGCGGCACCGACGACCTTGTCGCGGATCGCGCGCACGCTTTGCTGGTGCTCGGCATAGCGGCGCAGCGCCACGCCCAGATCGCCCGTCTGTTCGCTGGCGCTGATCGTCGCGATCAGCAGCTCCGGGAAGCGTCCTGCGGTGCCCGCCATCGCGGCAGACAGGGGCAGGCCGTTGCCGACCCCGGTGACGACGTCGAGCAGCATCTGGCGGCGACCGGCGTTGCGCTCCTTCGCGGCCAGCGTGCGCAGTGCCTCGAGCACCGACAGGCCGGCCGAGAGCAGCGACGAGAGCTCATAGGACAGGGTCGCGATATCGAAGCCAGAGCGCGACCCTGCAGCGCGCGGCGACGCCTTGCCCGCGCGGCTACGCTGAGGCGTACAGGTGAGCACCTGCAGCCCGTCCTGTGCCGCGCGAAGGCAGGCGTCGGCAGCGTCGCTGCCGAGGACAGTCATGACGCGGACGGCGCCGGACTGGCGTACCACGAGCTCGAACGGCAAGCTCACGGCGCGAGGCGCGATCGAAGGAGCGGCGCCGTCATCACGGGCCCCACGAGGTCACGTCGGCGGCCTCGCCCTGGCCGCCCGGCTGCCCGTCGAGCCCGTACGACAGCAGGTCGTAGTCGCCGTGCTCGCCCGGCGCCTTGTAGACATAGGGCTTGCCCCATGGGTCGGGCGGGACCGCCTTCTTCAAGTAGGGGCCCGCCCAGCGCTCGAGGTTCTGCGGGCGGGTGTTGAGCGCGGCCAACCCCATCTCCGTGGTCGGGTAGGCGCCGATCTCGAGTCGATACTGGTCGAGCGCCTTTTCGAGCGAGTCGATCTGGGCGCGCGCCACCTTGGTGTTGGACTTGCTCACCTGATCGAAATAGCGCGGCGCGACCAGACCGGCGAGCATGCCGATGATGACGATGACGACCAGCAGCTCGAGCAGCGTGAAGCCACGCATTTCGTGCACTGGATGCGTGTCGTGATGTCTAGGCAGAGAGGCGAAGAAGGAAAGCACGGAGTCCTGCACGCGGTGACCCGGGAAGCGTCAGGCGAGTTTCGCGAGGACGCTTAAGCTGTCCTTAAAAAATAGGCGTGACCCCGCATGCACGGGGGGTCGTGCCCTCCGCAGTCAGCGTCAAGTATTCGACGCGGTTTGCGGGTCATCCCGCCGATGCCGATGGGGTGATTGCTACTTCGAACGCGAAGAACCGCTGCGCAGGCCGCGCCGCGTTGACTTCCGGATTTGGCGATGCCACGCTAGCGAGATGGGAGTTGGGACGACGGTCATTCGGTGCAGCAAGGAAGCTGCGCACGCAGTGCCGTGCAGGCCTGTCGCGCCTGTCGCCCGTGGTCGTGGCATGGGCCGGGTCGGGCGCGTCGCGCTGTCCTTGTGGGTCGCAGCAGCGGGCCTGACATCTCTCGCTGCGCAGGCCCAGATCTATGTTGGCGCGTCGCAGGAGTCGGGGGCCATCGTCCTCTCGAGCTTTTCAAGCCGGGAGTCGAGCGTCGTCCTGATCGCGGCGCCGCCGACGGCGCCGCAGGCCGGCCCACCCGCGCTTCCCGTTGCGGCATCGGCCGGGCGCGGCAGCGCCTTCGTGTCCTCGGAGCTGCGACGTATCGTCGACGCCGCTGCCCAGCGTTCGTCGGTTTCCTCACACCTCATCCACGCTGTCATCGACGCCGAGTCGCACTACGATCCGGCGGCGGTCTCGCATCGAGGTGCGATCGGCCTGATGCAACTCCTGCCCAGCACGGCCAAGCGCTTCGGCGCCAGCGATCCTTTCGATCCTGCGCAGAACGTGGCGGCGGGCACGGCCTACCTAAAGTGGTTGATGGACTTCTTCGGCGACGATCTCGAACTTGCGCTGGCTGGCTACAACGCAGGTGAACAGGCCGTCGTCAGAGCCGGGCGCAAGGTGCCTCCGTACCTTGAGACACGCGCTTACGTCAAGAAGGTGATGGCCACGCTGCGACGGGCCGAATCGGCCCAACTCTGAATCGATCCCTACCCTCACCTCGTGGCTGAACGGCGCCGTGATGCAGCGCCCAGCCGGTGGTCGCGAACAAGTGTGAGCGCACGTTGAAGCGGTCGGCACTTTGACCGCCTTGCCCTGGCGCCCCTAGGATCGCTCATCATGGAAAATAATCCCATGTAGCGACGAGCGTTCAAAGCCCTCGAGCCGGGAACACTCTCTAGGGATCACCCTGCATGCTTGGAAGCCAAAGAGCGATTCCAGAACGACGCCGCGAAGGGTGACGGGTGAAATCGTGCTCGCGCGGTCCAGTCTGCTGGTGCTTCTTGACGGCCGTCGACAATGGTGGAAGTGAATCGTATTCGCCGCCGTCATGAGCCGCATCGCCCGAGGGTCCACCGGTGAAGCGATCGAAGCGGCCCCGACCGGGGCGGTTCTGGAGCCGCGCCGGTCTGCGCCGCAAGCAGTCGCGCGAAGAGCGACGACGGCTGAATGTGGCGCTGGCGGTCTCGATCGCCGTTCACGTCCTTTTGCTGGCGTTGCGCTTCGAAACCGGGGGCTCAGCGGCTTCCAGCGCGTCACCCAATCCTCAGCGGCAGCCGACAGAGCTGTCGGTGGTGATCGCCGAGTCTCATCCGGCCTCTTCCGCAAACGCCGCCAGCACGAAGGCTCGACCGG
>JBBSBZ010000047.1:0-16750 GCA_038250795.1 Burkholderiales bacterium | reverse complement strand
GTCGGCGGCGGGCTCGCTCGCCGTCGACGGCGCGGGCGCCTTCTCGACCGGGTAGTTCGCAGGCACCGGCGCCGCCGGACGCTGGTACGGCGGGATCAGCGTCGAGCAGCCGGCGAGCGCAACGGCTGCGAGCAGGGTCGATCCGAGCAGCGTTCTACGCATGGCCGCCCTCGCTCGCCGCGGGCGGCACCGGCTCGGGCGTCGGCTCGGGCGGCGCGGCGCCGGCCGTCGCCATGACCTTGCCCTTGAAGACGCGCCGCACGACGACGAAAAATACCGGGACGAAGAAGATCGCGAGCAGCGTCGCCGTGATCATCCCGCCCATCACGCCGGTGCCGATCGCGCGCTGGCTGGCCGAGCCCGCGCCCGACGAGACGACGAGCGGCAGCACGCCGAGGATGAAGGCGATCGACGTCATCAGGATCGGCCTGAAGCGCAAATGCACCGCCTCGAGCGTCGCCTCGATCAGGCCCTTGCCCTGGGCGACGAGGTCCTTCGCGAACTCGATGATCAGGATCGCGTTCTTCGCCGACAGCCCGATCACGGTGATCAGGCCGACCTTGAAGAAGACGTCGTTCGGCATGTCGCGCAAGGTCGCGCCGAGCACGGCGCCCAGCACGCCGAGCGGCACGGCGAGAATCACCGCGAGCGGGATCGACCAGCTCTCGTACAGCGCCGACAGGCAGAGGAACACGGCGAGCATCGAGAAGACGAGCAGGATCGTCGCGGTCGAGCCCGAGAGCCGCTCCTCGCGCGACTGGCCGGTCCACTCGAAGGCGAAGCCGGGCGGCAGCTGGCCGGCCAGGCGCTCCATCTCGTCCATCGCCGCGCCGGTCGAATAGCCGGGCGCCGCGTCGCCCGAGATGCGCATCGAGGGATAGCCGTTGTAGCGGATCGTCTGGATCGCACCCGTGACCCAGCGCGTCGTCGCCATCGCCGAGAGCGGCACCGGCTTGCCCTGGTTGTTGAGCACGTTGAGCTGGAGCAGATCGTCGGCCTGCATGCGATCGGGCGCGTCGGCCTGCACGATCACGCGCTGCAGGCGGCCGGCGTTGGGAAAGTCGTTGACGTAGCTCGAGCCGAGCGCCGTGGAGAGGACCGCGTTGATGCTGTCGAACGAGACGCCGAGCGCGCTGGCGCGGTCGCGGTCGATGTCGACGAAGAGCTGGGGCGCGTCTTCCAGGCCGTCGGGACGCACGCCCGCCAGCACCTTGCTCTGCGCGGCCATGCCGAGGAGCTGGTTGCGCGCGGCGACGAGCGCGGCATGGCCGTTGCCGCCACGATCCTGGAGGCGAAACGAGAAGCCGGTCGCGGTGCCGAGTTCGGGGATGGCCGGCGGCACGAGGGCGAAGACGAACGCGTCGCGGATCGTCGAGAGCGCGCCGAAGGCGCGTCCCGCGATGGCCTGAGCCGAGTGCTCGCCACCCTTTCGCTCGCCCCAGGGCTTGAGCGTCACGAAGGCGAGCGCCGCGTTCTGGCCGCTGCCGGAGAAGCTGAAGCCGAGCACGCTCACCATCTTGTCGACTTCGGGCTGCTTCAGGAAGTAGGACTCGGCCTGCTTCATGACGGCGAGCGTGCGCGTCTGCGTCGCGCCCGGCGGCAGCTGGACGTTGGCGATCAGGTAGCCCTGGTCTTCGGTCGGCAGGAACGACGAGGGCATGCGCGAGAACATGAACGCGACCACGGCGACGATCAGCGCGAACAGGACGACGAAGCGCCCGGTGCGCGCGAGGATCTTCGCGACCCAACCCTCGTAGCCGTGCGTCGTCGCCTTGAAGCCGCGGTTGAACCCGCCGAAGAGGCCGCCCTTCTCGAGCTTGTGGCCGGCCTCGACCGGCTTCAGGAAGGAGGCGCAGAGGGCCGGCGTGAGCGACAGCGCGAGGAACACCGAGAACAGCATCGCGCTCACCATGACGAGCGAGAACTGGCGGTAGATGTTGCCGACCGCGCCGCTGAAGAAGGCCATCGGCAGGAACACCGACACGAGCGTGACGCTGATGCCGACCAGCGCGGCCGTGATCTGGCCCATCGCCTTCTTGGTCGCGTCGCGCGGCGACAGGCCCTCCTCGCTCATGATCCGCTCGACGTTCTCGATCACGACGATGGCGTCGTCGACCAGGATGCCGACCGCCAGCACCATCGCGAACATCGTCAGCACGTTGATCGAGTAGCCGAACACGTTCATGATCGTGAACGCCCCCAGCAGCGAGACGGGAACGACGATCGTCGGGATCAGCGTGTAGCGCAGGTTCTGCAGGAACAGGTACATCACCAGGAAGACCAGGATCACGGCCTCGACGAGCGTCTCGACCACCTGGCGGATCGAGATGCTGATGAACTTCGAGCTGTCGTACGGAATGTCGTACTTCACCCCCGGCGGGAAATAGGGCGCGAGCTCGACCATCCGGTTCTTGACGAGTTGCGCCGTCCGCAGGGCGTTGCCGGTCGGCGAGAGCTGCACGCCGATGCCGGTCGAGGGCTTGCCGTTCAGCCGCGCCGACGTGCCGTAGCTCTGACCGCCGATCTCGACCCGGGCGACGTCCTTCAGCCGGACCGTCGAGCCGTCGGTGTTGGCGCGCAGGACGATGTCGCGGAACTGCTCGACCGTCGTGAGCTGGCCGGCGACGACGACGGTCGCGCTGATCGGCTGGCCGGCGACGATCGGCAGGTCGCCGAGCGTGCCCGACGAGACCTGCGCGTTCTGGGCGCGGATCGCGGCGTTGACCTCGTTGACCGAGAGGTTGAAGCCGACCAGCTTGGCCGGGTCGATCCAGATCCGCATCGCCCGCTCGGTGCCGAACAGCTGCGCCTGGCCGACGCCCGGAATCCGCTGGATCTCGGGCAGCACGGTGCGCGACGCGTAGTCGCCGAGCGCGATCGGGTCGTAGGCCGGGTTGTCGGACGAGAGGATGGTGAAGAGCAGGAAGTTCGAGCGCGCCTTGTCGACGCGCACGCCCTGCTGCGTCACCGCCGCCGGCAGGCGCGGCGAGGCGCGCGAGAGGCGGTTCTGCACGTCGACCTGGGCGAGGTCGATGTTCGTGCTCGTGTCGAACGTGAGCGTGATCGAGCCGGTGCCGTTCGCCTGGCTCGTCGACTCGGTGTAGATCAGCCCCGGCGAGCCGTTCATCTCCTGCTCGATGACGCTGATGACGCTGTTTTCGAGCGTCTGCGCCGAGGCACCCGGATAGACCGCCGAGACGACGATGGAAGGCGGCGCGACCGTCGGGTACTGGGCGATCGGCAGCTGCTTGATCGAGACGCTGCCGACGACGAGGATGAAGAGCGCGATCACCCACGCGAAGATGGGTCGGTCGATGAAGAACTGCGCCATCGCCGCTCCTTCAGCGCGGCGCCGAGGCGGCCGCGCTGGCCGGCGTGCCGGCGCCGCTCGCCGCCGACGCCGGCTGCCAGGGCACGGGCTTGACGGGCGCCGTGCCGCGCAGCTTCTGGAAGCCGTCGACCATCACCATCTCGCCGGCCTTGACGCCGTCGAGGATCACCCAGTTGCCCCCCTGCGCTTCGCCGACCTTCACCGGCCGCGGCGAGACCTTGCCCTCGTTGTCGACGACCATCACCGAGTCGCCCGTGGTGCCGCGCTGGACGGCTTGCTGCGGCACGACGATGCCGGTCGGCGTCGCGGCCTGCTCGATGCGCACGCGCACGTACATGCCGGGCAGCAGGAGGTCGTTCGGGTTCGGCACCTCGGCGCGCAGCGTGATCTGCCCCGAGGTCGGATCGACGGTGAGCTCGGAGAAGAGCAGCTTGCCGGGCAGCGGATAGACGCTGCCGTCCTCGAGGACGAGGTTCACCTCGGCGCCGTCCTTGCCCACGCGCTTGAACTTGCCGCTCGCGACGGCGCGGCGCAGCGCGAGCACATCGGTCGTCGATTGCGTGAAGTTCACGTACATCGGGTTGATCTGCTGGATCACCGCGAGCGGGGTCGCGTCACCCTGGCCGACGAGCGCACCCTCGGTGACGAGCGCGCGCCCGATCCGGCCGGAGATCGGTGCCGTCACGGTCGCGTAGCCGAGATTGATGCGGCCGCTCTGCAGCGTCGCCTTGGCGGCGGCGACATCGGCCTGCGCCGTCTTCTGCGCCGCCACCGCATTGACGTACTCCTGCTTGCTGATGGCATTGGCCTCGAGCAGCGGCTTGTAGCGGTCGGCCTGCGCCGTCGCCTGGGTCACGCCCGCCTCGGCCCGCGCGAGTGCCGCCTGCGCGCCGGCGACGACGCTCTGGTAGGGAGCCGAATCGATCTTGAAGAGCACCTGTCCGGCCTTGACGTCGCTGCCTTCCGTGAAGAGGCGCTTCAACAGGATGCCGGCGGCACGAGCGCGCACCTGGGCCACGCGCGAGGCCTCCAGCCGGCCGGGCAGTTCCGTGACGAGGCCGACCGGCCGCGGCTCGACCGTGACGACGCCCACCTCGGCCGGGGGCGGGGCGCCGCCGGGGGCCTTGCCGCCGGCCGCCGAGGGCGAGCCGTCGCTCTTCTGACCGCATGCCGCGAGCGCGGCGACCAGCACCAGGGCGAGGGCAACCCCTCCGGTCTTCTCCGTCATGTCAACGCACCGTGTTGTAGTCCACCGGAATCCACGCATAGCCCTTGCCCGCGGCCCGCAGGTGGCCGATTCCCGGGAACGGGAGATGCGCGCCGGCAACCAGGAAGCGGCCCTGGGCGGCCGCGGCGTAGGCCTTGGCGCGCTGGCCGGCGGCGCTGCGCGAATCGGTGTCGAAGGCGATCGTCACCGCAGGCTCGGCAAACTGCACCGCAGCGACGTGCATGAGGTCGCCCCAGAGGACGAGCTTCTGGCCCTTCGACTCGATCACGTAGGTCGTGTGGCCGGGTGTGTGGCCTGGCGCGGCAACCGCCCGCACGCCGGGGAAAAGGTCGCTCGAACCGTCGAAGGTCTTGAGCTTGCCGGCGCTCACGTAGGGATCGAGCGAGGCCGCCGCGCCCTGGAAGAATCCCTTCGTCGCCGCCGGCGCCTTGTCGAGCTCGGCCGGACTGAGCCAGAAGGCGGCGTCGCGCTGGTCGGCGTGCACGGTCGCGTTCGGGAACGCGATCATGCCGTCGGCCATCAGGCCGCCGACGTGGTCCGGATGCATGTGGGTGATCAGGATGTCGTCGACCTGCTCCGGCCGGTAGCCCGACGCGGCGAGATTCGCGAGCAGGTTGCCCAAGGTCGGGCCGAAGAGCTTGGCCGCGCCGGTGTCGACCAGGATCAGCTTGTCGCCGGTGTTGATCAGGTAGGCGTTCACCGAGGTCGGCACCGCCTCCGGCTCGAACGAGCGCGTCAGCATCTTGCCGACATGCGCGGGCGTGGTGTTGGTGAGGAGCTCCTTGGGCTTGAGGTCGACCGTGCCGTCGCTGAGCGCGGTGATCTCGAAATCGCCGAGCATCATCCGGTAGTAGCCCGGCGCCTGCGTCTTCTGCTGGGGCGCGGCGGAGTGGGCGGCGAGGGCGAGAACGGCGGGCGCGATCAGCGCGACCAGCAGGCGGCGCAGGAGGCGGATCGATGTCATGGGGGGTTCCAGCGGCGAAAGCTGCGGAGAATAGCCGAGCCTCACGACGGCCGTGCGGCGCGCTCGTTCGCGCATCGCGACGCTGGGGCCGCGTCGCTCAGCGACCGGGCGGCGGGGATGCCGCCAGCGGCACGCCGCAGTCGCTGCAGAAGCGGGCGTCCGGCGCGTGGCCGACGCTGCCGCAGCCGACGCAGGCCCGGTCCGGCCGCGAGCGGCCCGCTCGCAGGTGCAAGGCCGTGAATTCGGCGCTGACGATGCCGGTCGGCACGGCGAGCGTGCCCCAGCCGACCAGCATCATCAAGGACGCGATGAAGCGGCCCAGTCCGGTCTTCGGGGTGATGTCGCCGAAGCCGACGGTGGTCATCGTCGAGATCGCCCAGTACACCGATACCGGGACGTTGGAAAAGCCGTTTTCGGGGCCCTCGACCACGTACATCAGCGTGCCGATGACGACGACGACGAGGACGACGAAGCTCAGGAACACGAGGATCTTGCGTCGGCTCGCGAGCAGCGCCCGGCCGAGCGCACCGTACTCCTCGACGTATTCCGCCAGCTTCAGGATCCTGAAGAGGCGCAGGAGCCTCAGCAAGCGAACGTCGATGAGCGCATGCAGCCCGGGCAGGAAAAGCGCTGCCCAGGTGGGCAGCACGGCGAGCAGATCGATGATCCCGAAGGCGCTGCGCGCATAGCCGAGCGGACGCCGCACGCAGGACAGCCGGGCGATGTACTCCACCGTGAAGAGGCCCGTGAAGAACCATTCGAAGGCCTCGAGCGTCCCGCCCCAGCGGCCGTGCAACTCCTCGAAGCTGTCGAGCATGACGATGCCGACGCTGGCCAGGATCAGCCAGATGAGGGCGAGGTCGTAGCGCAGGCCGGCGGGCGTGTCCGACTCGAAGATGATCTGGAAGAGCCGGCGCCGCCAGCCGGAAGACGGTCGACCGAAGCTCGCCGCGTCGTCCGATGGTGGTTCGGCGCTGGCGAGGCTCGGCGCGGGTTGTGCCATGTCGCGGATGATGCACGGGCCGGGTCGCCCGCCCCGGATCGCCTCGGCCGCAGCTCAGCCGCGCTCGAACTTGAAGACGGCGACGCTCGCGAGCAGGTTGGGAAACAAGCGCACGATCTTGCCGGCCTGGATGCCGAACGCGTCGAGGATCGTCAGGCCGTCCTTTCGCGCCAGCACCTCCAGGTCGGCGAAGGTGCCGACGCGGATGTTGGGCGTGTCGTACCACTCGTAGGGCAGGACGCGCGTCACCGGCATGCGGCCGGTGGCGACGCGCAGGCGGTTCGGCCAGTGCGCGAAGTTCGGGAAGCTGACGATGCCGATCCGGCCGACACGCGCCGTCTCGCGCAGCATCTTCTCGGTATTTTTCAGGTGCTGCAGCGTGTCGAGCTGGAGGACGACGTCGAAGCTGCGGTCGTCGAAGAGCGCGAGTCCTTCCTCCAGGTTGAGCTGGATGACGTTGACGCCGCGCTGATGGCAGGCGAGCACGTTCGCGTCGTCGAGCTCGATGCCGTAGCCGCTGCAGCGGCGCTCGCGCGAAAGGAGGGCGAGCAACTCGCCGTTGCCGCAGCCGAGGTCGAGCACGCGCGAGCCGGGCGGCACGAGCTCGGCGATGAGCTCGATGTCCTTGCGGTCGCTCACGCGATCTCCTTCGCGAGGTTCGCAAAGCAGGCGCGCAGCACGCCGTGGTAACGAGGGTCGTCGAGGAGGAAGGCATCGTGGCCGTGCGGCGCGTCGATCTCGGCGTAGCTCACGTCGATCCGGTTGTCGACGAGCGCCTTGACGATCTCGCGCGAGCGCGCCGGCGCGAAGCGCCAGTCGGTCGTGAAGCTCACGAGCTGGAAGCGGCAGCGGGCGGCGGCGAAGGCGGCGGTGAGGTCGCCGCCATGGTCGCGCGCGGGATCGAAGTAGTCGAGCGCCCGGGTGATCAGCAGGTAGGTGTTGGCGTCGAAGTACTCGCTGAACTTGTCACCCTGATGGCGCAGGTAGGCCTCGATCTGGAACTCGATCTCCTGGGTCGAGTAGCCGAACGCGGCGCCCTGCCGGTCGCGCCCGAACTTGGCCTCCATCGAGTCGTCGGAGAGGTAGGTGATGTGGCCGATCATCCGTGCCACGCGCAAGCCCCGCTTGGGGACGACGCCGTGCTCGCCGTAGTGGCCGCCGTGGAATTCGGGGTCGGTGACGATGGCGCGGCGCGCGACTTCGTTGAAGGCGATGTTCTGCGCCGACAGGTTCGGCGCGGTCGCGACGGCGATGCACTGGCGCAGCCGCTCGGGGTAGCGCAGCGACCAGGCGAGCGCCTGCATCCCGCCGAGGCTGCCGCCGAGCACCGCCGCGAGTCGGCCGATGCCGAGCGCGTCGATCAATCGCGCCTGCGCATCGACCCAGTCCTCGACCGTGACGACCGGAAAGTCGCTGCCATAGGCGCGGCCCTTGGCGGCAGGATCGGGATTCGGGCTCGTCGGCCCGGTCGAGCCGAAGCACGAGCCCGGGTTGTTGACGCCGATGACGAAGAAGCGGTCGGTGTCGAGCGGCTTGCCGGGCCCGACGAGATTGTCCCACCAGCCTTCGCTCTTCGCCTTGCCCGCGTAGGTGCCGGCGACGTGGTGCGAGGCGTTGAGGGCGTGGCAGACGAGGACGGCGTTGCTGCGCGCCGCGTTCAGCGTGCCGTAGGTTTCGTAGGCGAGCGTGTAGTCGGCAAGCTGCACGCCGCTGGCGAGCGGCAGCGGCGCCGCGAAGTGCATCGATTGGGGCTGGACGTCGCCGATGGACTGACCGGAAGAGGACATGGACGCGGGCAAGAAAAAACCCGGCGCCGCCAAAGCGGGACACCGGGTGCGCGGGTCCTGTCTTTAGCCGAATTTATAGAGCGCCCGCAAGCCGGAACAAATCGGCGCTTCAGGGGGAGTATAGCGACGCGGCACGAGGCGGCGAGAGCGCTTGCGCGGCGCGTATCGCCGACGGCCGCGCGCCGACGCGCGCTCGCCTGACGGCGGAGAATCGACGCCGCGGCGCCTGCCGCGAGGGAGTCGGTCATGGCCTGGTTCGAGGGATTCGAGACCGCGATCCACCCGGTCGGCCCGTCGGAGATCTTCGCGCGCAGCGGCGGCGCCGCGCAGGGCCCGCCGGTGCTGCTGCTCCACGGCTATCCCCAGACGCACGCGATGTGGCATCGCGTCGCGCAACGGCTGGCGCCGACGCACCGTCTCGTGGTCCCCGACCTGCGCGGCTACGGCGACTCGACCAAGCCGCAGCCGGCGGCAACGCCGGAACTCGACCACGCCCAGTACAGCAAGCGCGCGATGGCCGACGATCTCGTCGGCCTGATGCGCTCGCTCGGCCACGAGCGCTTCGCCGTCGTCGGCCACGACCGGGGCGGGCGGGTCGCGCACCGGCTCGCGATCGACCATCCGGAGCGGGTGTCGCGGCTGGCGCTGATCGACATCGTGCCGACGCTCGACATGTATGACGCGACCGACATGCGCTTCGCGAGCTGGTACTACCACTGGTTCTTCCTGATCCAGCCGGCGCCGCTGCCCGAACGCATGATCGGCGGCGACCCGTCGTTCTACCTGCGCTGGACCCTCGGTGGCTGGGGCTCGAGCGGGCTGGGCCACATCGAGCCCGAGGCGCTTGCCGAGTACGAGCGCTGCTTCTGTCGCGCCGACGCGATCCACGCGGCGTGCGAGGACTACCGCGCCTCGGCATCGATCGACCTCGAGCACGACCGCGCCTCGCGGGCGGCGGGCGAGAAGATCGCCTGCGACACGCTCGTGCTCTGGGGCGAGCACGGCGTCGTCGGCCGCCTCTACGACCCGCTCGCCCTCTGGCGCGCGCAGTGCGCGGCGAACCTTGCCGGCTGCGCGCTGGCGGCGGGTCACTTCATCCCCGAAGAGCTGCCCGACGAGACTTCGGTCGCACTGCTGGGCTTCCTCGCGCGCTAGCACGCGGTCGGCGGCCACCCGCGTCGCTACCATCGCGCCACCCGAGGCAGGAGCTCGCATGTTCCATTGGATCAACCGGCTCGATCCGCACTTCCCCGTGCGCTACACCGCCTGGGCGCTGTGCTTCCTCGGCCTGGCCGCGAGCCTGCTCGCGTGGGCGATGATGGGCATGGACCTCTGGCTCGCGGTCGTCTTCCTCGGCCTTGTCCTCGTCGGCGTGCGCGACGTGATGCAGAACCGCCACGCGATCCTGCGCAACTACCCGGTGATCGGCCACTTCCGGTTCCTGCTCGAATTCATCCGGCCGGAGATTCGCCAGTACTTCATCGAGGGCGACAACGAGGCCTCGCCGTTCTCGCGCCAGCAGCGATCGCTCGTCTACCAGCGCGCCAAGAACGATTCCGACAAGCGCCCGTTCGGCACCCAGATGGACGTCTCGGCGACGGGCTACGAGTGGCTCAATCACTCGCTGCAGCCCACGCTGCTGTCGACGCACGACTTTCGCGTCACGATCGGCGCCGGACGCGCGCAGCCGTACAGCGCCAGCCTCTTCAACATCTCGGCGATGAGCTTCGGCGCTCTCTCGGCCAACGCCATCCTGGCGCTCAATGCCGGCGCCAAGCGGGGCAACTTCGCCCACGACACCGGGGAGGGCTCGATCAGCCGGCATCACCGCGTTCACGGCGGCGACCTGATCTGGGAGATCGGCTCGGGCTACTTCGGCTGCTGCAACGCCGACGGCAGCTTCTCCGAGGAGCGCTTCGCTGCCAACGCGCGCGACCCGCAGGTGAAGATGGTCGAGGTCAAGCTCTCGCAAGGCGCCAAGCCCGGCCACGGCGGCGTCCTTCCGGGACCGAAGGTCACCCTCGAGATCGCCGAGGCGCGCGGCGTGCAGCCCTGGGTCGACTGCGTCTCGCCGGCGTCGCACAGCGCGTTCCGGACGCCGATCGAGATGATGCATTTCATCGAGCGGCTGCGCGAGCTCTCAGGCGGCAAGCCGACCGGCTTCAAGCTCTGCATCGGCCATCCGTGGGAGTGGTTCGGCATCGCCAAGGCGATGCATGAAACAGGGATCGTTCCCGACTTCATCGTCGTCGACGGTGCCGAGGGCGGCACCGGCGCAGCGCCGCTCGAATTCACCGACCACGTCGGCGCGCCGCTGCAGGAAGGCTTGCTTCTCGTCCACAACACGCTCGTCGGCCTGGGCCTGCGCGACCAGATCCGGATCGGCTGTGCCGGCAAGGTCGTGAGCGCGTTCGACATCGCCAGGATGCTGGCGCTCGGCGCCGACTGGTGCAACTCGGCGCGCGGCTTCATGTTCGCGCTCGGGTGTCTGCAGGCACAGACCTGCCATACCGGCCACTGCCCGACCGGCGTGACCACGCAGGACCCGCAGCGGCAGAAGGCGCTCGACGTGCCGAGCAAGGCCGATCGCGTCCATCACTTCCACCGCAACACGCTCATGGCGCTGAAGGAGCTGGTGCAGGCGGCCGGGCTGCCGGCCCCGGGCGCGATCAGCGCGTCGCACATCGTGCGGCGCAACTCCGAGCACGGCGTGAAGCTGCTCGCCAACCTGCTGCCCTTCGTCGAGCCCGGCGCGCTGCTGAAGGGCGAGGTGCCGCTGCAGGTGTTTCGCACCTACTGGCCGATGGCCAGCGCGGCGAGCTTCGCCGCGACGGTCTGAGGAATCAGGCCGGCGGCGCCGTGTCGATGAAGCTCTGGCGGGCGTTGAGCTTGTCGGCGAGGCGCGCCAGGTTCGGGTGCTCGGCGCGCCAGCCGATCTGCGGGAAGCGGAAGTCGAGGTAGCCGAGGGCACAGCCGACGGCGACGTCGGCGAGCGTCATGTGGATGCCCGTGCTGCACCACGGCTTGGCCGCCAGGCCGGTGGCGATGGCGACGAGCGAGGCATCGACCTTCTTCATCTGCCGGTCGATCCAGGCCTGCGAGCGCTGCTCGGCCGTGCGGCCGGCCCAGGTCGCCTCCAGCCGGGCGAGGATCAATGCATCGAGGATGCCGTCGGCGAGAGCTTCCCAGGTGCGCACCTCGGTGCGCTCGCGGTTCGGCTCGGGGATCAGGCGGGCCAGCGGCGAGCGCGCGTCGAGGTATTCGACGATGACGCGCGAGTCGAACACCGCCTCGCCGCCCTCCATCACCAGACAGGGCACCTTGCCGAGCGGATTGGAGGCCAGGATCGCGTCGCTGGCCCAGACGTCCTCGGTGGCGAACTGATAGTCCAGCTTCTTCTCGGCCATGACGATGCGCACCTTGCGCACGTACGGGCTGCTCACTGAACCGATGAGTTTCATGGGGTGGTGCGGGGACGCTTCCTTTTGGGTGACCGAGCTTGAAATCATTCTAGGGTCACCACCGATAATCGCGCCGATGGATGCCTCGCCGCTCTTCGCGCTCTCGCCGCTCGACGGCCGCTACGCCGCCAGGCTCGACGCGCTGCGCCCGCACCTGTCGGAATTCGGCCTGATCCGGGCCCGGGTCCGGGTCGAGGTCGAATGGTTCATCGCGCTGGCCGGGTCGGGGCTGGACGGCACCCTGCCGATCGGCGAGGCGACGCGCCTGTTCCTGCGCGGCCTGGTCGAGCGCTTCTCGGCCGACGACGCCGAGGCGATCAAGACCATCGAGAAGCGCACCAACCACGACGTCAAGGCGGTCGAGTACTGGCTCGCCGAGCGCTTCGCGGGCCGCGCGGAGCTCGCCGGCGCGACGCCCTTCGTCCACTTCGCCTGCACCAGCGAGGACATCAACAACACCAGCCACGCGCTGATGCTCGAGGCGGTGCGTCGCGAGGTGCTGCTGCCGGCGCTCGACCGCCTGATCGAGACCCTGGCCGCCCTCGCCCGGGCCCAGGCGGCAACGCCAATGCTCGCTCGCACGCACGGCCAGACGGCGAGCCCGACGACACTCGGCAAGGAGGTTGCCAACGTCGTCGCCCGGCTCGACCGCGCGCGCGACGGCGTCGCCGCGGTGAAGCTGCTCGCGAAGATGAACGGCGCCGTCGGCAACTACAACGCGCACGTCGCCGCCTATCCCGGCTTCGACTGGCCCGCGTTCTCGCGCTGCGTCGTCGAGGAGCGCCTCGGCCTCGTCTTCAACCCGTACACGACGCAGATCGAGCCGCACGACGCGATGGCCGAGCTGTTCGATGCCGTGCGCCGCGCCAACACCATCCTGGTCGACTGGGCGCGCGACGCCTGGGGCTACATCAGCCTGGGCTACTTCACCCAGCGCCCGGTGGCAGGCGAGATCGGCTCGAGCACGATGCCGCACAAGGTCAACCCGATCGACTTCGAGAACGGCGAAGGCAACCTCGGCCTGGCCAACGCGCTGCTCGGCCACCTGAGCGAGAAGCTGCCGATCTCGCGCTTCCAGCGCGACCTCACCGACAGCACGGTGCTGCGCAACATGGGCGTCGCCTTCGGTCACACGCTGCTCGCCTTCGACTCCATCGCGCGCGGCATGGCCAAGCTCGGCGTCGACACCGGCGCGATCGACGCCGACCTCGACGACGCCTGGGAAGTGCTCGCCGAGCCGGTCCAGACGGTGATGCGTCGCCACGGCATCGCCGACTCCTACGAGCAGCTCAAGGCGCTGACGCGCGGCAAGGCGATCACGAAGGAGGGGCTGCACGCGTTCGTCGGCGGCCTCGCGATCCCGGCCGCCGAGCGCGATCGGTTGCTCGCGCTCACGCCGCGCGGCTACATCGGCGACGCGGCCCGGCTCGCGACCGAGGCCGCCGACGTCGCGCGGCCCGGCCCGGGGAAGGAAGGCGCATGAGCTTTCGCGCCCAGCTCGCCCACGCCGAGCGGGTCAACCGCTCGCTCCTGTGCGTCGGCCTCGATCCCGATCCGGCCCGCTTCCCGGGCGCGATGAAGAACGACCCGGCGCGCATCTACGACTTCTGCTCGGCCATCGTCGATGCGACGCGCGACCTCGTCATTGCCTACAAGCCGCAGATCGCCTACTTCGCGGCGAACGGCGCCGAGGTGCAGCTCGAGCGACTGATCGCCTACATCCACGAGACGACGCCCGACGTGCCGGTGATCCTCGATGCCAAGCGCGGCGATATGGGCAGCACGGCCGAGCAGTACGCGAAGGAGCTCTTCGACCGCTACCGCGCCGACGCGGTGACGCTCTCGCCGCTCCTGGGCTTCGACTCGATCGAGCCCTACCTGCGTCACGAAGGCAAGGGCGTGATCCTGCTCTGCCGCACGTCGAACCCGGGCGGCGGCGATCTGCAGGACCTGCGCCTCGCCTCGGGCGAGACGCTCTACGAGCGGATCGCGACGCTCGCCGCCGGCCGATGGAACGGTGGCGGCGAGATCGGCCTGGTCGTCGGCGCGACCTTTCCCGCCGAGATCGCCCGCGTGCGCGAGCTCGCGCCCGGACTGCCGCTCCTGATTCCCGGCATCGGCGCGCAGGGCGGCGACCCGTCGGCGACGGTGCGCGCGGGCTGGCGCGGCAAGGCGGGCGAGACGACCGATCCCATCATCGTCAGCTCGTCGCGCGCCGTGCTCTACGCGGGCGACGGGCCCGACTTCGCGGCCGCCTCGCGTCGCGCCGCGCAGGTCGCGCGCGACGAGCTCGAAGCGGCCCGCGGCTGACGCCTAGATCTCGTGTCTCGATAGCACGAGCGGCAGCTCGCGCAGCCGCTTGCCCGTGAGCGCGAAGAGCGCATTGGCGAGCGCCGGCGCGAGCGGCGGCACGCCGATCTCGCCGACGCCGCCCGGCGGGCGGGTGCTCTCGACGAGGTGGGTCTCGACGACCGGTGACTCGGCCATCCGCACGAGCGGATAGTCCGGGAAGTTGCCCTGCCGGACGACGCTGCCGACGATGTCGATCCTTCCGTGGAGGGCGGCGGACAGCGCGAAGATCACCGCGCCTTCGAGCTGCTGCGCGACGATGCCCGGGTTGACGACGGTGCCGACATCGGCGGCGCAGACGACGCGGTGCACGCGCGGCCGGCCGTCCTCGATCGACGCCTCGACGACCTGGGCGACGACGCTGCCGAACGACTCGTGCAGCGCCACGCCGCGCGCCCGTCCCGGCGCGAGCGGACGCGTCCGGCCGTGGCCCGGCCAGCCGGCGCGCTCGGCGGCGAGCGTCAGCACCGCGGCGTGGCGAGGCGATTCCTTGAGCAGGCCGAGCCGGTAGTCGACCGGGTCCTCGCCGCTCGCGTGGGCGAGCTCGTCGACGAACGACTCGCCGAAGAACGCGTTGTGCGAGTGGCCGACCGAGCGCCAGTAGCCGACCGGCACGCCGCTCAGCGTCGCGACGTGGGCGATCCGTTGATTGGCGATGCCGTAGGGCTGGTCGAAGAGGCCCTCGCTCGCCGTCTTGTCGGGCGTGTCGACCGGGCCGACGAGCTCGGGAATGCCGCGCTCCATCCAGCGCGGCGTGATCGCATCGCCCGCGCTCGTGATGCGCAGCGTCAGCGGCCGCCCGTCGGCGTCGAGGCCGGCCTTCAGGATCGCGACGCCGGCCGGACGATAGAAGTCGTGCCGGATGTCTTCCTCGCGCGACCAGACGAGCTGCACCGGTCGGCCGGCCGTCTCGCGCGCGATGCGCACCGCCTGGCCGACGAAATCGACGTCGAGCCGACGGCCGAAGCCCCCGCCGAGGTAGGTGACATGCACGGTGACGTCGTCCTCGGCGACCTGGCCGGCCTGCGCGGCGATGGCGCGCGCCAGGCCCGGTACCTGGGTCGGCGCCCAGACCTCCACCTTGCCGTCGGCGACGCGCGCCGTGCAGTTGATCGGCTCCATCGTCACGTGTGCGAGGTAGGGCGCGCGATAGACCGATTCGACGTGGCGTACGGCCCGGGCATCGGCGGCCGCGACGTCGCCGCGGCGGTGAAACGGGAAGCCGCCGTCGGCCTCGTGGGCGGCGCGCGCCTGCGCCTCGAGCCCGGCCAGGATCGCGGCGCTGTCGAGCGCGCCGGCGGGACGTTGCTGCCATTCGACCTTGATCGCGTCGGCGCCACGCTGCGCATGCCAGACCGTCTTGCCGACGACGGCCAGCGCCGCGGTCGATCCGGCGTACGGCCCGAGGCGGACGACGCGCTCGACGCCGGCCAGGGCGAGCGCCGGCGCGACGTCGACGGCGCCCGGGCTGCCGCCGAGCATCGGGCAGTGGCGGATCGCGGCGAACAGCAGCCCGGCCGGCCGCACGTCGATGCCGAAGACGGCGGAGCCGTTGCTCTTGGCCCGGACGTCGGTGCGCGGCGCGGCGGTGCCGATCAGCGTCCAGTCCTCGCGCCGCTTGAGGCGCACGTCGCCCGCGGGCGTTGCCGCCGCCATCCGCGCGAGCTCCCCGTAGTGGGCCGAGCCGCCGGTCGGATGGCTGACGACGCCGTCGTCGACGACGATCTCGCCCGCCGGCTGCTTCCAGGCGATCGAGGCGGCGTTGACGAGCCGCGCGCGCGCCGTCGCCGCAGCCATCGGCAGGACGCCCCAGGCGTCGACGACGCTCGACGAGCCGCCCGTGACGTTGATGCCGAGCTCGCGGGCGACCTTGGCCACCACCCACTGGCCGGCGCGCGCCGACGTCGACTCGTGCCCGGGCTCGGTCTCGCGCGGGTGGAAGAAGGGCAGACTCGAGACCATCATGCCGACGTTGCCGTAGAGCCGCTCGGGCCCTGCGGGCACGAGGCGGACGCGCTCCAGGGGCACGTCCATCTCCTCGGCGACCAGCATCGCCAGCGCGGTGTGCACGCCCTGGCCCATCTCGCTGCGATTCATTGCCAGGAAGACGCCGCCGTCGGCGCCGATCTTGATCCAGCCGTTGAGGCCGACCTCGCCGTCCTCGACCGGAAGGGCGTCGACGTCGCCGATCCGGTCGCGCGGCGGCAGCACGCTCCAGCCGACGATCAGCGCTCCGGCGGCGCCGAGGCCGCTCAGGAGGAGCGCGCGCCGGTTCATGCCGTGGCGGCCCGGATGGCCGCGCGCACGCGCGGATAGGTTCCGCAGCGGCAGATGTTGCCGACCGCCGCGTCGATGTCGGCGTCGCTCGGCGCGCGGTTCCTGGCCAGCAGCGCCGCGGCGGCCATCAGCATGCCGCTCTGGCAGTAGCCGCACTGCGGCACCTGATGCGTCTCCCAGGCGCGCTGCAACGCGTGCGGCGCGTCGTCGCTGCCCAGCGCCTCGATCGTCACGACCTTCCTGCCCGCGAGCGCCGAGATCGGCAGCACGCAGGAGCGCGTCGCCGCGCCGTCGACGTGCACCGTGCAGGCGCCGCAGGCGCCGACGCCGCAGCCGAACTTCGTGCCGGT
>JBBSBZ010000046.1:0-16877 GCA_038250795.1 Burkholderiales bacterium | reverse complement strand
GAATGGGATTCCTGATCGACCAGGACGAGACGTTGATCATGGGCGGGGCGCCGTCGCCGAGGCGGCGGCCATTGCCGGCGGCGTGTCGACGACGCGGACGGTGTCGCCCTCGACCAGGAACCCTCCGCCCGAGGCGACGACACGCGCCTTCGGGTCGAGCCCGGAGAGCACCTCGATGTGGTCGCCGGCGCGGCGCCCGACCTCGATCTTCACCTGTGTCACCTTGGAGTCGTCGCCGACCCGAAAGACGTAGCTGAAGCCGTCGCGCTGCTGCACGGCGCTCTGCGGCAGGGTGAGCGCGCTCGAGCTGCCGATCTCGAATTCGCCGCGCGCGAACATGCCCGCGCGCGCGCTCGCCGGCGCCGGCAGGTCGACGTAGACGATGCCGTTTCGGGTCTGCGGATCGACGGTCGGCGCGACCATGCGAACGACGCCGGCGATCGGCGCGCCGCCGGCCGGCGTGACGCTGACCTTCACGCCCGGCTTGATCAGCGCCATGTCGGACGACGCGACCTCGGCACGCCATTCGAGACGGCCCTGGCGGATCATGCGAAAGAGCTCCTGCCCGGCCGGCAGCACCGCGCCGACGGTCGCGCTGCGCGACGAGATCACGCCGTTGTCGGGCGCGAGCACGGCGGTCTGGCCGAGCTTGAGCTGGCGCGACTGCGCGGCGGCGCGCTGGGCGTCGAGCCGGGCCTTGGCGGTGCGCTCGGCGGTGACGTACTGGTTGATCGTCGCCTCGCTGAGGGCGCCGGTCGCGCGCAGGCTCTTGGCGCGCTCCGCGTTCGCGCTCGCGTCGGCGAGCGTCGCCTCGGCCTCGGCGACCGTGGCACGCGACTGGAGCAGGTCGGCCTGCATCGTGTCGGGCGCGAAGGTCGCGAGGGTCTGGCCGCGCTTGACGACGTCGCCGACGTTGACCCGCACATCGGCGATGCGAAGGCCATTCGCTTCGGTGCCGATGATCGCCTCCTGCCAGGCGGCGATGTTGCCGTTGGCTCGCACGGCCACCGGCAGGGTCGCGCGCTGCGGCTGGGTGACGACGACGCTCAGGGCCGGCTTGGTCGGCGCGGCGGCCTTCTTGTCGTCGGCGGCATGCGCATGCAGACCCATGGCGGCGGCGACCGCCACGACGCAGGCTGTGCCGGCGGCGATCGCGATCCCGCGCGGAGAGGCGAAAGGTTTCATGGTTGGGTGGCGGAGGAAGGAGCGCTGGCGGCGGTGCGCGCATCGGCGTGCTGCGACCAGCCGCCGCCGAGCGCGCGGTAGAGGGCGATCCAGGCGGCGACGCGCTCCCGGCGCAGGTCGATCAGGGTGTTCTGGGCGACCAGCGCGCTGCGCCGTGCGTCCTCGAGCTCGAACAGCGTGCCGAAGCCGCTCTTGTAGCGGGCCTCTGCGGCGCGGAACGAGACCTCGAAGTTGTCGGCAGCGGTCTTCGCGTCGGCGCTGCGGTCGGCCGTGGCCTGCAGCGCCAGGAGCGCGTTCTCGACGTCGCGAACGGCGCCGCGCAACGTCGCCGCATAGGCGCTCGCGGCCTCGTCGTAGCGTGCCCGCGCGGCGACGACGTTGGCGCGGCGCGCGCCGGCATCGAAGATCGGCAGGCTGACCGAGACCGGGCCGATGCTCCAGGTCCGGCCGTCGGCCGAGTAGCCGCCCGACTCGAAGCGCACGGCGCCGACGCTGCCGCTGAGCGTGACCCTGGGCCATTGCTCGGCGCGCGCCTGGGCGATGTCGGCGCTGGCCGCGATCACGTCGCGGGCGCGCGCATCGACGTCGGGGCGTTGCGCCAGCGCTTCGGCGGGAACGCCGGGCACGGCGATCGCGGTGGGCTCGGGCACGCGTGCGACGGCATGGCCCAGCAGCGCGCGCAGGTCCGGCTCGGCGATGCCGGTGAGGGCGACCAGACCCTTGACGTCCTGCCCGCACTGCAGGGCGGTCTGCTTCACCGCGAGGAGCGCCTGCGAGGCGCTGGCGAGCGTCAGGGACGCGTTGGCGCGCGACTCGAAGCCGCTCTTCATGCTGAGCCCGGTGAGGCGGGCGGTCTCGGCGCGCGAGTCGGCGTCGAGCCGCGCCTGTGCGAGCCTGGCTTCGCAGGCCCGCAGCTCGACGTACCGGTTCGCCGTCTCGGCTGCGACCGAGACGCGCGCGTCGTGCCACCTCGACTCGGCGCCCGCCAGACGCGCCTCGGCGGCGTCGCGCGCGGCGCGGCCCCGGCCGAAGACGTCGAGCTCCCAGCTTGCCTGCAGGCCTGCCGCCTCGCTGGTGCCGATCGGCAGGCTCAAGTCCTGGCGGCCGCGCGCGGCGCTCACCGTGGCGTCGAGGGAGGGCAGCAAGGCGGCCGCGGCCGCAGTGCGACGGGCACGGGCGTCGGCGATGCGGGCGCCGGCACTTGTGATGTCAGTGCTCACTGCCTGAGAGGCAGCGACCAGCCTTGACAGTGCAGGATCGTCGAACTGCGCCCACCAGTGTTCCAGTCCAGCGACGCTGCCGCCATGCGGCAAAGGCGCGTACCAGGCCGGCGCGATCGGCGCCGTCTCTGGCGGGGGCGTCGACGCGGTCGCGCAGGCCGCGACCTGGGCTGCGACGACGAGGGCGGCGAAGACGTCGCGTTTCATGGCGGGGCGAAGTCTACGGGGTTGGCTCGCGGCCGGCCGTCGCTTCGCGGCCCGCCGGCCCGAATCAGGTCGTGGCGGAGCGGCGCGGATGGGCGAAGAAGAAGCGCAGCATCTCGCGCGAGGCATCGGGCCCGGAAGGATCGGTGAACGAGCCTTGCGAGGCACCGCCGGACCAGGCGTGCGGCGCGCCGTGGACGATCCACTGCTCGGCCAGGGTACGGTCTTGGTCGCCCGAGCCGTCGGCATGCCAGACCGAACGTCGGTGGCCGCGCGCACCGTGCGAGGAAGGGCCCTCGCGGTCTTCGCGCCGCATCTCCGCCTCGCCCGCCAGCGCGGCGGCGACGACAGCGTCGCCGTTGGTCGCGGCGACCGTCGCATCGGCGTCGCCGTGGAAGACGATCACCGGCGCGCTCGGCAGCTCGCTCTTCGCCGAGCCCGTTCCATTGGCGGCCATGGGCGGCGGCGCGGCGGTCCAGAGCGGCATCGAGGCCGAGCTCGGCGTGTGCCAGGCGGCAGCCGTGCCCGGGCCGCTCTTCATCACCGTGAAGGCCGAAGCGACGTCGTGCGCGACGCCAGGCGCGATGCCGGAGTGGACGCCGGCCGCCGCGAAGAGGTCGGGGTATTCGCGCGCCAGGATCGCCGCCATTGCGCCGCCGGCCGAGAGGCCCGCGACGAAGACACGGTCGGCGTCGATCGCGTGGGTCTGCATCACGTGCCGGGTCATGCCGGCGAGTAGCGCCGGCTCGCCCGCGCCGCGGCGCTGGTCGGCGGGAACGAACCAGTTCCAGCATTTGTGCGCGTTCGAGCGCGGCCCCTGCGCCGGGTAGAGCACGAGAAAGCCCTGGGCCTCGGCCAGCTCGTTCATGCGCGTGCCGGCGGCGAAATCGTCGGGGCTCTGGGTGCAGCCGTGGAGCATCACGACGAGCGGCCGCGGCGAGCCGTCGGCGCCGGAAGGCTCGAAGAGCTTGAACGAGCGCGTGCCGGCGGCGCAGGTGAAGCTGCTTTCGTCGAAGCGGGGCGCCCGCGCCCGCGCGACCACCGCGGGCTCGGCGGCCGGCTCGACCTCGACCCAGGTGGGCTCGGCGGCCGGAGTGTCGTCGAGCGTCGCGGTCTCGGCGCCGAGCGCACGCTGGATCGCCGCCGTCGCCGCGGCGAGCTTGCCGCCTCGCACCAGTCGGCCGGCGGCAAGGATCTTCTTCAGGAACTGACTCATGGACTTGATGGGGAGCGCACTATGCTGCAGTGCAACAAACAGAGACTACCGCGGTCTTCGTTCCCGCGCTTGTAGGACTACTTCGGCCGAGGACGCGGGAGCTGGGCGAGATCGGCGCCGAGCTCCCCGGCACGCAGGGCGTGCGTCACCCGGGCCACCGAGCGGGCGACGTTGCGGGTCTCCTCCTGGACTTTTTCGTCCTTGTCGAGGGTGTCGTGGCTGGTCGCGTAAGGCTCGTAGTAGCCGATGAAACGGTCGAGCCGGGCCTGGTCGCCGGCGTCGACGAGGCCCATCCAGTCGAGCCAGTCGGAGAGGGCGCGGCGCGAGCCCTCGATGCCGGCGACGTCGCCGTGCACGACCAGGCCGTAGACCCGCTTGTCGAGGTGCTTGGGATAGCCCCAGCCCTTCAGCTCGAGCGCCTTGGCCTTGGCCGGATCCTTGCCGCCGGTCGAGGTCGGGTCGGGGTTGCCACCGTCGGCGCAGACGAGCCGGTCGATCATCAGCTTGAGCGCGCTCGAGGTGCTGTACCAGTGCGTCGGCGTGACGATGACGATCGCGTGGGCGAGCGTCCAGCGCTCGTAGATCTCGTTCATCCAGTCGTTGGTCTGGTTCAGCGAGTGGTTCGGATAGCAGCTGCACGGCCAGTGGCAGAGCGGCTCGGCGGTGGACACGCAGCCCTTGCAGGGATGGATCTTTCGGCCGTATTCCGAAGTGAGCAGGCTCAGGTCGAGGAAGTCGACTTCGATCTTGTCCTTCGTGAGGACCTCGCTGACGAGGCCGGCGAGGCGAAACGTCTTCGAGATCTCGCCCGGGCAGGTGCCGTCGTTGCGCGGCGAGCCGCAGATGACGAGCGCGCGCGTCTTCGTCTTCGGATCGGCCCACGTCGCCTTGGCGCGGTCGATGCGCTCCTTGGCGGCGATCCAGTCGACCGACAGGTCGTAGTCGGGATCGGCATAGCCCTTGCCGGCCTTCCTCGTGATCGGTGCCTTGCGGCCGTCGGCGTAGCCGAGCCAGGCGATCTCCTCGATCCGCGCGATCGCCGGCGCCTCGGCCTGGAAGGCCGGATCGACGAACGAGCCGCGGAAGCGCCTGCCGAACTCCTCGCGGCTCAGCTGATCGGGCGCCTGCCCCTTGCGAACCTGGGTCGTCATGTGTGCCTTTCGGGTTGGCCTAGCATCGCCTGGAAGTCACGCAAAAGGAGCTGATCGATGAAGGCCACCTGGAACGGCGCGACCCTCGCCGAGAGCGACGACACTGTCGTCGTCGAGGGCAACCATTACTTTCCCGAGTCGAGCCTGAAGCGCGAGTACGTGACCTTCAGCAATCATCGTTCCTCCTGCCCGTGGAAGGGACAGGCCCACTACTACAGCCTGATGGTCGACGGCGAGATGAACGAGAACGCCGTCTGGTACTACCCGGAGCCGAGCGAGGCCGCCAAGGAGATCAAGGGCCGGGTCGCGTTCTGGAAAGGTGTGACCGTCTCGTAGTGGCCCTCGCGCCGATCAGCGCCCGGCCTTGAAGTTCGTGAAGATGCGCGTCTGCACGCGGCGGATCGCCTGCGGCACCGCGTCGGGCGGCGTCATCCGCGCCTTGTCCTCGGCCGAGAGGAAGATCGTCCTGTTCTGCGCGACGTCCTTCTTCACGAACTTCAGCGACGCCACGTTCGGGTTGGCGTAGAAGACCTTGTTGGTGAGCGCCGCGGCGACTTCCGGGCGCAGGATGTAGTTGATGAAGAGGTGCGCGTTGGCCACGTTCTTCGCGTCCTTCGGGATCGCCATGGTGTCGAAGAAGAGCGTCGCGCCACCTTTCGGGACCAGCGCCTCGATCGCGGCCGGCTGCTTGGGATTGGCCTCGAGCGCGCGCGCCCGCGCGATGTTGATGTCGCCCGAATAGCCCATCACTGCGCAGAGCGACCCGCCTGCGAGGTCGTTGATGTAGCCCGACGACGAGAAGCGCGTGACGAACGGCCGCACGGTCGCCAGCATCTTCGCGGCCGCGTCGTAGTCGGCGGCGTCGGTGCTGTACGGCTTCTTGCCGACATAGAGCAGCGCGACCGGCAGCACCTCGGACGCCGAGTCGAGGAAGTTCACGCCGCAGCCCTTCAGCTTGCTCGCGTATTTCGGGTCGAAGATCAGGCTCCAGGCGTTGTCGGGCATCGGCAGGCTGCCGAGCGCGGCCTTGACCTTGAACACGTTGATTCCCACCGTGACGTAGCCCCACAGCCAGTCGACCAGGTACTGGTTGCCCGGATCGACGACGGCGAGCTGCTTCAGGAGTGCCGGATCGAGGTTGCCCCAGTTCGTGAGCTTGGAGCGGTCGAGCTTTTGCAGCAGGCCGCCCTCGATCTCGGTCTTCGCGAAGTGCGCGCCGGGCACGACGATGTCGTAGCCGGTGTTGCCGGCGACGAGCTTGGCGAGCAGCACCTCGTTGCTGTCGTAGTTGTCGTAGTTGACCTTGATGCCGGTCTCTTTCTCGAAGTTCCTGATGGTGTCGTCGGCGATGTAGTCGGACCAGTTGTAGACATTGAGCACCTTCGGGTCGGCGGCCCGCACGGGCAATGCCGAAGCCAGCGCGAGCGCTGTCAGGCCTGCCAGGAGGGCGAGTCGCCGCAGAGCGCGTGAGGCCAATGGGGTCGTCATCTCGGCGTGTCCTTCTTGGTTCGTGGCAGTTGCCGTTCGAATCGTAGCCGCGCGCAGGATCGCGCCGCGAATCGGGGTAACGTTCGGCGCTCGTCCGCGGCCGACGCCGCGCGCCTTCCCGCCATGCTCGACGGTCTTCCCCAGCCCAGCCGGCTCGCCGCCCTCGGCGTCGCTCATCGACGGCGCCTGCGCGAGGTCTATCGCTCGGCCGGCTGGCCCTGCCAGGACGGCATCGAGGTCGAGCTGATCGCCGCTGGCCTCGTTCAGCGCGAGCGCGGGCCGATGGGCCACGAGACGCTGCGGCTCACCGATGCCGGCATCGCCGCCCTCGCCGAGACGCTGGCGAAGAACCGCGCGCGTCGCGACGCCCACGAGTCGCTCGTCGATCGCGTCGCGCGCGAGATGACGCGCGCCGGTCGCCTCGCCTGGCGCGGCCTCGCGGTCCGGGCGCGCGTCGCCGAGGGCTGGGTCGTGGCGATGCCCGACGTCTTCTCGATTCGCCACACGACGGTCGAGGCCTATGCCGAGCCGATCGTCCACGAGGTGAAGGTGCAGCGCGCCGACCTTCTCGCCGACCTGCGCCGCGTCGGCAAGCGCCAGGCGTACCTCGAGCTCGGCGGCGAATGCTGGTACGTCATCAAGGAGGGCATCGCCCGCCCGGCGGAGATCCCGGACGAATGCGGCGTGCTGGTCGCGAGCGAGGCCGGCCTCGTGCTCGAGCGGCCGGCGCCGAAGCGTCCGACCCGGATCGGCTTCGCCCTCTGGATGGCCCTGGCGCGGGCCACGCCCGTCGAAGGCTGGCGCTTCGACGACGCGCAGCGGGCGCTCGGCGACGACAAGCCGTCGGCGCTGCCGTCTTGAAGGCCGAGCGCCAGGCGCTTGCGGCAGCGCTCGTCCTGATCCTCGTCTGGGGCGCGAACTTCACCGTTCAGAAGGCGATCTTCCAGGCGCTCTCGCCGGGCGGATTCCTGTTCGTGCGCTACCTGGTGATGCCGGTCGCGGCGGCATTGCTGCTGTGCTGGCGCTTCGGCCGGCGCTGGCCGCGACTCTCTCGTGCCGACGCCTGGGCGCTGCTGCGCCTGGGCCTGGTCGGCCACGTGCTGCACGTCGGTATGGTGACCTACGGCATCTACTGGTCGACGGCGTTCTCGAGCTCGGTGATCCTCGCCTGCGGCCCGGTCTTCACGCTGCTGATCCTGCGCTGGCATGGGCTGGAGGAGCTCACGCGCGGGCAGGTCGCCGGCGTGTTCGTCGCCTGCGTCGGCGTCCTCGCCTTCCTCTCCGACAAGCTCTTCATCGGCCACTGGCAGGCCGGCGCCGGCGACCTCGTCCTGCTCGTCGCGGCCTCGTTCTTCTCGTACTACACGGTCGCCGCCAAGCCGCTGATCGAGCGCCTGGGCGGCGTCGTCGTGATGACCTATGCGGTGCTCTTCGGCAGCCTGCCGGTCGTGCTCCTCAGCCTGTCGCCGGGCCTGGCCGTCGACTGGCGCGAGGTGACGCCGGCGGTCTGGGCCGGCACCTTCTACGCCGTCATCGTCTCGGCCTTCATCGGCTGGATCGTCTGGGGCTGGATCAACGGCGTGCGCGGCGTCGCCCGAACCGCGCCCCTCATGTACCTGATGCCGCCGGTCGCCGGGCTGGTCGCCTGGGCGGTCACGGGCGAGCGCTATTCGGCGATGAAGGTGATCGGCGCCGCGATCACGCTCGGCGGCGTCGCCCTGGCGCAGTTCACCTCGGCGCCGCGCGATCCGGTCCGGGAAGCGCCGGCACCGGTGGACTGATTGCCGCATGATGGCGGGTGGACCAGGAGGAGTGATGCGATGAACCTCGATCGTCGATTCCTGCGGGGAACGGGCGGCCTCGCCCTGGCCGCTGCCGTCGCCCTGCTCGTCGCGGCCTGCGGCAAGCCGGCCGACGCGCCGAAGGCTGCAGCGCCGCTGGCGGTGGCGCCGGTGCCTGCGCCTGCGCCGGCGCAGACGGCCTTGGCCCACCCAGAGGGTGGCATCGACTGGAAGGAGGCGTCGAACGACGCCCAGATCGACGCCGCTTTCGCCGCCGCGCGCGAGGCGAACAAGCCGGTCTTCGTCTACTGGGGCGCGAAGTGGTGCCCGCCGTGCAACCAGGTCAAGGCGACGCTCTTCAACCGCCAGGACTTCATCGAGCGCTCGCGCAGCTTCGTGCCGGTCTATGTCGACGGCGACAGCCCGGGCGCGCAGAAGATCGGCGCGCGCTTCCACGTCAGCGGCTATCCGACCATGGTCCTTTTCACCCCGCAGGGCCAGGAGGTCACGCGCCTGCCCGGCGAGGTCGATCCGGTCCGCTACACCCAGGTGCTGACCCTGGGCATGAACGCCTCGCGCCCGGTCGGCGCCGTGCTCGCCGATGCGCTCGCGAAGCCGGCGTCGCTCGACGCCAACGACTGGCGCCTGCTCGCCTTCTATTCGTGGGATACCGACCAGCAGCAGGTGATCGACAAGAAGAAGCTGCCGGCGACGCTGCTCGCCCTCGCGAACGCCTGCCCGGCCGATGCGCCCGACACGGCGATGCGCCTGCGCCTGAAGGCGCTCGCCGCGGCCGACGCCAAGGCGCCGGCGAAGGTCGATGCGGCGACCCGCGGCGCCCTTGTCGCGCTGCTCGACGACCCGGCGCGCTCGCGCGAGCAGACCGACATGCTCACCAACTATGCGGCCGAGATCGTGCGCGCCGCGAGCGCGAAGGCGACGGCAGAGCGTGCGACCTTGCTAGGCGCGTTCGACACGGCGCTCAAGCGTCTCGAGGCCGACACGACGCTGTCGCGCGCCGACCGCATGCAGGCGCTGATCGCACAGGTCGACCTGGCGCGCATCGACGACCCCGACGAGTCGGCCGCCAAGGCCGGCGCGAAGGCCGCGCCGCGCGCGGCGCTGCCCGCCGCTCTCCTGACCGACGTGCGCGAGCAGACGGCGAAGGCCGATCGCGAGATCACCAACGGCTACGAGCGTCAGGCGGTCATCACGGCGGCGGCCTACCTGCTCGAGCGGGCCGGCCTCGACGCCGACTCCGATGCGCTGCTCAAGGCCAACCTCGCCAAGAGCCATTCGCCCTACTACCTGATGTCGGAGCTGGCGAGCAACGCCAAGAAGCGCGGCGACAAGGCCGATGCGCTGCGCTGGTACCGCGAGGCCTTCGAGAAGAGCGAAGGCCCGGCGACGCGGCTGCAGTGGGGCTCGAGCTACATCGCCGCGCTCGTCGATCTCGCGCCGACCGACGAGGCGGCGATCGAATCGGCCACGGGCGAGCTCTGGAGCGAGGCCGAGAAGCAGCCCGACGCGTTCTACCAGCGCAGCGGGCGCTCGCTCGAGCGCGTCGGCGCCAAGCTGCAGGCCTGGAACAAGGGCGGCGCGCACCGCGCCGCGATGGCCCGCCTGCAGGCCAGGCTCGCGCCGCTCTGCAGTGCACCCGCGCGTACCGGCAGCGAGAGGGCGACCTGCGAGGCGCTCCTCACCGGCCCCGCGAAGCCGAGCGCCTGAGGCGCGCCTCGAAGTCGACCGCCTGAGTCCGCTCCTCGCCGTCGAGCACCTCGTCGTCCGCTTCGGCCGGACGGCGGCGGTCGACGACGTCTCGTTCACGATCGGTGCGGGAGAGAAGTTCGGGCTCGTCGGCGAGTCGGGCTCCGGCAAGTCGATCACCGCGCTCTCGGTGCTCGGCCTCGTCGACGGCGCGACGGCGAGCGGGCGCATCCTTTTCGAAGGCACCGATCTTCGCGCCAGGAGCGAGCCCGAACTGCGCGCCGTGCGCGGTGGCGAGATCGCGATGATCTTCCAGGAGCCGATGACGGCGCTCAACCCGCTGCACACGATCGGCGCGCAGATCGGCGAGGTGCTCGCGCTGCACCAGCGGCTCGACCGGCGCGCGGCGCGCGAGCGCTCGATCGAGCTCCTCGAGCGGACGGGCATCGCCGAAGCAGCACGGCGGATCGACGCGTACCCGCACCAGCTCTCGGGCGGCCAGCGCCAGCGGGCGATGATCGCGATGGCCCTGGCCGGCAGGCCGAAGCTGCTCATCGCCGACGAGCCGACGACTGCGCTCGACGTGACCATCCAGGCGCAGATCCTCGCCCTGCTCGACGAGCTGCAGGCCGAGAGCGGCATGGCCCTCCTTTTCATCACCCACGACCTCAACCTCGTGCGCCGCTTCACCGATCGGGTCGGCGTGATGGAGCGCGGCAAGCTGGTCGAGGTCGGGCCGACCGCGCGGGTGTTCGCTTCGCCGCAGCATCGCTACACGCAGTCGCTGCTCGCGAGCCGGCCGCAGCGCGCCGTCGAGCCGATCGCCGCCGACGCGCCGACCTTGCTGGCAGCGCGCGACCTGCGCGTCAGCTTCGAGGTCGCGGGCACATGGTTCAGGCGCCGCAGCGTCGATGCCGTGCGCTCGGCGACGCTCGAGCTGCGGCGCGGCGAGACGCTCGGCATCGTCGGCGAATCGGGCTCGGGCAAGACGACGCTGGCGATGGCCCTGCTCGCGCTCGTGCCGGTCGCCGACGGCACGGTGGCGATCGACGGCGCGCTCGTCGACCCGGCCGATCGCGACGCCTTGCGGGCGATGCGACGGCACATGCAGGTGGTCTTCCAGGATCCGTTCGGCTCGCTCAGCCCGCGCATGACGATCGGCCGCATCGTCGGCGAGGGCCTGGCGCTGCACCGTCCGGAGCTCGGCGCGGCGGCGCGCCGGGCGCTGGTCGCGACGATGCTCGAAGAGGTCGGCCTCGAAGGCTCGGCATCGGATCCCGACGAGCTGCTGCGCCGCTATCCGCACCAGTTCTCGGGCGGGCAGCGCCAGCGCATCGCGATCGCCCGCGCCGTCATCCTGCGGCCGGAGGTGCTCGTCCTCGACGAGCCCACCTCGGCACTCGACGTCTCGGTGCAGCACCAGGTGCTCACGCTGCTCGGCGCGCTGCAGCGGCGCTACGGCATGAGCTACGTCTTCATCAGCCACGACCTCGCCGTGGTGCGCGCGATGTCGCACCGCGTTCTGGTGATGAAGGACGGCCGGGTCATCGAGGAAGGCCCGGCCGAGACGGTCTTCGCCGCGCCGCACGAGGCCTACACGCGCGAGCTGCTGGCGGCGGCGGCGCTGACCTGATCGCGCGAGCCCGTCAGCGGCGCGCCGGTCCCCTCTTTCCGCCGACGCGGATCTCGTAGCGAGCGTCCTTGGCCGGATCGCCGAAGAGGAGCGTGTCGCCCTTCCACTTGTAGGCGGCACTGAACTCGTCGATCTCCATGCTGCCCTGCATCATCGACACGTCGAGCCGGGCATCGTGCAGGGCCAGGCGATAGACGACGTCGGCGACCCGGACCGAGAGCCGGTGCCCGCTCGACAGGTCGACCTCGGCCGCGCCGCAGTTCAGCCTCGCGTCGGCACGGGTCGCGACGCAGAGCTGGGCGTCGTAGCGGCCCGGCGACGTCGGCTGCGCCGCCGCGTCCGCGGCGAGCAGCGACGCGACGAGCGCGACGGTGACGACGGCGGGCCGCATCCGGGCCTACTTCAGCAGGCCTTCGGCCTTCATCGCCTGCTGCACCGCAGGGCGTGCCGCCATGCGGGCCATGAAGGCGGCGACGTTCTTGAACGGCGAGAGGTCGAGGCCGACGTGCCTGGCCCAGTTGGTCACCGTGAAGAGATACGGGTCGGCGACGCTGAACTCGCTGCCGAGCAGGTAGTCCTTGCCCTCGAGCTGGGCATCGACCCACTTGTAGCGGTCGAGCAGCTTGGCCTTGACGACCGTCTTGTATTCCTCCGGCGTGGCCGGGTTGAAGAGCGGGCTGTAGCCCTTGTGAAGCTCGCTGGTCGTGAAGTTGAGCCACTCCTGCAGGCGAGCCCGGGCCATCGTGCCCGCCGCGGGCGCGAGCTTCTTCGCCGGCACCTGGTCGGCGAGGTACTGGACGATCGCCGGCCCTTCGCTCAGCCGCTCGCCGTTGTCGAGCTCGAGCAGCGGCACGTAGCCGCGCGGATTGATCGTGTAGTAGTCGGTGCCGTCCTGGAGCTTGTGAGTCTTGGTGCTGGCCAGGACCGGCTCGAACTTCAGGCCCGACTCGATGAGGGTGATGTGGGGAGAGAGCGAGCAGGCGCCGGGGCTGTAGTAGAGCTTCATGGGAGATCCGTCGGAATGAGGAGGCGGCCATTACACCGCGTCCTGCACCGGGGCGTCGTTCGCGGAGATTGAAGCCGGCGTTGAAAGGCCTCGCGCTTGCAGGCCGGGCCGCTGCCGCAAGATGAGGGACATGAACACTTCCTCGCCCTCCGTCTTTCATTCCCGCGCCGTCGAGCGTGTCGTCCGCGGCCAGCCCACGTCCGATGGCGACGGCGTCAAGCTGACGCGCGTCCTCACCCAGCCGCTGCAGCGCCGCCTCGACCCCTTCCTGATGCTCGACGCGTTCGGCTCCGACGCGGCGAGCGACTACATCGGCGGCTTTCCGGAGCACCCGCACCGTGGCTTCGAGACCGTGACGATCATGCTCGAGGGACGCATGCGCCATCGCGACAGCGTCGGCAACGTCGGCCTGCTCGAGCCCGGCAGCGTGCAATGGATGACCGCCGGCCGCGGCATCCTCCACTCCGAGATGCCCGAGCAGGAGGAAGGCCGCATGGCGGGCTTCCAGCTCTGGGTGAACCTCGCGGCGGCCGACAAGATGACCGCGCCGGCCTACCGCGACGTCGCGCCGGCCGCGGTGCCCGAGTACACCGACGCCTCGGGCGTTCGCGTCCGGGTCATCGCTGGCGAGAGCGAAGGTCACGTCGGCGCCGTGTCGCGGCCGACGACCGAGCCGGTCGTGCTCGACCTCACCGTGCCGGCGGGCGCCCGCTTCGACGCGGTGCTCCCGCCTGGCCACAACGCGTTCGCCTATGTCTTCGGCACCTCGGCGGTCGACATCGGCGGCGCGGCCGGGACGACGGTCGAGCCGGAGCAGATGGCGATCCTCGCCAACGACCCGGGAAGCGACGGCGTGCACATCGGCGTGGCTGCCACGGCGCGGGCGCCTGCGCGCGTCCTCGTCGTCGCCGGCCGGCCGCTCGGCGAGCCGATCGCGCAGTACGGGCCGTTCGTCATGAACACGACGACCGAGCTGCAGCAGGCGGTGGCCGACTTCCAGCGCGGAACCCTCGCCGCCTGAGCAGGGCGCGCGCCGACCCGCGCGCGTTCGCCTGGCGACCGGCGGCGATGGTATGGTGCGCGCTCGCCGACTTCACCCGCGCCGACATGCCACGCACCACGCTCGATGAAGCCCGCATCCACCCGGCGATCCGCGAGAAGGTGGCGACGCTCAACGCCGACATCGTCCACAACGTCCAGGCAGCGGCCGCCTCGAACCCGGTGCTGGTCGTCGGCATGGCCGGCAACCCGGTCGTGCGCAAGGCGCGCAAGATCCTGAAGGACGCCGGCGTCCCGTACCACTATCTCGAGTACGGCAGCTATTTCGGCGAGTGGCGTCGACGCAATGCGCTCAAGATGTGGACCGGCTGGCCGACCTTCCCGATGGTCTTCGTCAAGGGCATCCTGATCGGCGGCGCCGAGGAGCTCGACAAGATGGTGAGCGGCGGCGAGCTGAGGCGAACGCTGGGCGAATGACGCCGCTGGCGCGTGTCGCCGGGGCCGGCGTCCTGGCCTGGGCTGCGGCGCTCGGCGCGGCGCCAGCCGGCGCCGCCCAGACGAGGGCCGTTGCGCCGGGCGCGGATGCGGCGCCGGCAGACTGTCACGTCGCCGGGCTGCGCAACAGCGTGCTGTGCGGAACGGTGCGTCGCCCGCTCGATCCGCGCGAGCCGGCGCGCGCGTCGATCGACATCCACTACGTGGTCGTGCCGGCGATGGCGCGGCGAAAGCACGACGACCCGGTCTTCCTGCTCGCCGGCGGGCCCGGCCAGAGCGCGATTTCGGTTGCCGCGTCGACCATGCCGATCTTCGCCCGGCTCAACAACCGGCGCGACATCGTCTTCGTCGACCAGCGCGGCACCGGCCGCTCGGCGCCGCTGCAATGTCCCGACAACGGCGACGAGACCCTCGTCGAGCAGTCCGACCCCGAGCGCCAGTTCCAGCTCGCGCAGCAGTGCAAGGACGTGCTCCTGAAGCTGCCCTACATCGCGAGGGCGAGCGACCTGGGTCTCTTCACGACCTCGGTCGCCGTCCAGGACCTCGATGCCGTGCGTTCGGCGCTCGGAGCCGCTCGTGTCGACCTCGTCGGCGCGTCGTACGGCACGCGGGTGGCGCTCGAGTACCAGCGCCAGTTTCCGTCGCACGTGCGACGCAGCGTGCTCGACGGCGTCGTGCCGCCCGACATGGCACTGCCCGCCGCCGCGTCGGCCGACAACCAGGCCGCGTTCGACGCGCTCGTCGCCGCCTGCGCAGCCGAGGCGGCGTGCGCGCGCGATCATCCCGACCTGCGCGGCCGTTTCGAGGCGCTCCTGCGCTCGCTGCCGAGAACGCTCGGTGCGACCGATCCGCTCACCGGCCGCGCCGAAAGCCCCGTCGTGAACCGCGAGATGCTGCTCGGCGCCGTGCGCAGCGCGCTCTACGTGCCGGCCTTCGCGGCGGCCCTGCCGGCGGCGATCGACGCCGCCGCGCGCGGCGACTTCGTCGGCCTCGTCGGGCTGAGCGCGGCGTTCTCGTCGGGCAAGGCGACCCAGCTCGCGCTCGGCATGCACCTCTCGGTGATCTGCGCCGAGGACGTCCCTCGTCGCGCACGCTCCGACGACCGGCCAGGCGTCGACTTCGGCGACGCGTTCGTGCGCGACTACGAGCGCCTCTGCTCCGGCTGGCCGCGCGGCGAGGTGCCGCCAGCGTTCTACGTCGTCGCGAAGAGCGCCACGCCGGTCCTGATCCTGAGCGGCGGCATCGACCCCGCGACGCCGCCGCGCCACGGCGAGCGTGTCGCGCGCGCCCTCGGGCCGATGGCCCGTCAGGTGATCGTCGCCAACGCCGGTCACGGGGTGCTCGCCATCGGCTGCATGCGCGACGTGCTCTTCCGGTTCATCGACGCCGTCGACGACGGCGAGGCGATGGCCGTCGATGCATCCTGCGTGGCGGGCGTCCCGCGGCCGCCGGCGTTCGTGCCGATCGGTGCGGCCGAGCGTCGCGCGAGGTCGGCGTCGGAGCCGTCGCGATGATCGAGGTGCGCGGCCTCGCGAAGTCGTTCGCCGTGGCGGCACGCCGGCTCGGGCGCGACAGCGCCGGGCGCGACGAGCGCCGCGTCCGGGCGGTGCGCGACGTGAGCTTCGTCGCGCCCGACGGACGGATCACCGGACTGCTCGGCCCGAACGGCGCCGGCAAGACGACGACGCTGCGCATGCTCGCGGCGTTGATCGCGCCCGATGCCGGCTCGATGACGGTCGACGGCATCGACGTCGTCGCCCGGCCCCGCGAGGTGCTGGCGACCATGGGCGTGCTTTCAGACGCGCGCGGGCTCTATCCGCGCCTGACGGCGCGCGAGAACATCGTCTACTACGGCGCCCTGCAGGGCATGCAGGCCGATGCCGCCGACGCGCGCGCGCAGGAGCTGGCGCGGATGTTCGAGATGACCGAGCTCCTCGACCGGCGCAGTGCGGGCTTCAGCCAGGGCGAGCGCATGAAGACGGCACTCGCGCGCGCCCTCGTCCACGATCCGGCCAACATCGTCCTCGACGAGCCGACCAACGGGCTCGATGTGCTCGCGACGCGCGCCTTGCGCGAGAGCCTGCGCTGGCTGCGCACCCCGGCCGGCGGTTCGAAGTGCATCGTCTTCTCGACCCACATCATGCAGGAGGTCGAGCGGCTCTGCGACGGCGTCGTCGTCGTCGCGCACGGCCGCAGCGTCGCCTCGGGCAGCGTCGCCGAGCTGCTCGAGCGGACCGGCGAGCGCGACTTCGAGGAGGCGTTCGTGAAGCTGGCGTTCGTGCCCGACGCGGCCGGCGAGGCGGCGGCATGAGGCGCGGCCTCGCCACCGTCGGCGCCGTCTTCTGCAAGGAGCTTCGCGACGCCCTGCGCGACCGGCGCACGCTCGTCACCGTCATCGTCGCTTCGGTGTTCCTCGGGCCGCTCGTGCTGCTCGCGATCTCGGGCCTGGTCGCGTCGCTCGAGACCCGTGCGGAGCGGCGCGAGGTCTACGTCTCGGGCCTGGCGCACGCGCCGACGCTGCGCAACTTCCTCGAGCGCCAGACCTGGTCCGTGAAGGAGGCTCCGGCCGACTTCGAGGCGCTGCTGCGCGCCTCGAAGTTCAGCGATGCGGTTGTGGTCGTGCCCGACGATTTCGAGGCGACGCTGGTGCGCGGCGAATCTCCGGTGGTCGAGATCGTGTCGGACAGCGCCAACCAGCGCTCGCAGGCGAGCACCGGGCAGATCGAGCGCCTGCTTGCCGGCTTCGGCCGCGAGCGCGTGGTGCTCGCCCTGGCGCTGCGCGGCGTCTCGGT
>JBBSBZ010000045.1:0-17344 GCA_038250795.1 Burkholderiales bacterium | reverse complement strand
TCCTGCGGCGCGGTCGGCGCGATCGAGGGCGCGGCGCGGGTCGAGCCGAGGGTGGCGGAACGGGGCTTTCGGGCCATGGCAGCGGTGCGGCGAGCGCTCGGGAGCGGAGGGTCGCGATGCTATCATCCGGCCGCATCTCGCGTCCTTAGCGGCCCGATTTTTACTAATTAAATCAATAGCTTAGGCAGACCGCCGCCGCCTCTCCCATGCGTCTTCACTCGATCCGGCTCTCGGGCTTCAAGTCGTTCGTCGAACCGACCCATTTCCAGCTCCCGGGCCAGCTCGTCGGCGTCGTCGGTCCGAACGGCTGCGGCAAGTCGAACATCATCGACGCCGTGCGCTGGGTGCTCGGCGAGAGCAAGGCGAGCGAACTGCGCGGCGAGTCGATGCAGGACGTGATCTTCAACGGCACGAACCTGAGAAAGCCCGCGGGACGCGCCAGCGTCGAACTCGTCTTCGACAACACCGAGGCGCGCGCCGGCGGCCCGTGGAACCGCTTCGCCGAGATCGCCGTCAAGCGCGTGCTGACGCGCGACGGCACGAGCAGCTATCACATCAACGGCCAGCCGGTGCGCCGGCGCGACATCCAGGACGTCTTCCTCGGCACCGGCCTGGGCCCGCGCGCCTACGCGATCATCGGCCAGGGCACGATCTCGCGGATCATCGAGAGCAAGCCCGAGGAGTTGCGCCTCTTTCTCGAGGAGGCGGCCGGCGTCTCGAAATACAAGGAGCGCCGGCGCGAGACCGAGTCGCGCCTGAAGGACACGCGCGAGAACCTCACCCGCGTCGAGGACATCCTGCGCGAGCTGAACGGCAACCTCGACAAGCTCGAGCAGCAGGCCGAGGTCGCGGGACGTTTCCGCGCGATGCAGCAGGAAGCGCAGACCAAGCTGCACCATCTGTGGTTCCTGAAGCATCGCGACGCCGCGCGCGAGGAAGAGCGCGTCGGCCAGGCGGTGATCGCGGCGGCGACCGCGCTCGAGGCGAAGAGCGCCGATCTGCGCCGTGCCGAGGCCGAGCTGGAAGCGATCCGCCAGACCCACTACGAAGCGAACGACGCGCTCCACGCCGCGCAAGGCCTGCTCGGCCAGGCCGCGCTCGAGGTGAGCCGGCTCGAGGAGCGCATCCGCTACGTCGCGGCCGGTCGCGAGCGACTGGCGCGCCAGCGCGGCGAGCTCGAGGCGCAGAGCGCGTCCTGGCGCGCGCGCGAGGCCGAAGCCGGCGCCGAGCACGAGCGCATCGGCGCCGAGCTCGAGAAGGCCGTACGCAGCGCCGAGGCGCTGGCCGGCGAGCTCGAGGCGTCGGCCAGCGCCTCGGCGGGGGTCGAGGAGTCGTTGCGCGAGGCGCAGGAGCGGAGCCAGGCGCAGCGCAGCGCCGTGGCGGCCGTGCAGCAGCAGATCCAGGTCCTCGCTGCCGAGGCGCGCGGAGTCGACGAACGCTGGACGCAGGCGGAGGCGCGGCGCGAGCGGCTGCTCGCCGAGACCAAGGGCCTGGTGGCGATCGAGCCGGCCGAATTGCAGCAGGCGCGCGAGCGCACCTCGTCGGCCGACGCCCGTCACGCCGCGGTGCTGGCGACGGTAGAGAACTGGCAGGGCCGCATCCCGGCGCTCGTCGAAGGCCGGCGCGCGCTTCAGGAACGGGTCAACGACGAAGGGCGCCGGCACGCCGAGCTGGGCGCGCGCCTCGCCGCGCTTCAGGCGCTGCAGGAAAAGGTCCAGGTCGAGAACAAGCTCAAGCCCTGGCTCTCGCGCCATGGTCTCGAGTCGCTCGCCGGCCTGTGGACGCGGATCCGCATCGAGCCCGGCTGGGAAGCGGCGCTGGAAGCGGCCCTGCGCGAGCGGCTCGGAGCGCTCGAGATCGGTCGCCTCGAGACCGTGCGCGCGTTCGCGGCCGACGCACCGCCGTCGCGCCTGGCGTTCTTCACGCCGCCCGCGGCCGCGACACCGTCGTCGCACCGGACGCTGCCGCGCCTCGCGGAGCTGCTCCATCTCGGCGACGCCGGCCTCTCGGCGCTGCTCGGCGACTGGCTCGAGGGCGTCTATACCGCTGTCGACCTGGACGCCGCGCTCGCGGCGCGCTCGAGCCTCACCCATGGCGAGGTCATCATGACCCGCGAAGGGCACGCCGTGAGCCAGTTCGCCGTCGCCTTCTACGCGCCCGATTCGGAGCAGGCGGGCCTTCTCGCGCGCGCCCAGGAAATCGAGAACCTGCATCGGCAGACGAAGGCGCAGGCACTCGTCGTCGAGGAATCGCGCAGCCAGCTGGTGCGCGCGGAAGCAGCGAGCACCGACGCGGCGAACCACCTCGCCGCGAGCCAGCGCGAGGCGACGGCGTTGCAGTCCGAGGCCCATCGCGAGCACGTCGAGCTGCTCCGGCTCAGCCAGCTCGCCGAGCAGACGAGCCTGCGGCGCGAGCAGCTCGGTGTCGAGCGCGACGCCGCCGAGGCAGAGCTCGCGCAGCTCGGCGAGCGCCGGCGCGCAAGCGAGGCCCGGTTCGAGGCGCTCGACGGCGAGCTCGGCGTTGCGCAGGAGCGTCAGGCCGATCTCGACGAGGCGCGGCTCGCCGCCACGGCCGCGCTCGAAGCGGCGCGCGACGACCGGCGCGCGCTCGAGCGCCGTTCGCAGGAGCTGCAGTTCGAGCAGCGCTCGTTCGCGTCGCGTCGCGAGGAGCTGGACCGTTCGCGCATCACGGCGCGCGAGCAGCTCGAAGCCAACCGGGCGAGCGACGCTGCGCTCGCCGACGAGCTCTCCCAGCTTACCGACGCCCCCGCGCAGGCCGAGCTGCAGACGGCCCTGGCGACGCGCCTCGGCCACGAGCAGCGGCTGGGCGAGAAGCGCAGCCTCTACGACGACCTGTCGCAGGGCCTGCGGCGAGCCGACGAGGAGCGCATGGGCCACGAGCAGTCGCTCCAGCCCTTGCGCGACCGGCTCGGCGCCCTGCAGCTCGAAGCGCAGGCGGCGCGTCTGGGCGGGGCGCAATACCTGGAGCAGCTCGAGGCGGCGGGCGCCGATCGCGAGGCGATCGGCCGGGCGATCGAGGAGGGCGGCGTCAAGCTCTCGGGGCTGCAGTCGCGCATCGACGCGCTCAACCGCGACATCGACGCCCTCGGTGCGGTCAACCTGGCGGCGCTCGAGGAGCTCGGGCAGGCGCGCGAGCGAAAGGGCTTCCTCGATTCCCAGAGCGCCGACCTCGGCGAGGCCATGGACACGCTCGAGGACGCGATCAGGAAGATCGACCTCGAGACGCGCGACCTGCTCGGCTCGACCTTCGACAAGGTCAACGAGCATTTCGGCCGCATGTTCCCGACGCTCTTCGGCGGCGGCAACGCGAAGCTCGTGATGACGGGCGACGAGATCCTCGACGCCGGCGTGCAGGTGATGGCGCAGCCGCCGGGCAAGAAGAACAGCTCGATCCACCTGCTCTCCGGCGGTGAGAAGGCGCTGACCGCGATCGCCCTCGTGTTCGCGATCTTCCAGCTCAACCCGGCGCCGTTCTGCCTGCTCGACGAGGTCGATGCGCCGCTCGACGACGCCAACACCGAGCGCTACGCCAAGCTGGTCTCGGAGATGGCGAAGGCGACCCAGTTCCTCTTCATCAGCCACAACCGCATCGCGATGGAGATGGCCGAGCAGCTGATCGGCGTGACGATGCAGGAGCAGGGCGTGTCGCGCATCGTCACCGTCGACATGCCGGGCGCGATGCGGCTGGCGGAAGCGGCCTAGATGGAATTCGCGGCGGCGTCGGCATCGGGCGGCAGATGAGCACGCTCACCATCGCCCTCGCCTCGCTCGGCGGCGTCGTCCTCGCCGGCGTGATCGCGCACGGCGCCTGGCAGGCGCGCCGGGCCGGGCCGAAGCAGGCGACGCCGTTCGTGCGCGAGGAGCCGAGCGTCGAGGCGCCGACGTCGGCATCTGCGCAGGCCGGCGACGACGACATCCCGGGCGCCGCCGTGGGCGACGACGCGGTTCTCGGGCGGCGCCTTTCGAGGCGTCTGCCCTTGCAGCTCGACGCGCTGATCGACGCCTTCGCGCCCCTCGAGCTCGACGCGCCCATCACCGGCGACGCGATCCTCGTCCACCTGCCGTCGAAGCGCCACGTCGGCAGCAAGCTGGTCCTCGTCGAGGGCCTCGACGGCGCGACCGGCCAATGGCGACCGATCGCCGTCGGCGAGCGCTACGGCGAGCTGCAGGCGGGAGTGCAGCTCGCCAGCCGCACCGGCGCGCTCAACGAGATCGAGTACTCCGAGTACGTGCAGCGCATGCAGTCGTTCGCCGAGGCGATCGGCGCCAGCTTCGATCCGCCCGACATGCTCGACGTGATGGCCCGGGCGCGCGAGCTCGATGCGTTCGCCAGCCAGCACGACGCGCAGCTCGCCGTCCACCTGCACGCGCGCGGCGCGGCGTGGAGCGTGGGCTACATCCAGCAGCACGCGCGCCGGCACGGCTTCGTGCCCGGCGTCGTCGCCGGCCGGCTCGTCTACCCGGCGGCCGACGAAGGCGCGCCGCCGGTCCTCACGCTCATCTTCGACTCGCAGGCCGCGCTCGCCGACGCGCCCGACCAGGCCGCGGTGCGCGACGTGACGCTTGCCTTCGACGTGCCGCAGACCGACCCCGGCGTCGAGCCCTTCAAGGCGTGGCAGGCGGCGGCGCAGGCGCTCGCGGTGGGCATGGACGCGGCCATCGTCGACGACAACGGCGCGCCGCTCAGCGAAGCCGGCTTCGCGGCCATCGGCGGCGAGCTCGCCGCGCTCTACGGCGCGCTCGCGGCGCGCGACCTTGCCGCCGGGTCGCCGAGCGCGCGGCGACTGTTCAGCTGAGGGAGCCCGTCGTGGACCTGCACCGAACGCTCGGCGTCGAGCTGCCCGTGATCCAGGCACCGATGGCCGGCGTGCAGGCGAGCGCGCTCGCGATCGCGGTCTGCGAGGCCGGCGGCCTCGGCTCGCTGCCCTGCGCGATGCTCGACGCAGCGGCGATCCGGCGCGAGGTCGCGTCGATCCGCGCCCGGACGAGCGCGCCGTTCAACCTCAATTTCTTCTGTCATCGACCGCCCGCCGCCGACGCCGGACGCGACGCGACATGGCGATTGGCGCTCGCGCCCTTTTACCGCGAGCACGGCCTCGACATCGACGCCGTTGCCGGAGGCGCCGGACGATTCCCCTTCGACGCCGCCGCGGCGGCCCTCGTCGAGGAGCTGCGGCCGACGATCGTGAGCTTCCATTTCGGCCTCCCGGCGAGCGATCTGGTCGAGCGCGTCCATGCCGCCGGCGCCCGCATCCTCGCCAGCGCGACGACCGTCGACGAGGCGCACTGGCTCGAATCGCGCGGCGCCGACGCGGTCATCGCGCAGGGACTCGAAGCCGGCGGGCACCGAGGGCACTTCCTCGACGACGACCTGAGCCTGCAGTGCGGCACCTTCGCGCTGCTGCCGCAGATCGTCCGCGCCGTCCGCATTCCGGTGATCGCTGCCGGCGGGATCGCCGACCGCGCCGGCGTCGAGGCAGCGCTCGCGCTCGGCGCGTCGATGGTGCAGGTCGGCACGGCATACCTGTGCTGCCCGGAGGCGACGACGAGCCGGATCCATCGCGCCGCCCTGACGAGCCCGGCGGCGCGTCACACGGCCGTGACTCGGCTCTTCACCGGCCGACCTGCGCGCGGCATCGTCAATCGTCTGATCCGCGAGGTGCCCGACGCCGCGGCGCCCGCCTTTCCCCTCGCGACTGCCGCGATCGCGCCCTTGCGGGCATCGGCCGAGAACCTCGGTAGCGGCGACTTCTCACCGCTCTGGAGCGGCCAGAACGCGAGCGAGTGCCGCGAGCTGCCCGCCGCGGAGATCACGCGTGGGCTCGCCGGCGCCTGACGGCAAGCCGGTGGCCAGCAAGGCGCAGCGCGACCGTGCAGTGCGCCTTCGGCACGACCTGGCAACCCACGCGCACGCCTACTACGTACTCGACGCGCCGAAGATCCCCGACGCCGACTACGACGCGCTTTTCCAGGAGTTGCAGGCCATCGAGGCCGAGCACCCGGACCTCGTCACCCCCGATTCGCCGACGCAACGCGTCATCGGCGCCGTGCTCGAAGGTCTGGATCCGGTGCGGCACACCGTGCCGATGCTCTCGATCAACACCGAGACCGACACGACCGCCGTCGGCGCGGAGAAGTTCGATGCGCGCGTGAGACGCGCACTCGGTCTGGGCGATGACGATCCGCCGGTCGTCTACGACGCCGAGATGAAGTTCGACGGTCTGGCCATCAACCTGCGCTACGAGAAGGGCGAGCTCGTGCAGGCGGCGACGCGCGGCGACGGCGAGACCGGCGAGGACGTCACCCACACCGTGCGCACGATCAGGGCGGTGCCGGCACGGCTCGCCGGCGTGACCGCGGCCGTGCTCGAGGTGCGCGGCGAGGTCTTCATGCGCCTCGACGACTTCGCGGCGCTGAACGAGCGTCAGCGCAAGCTCATCGAAGGCGGCGCGAAGAACGAGAAGGTGTTCGTCAATCCGCGCAACGCCGCGGCCGGCGTCGTCCGTCAGCTCGACGCGAAGAACGCCGCCCGGCGGCCGCTCAGCTTCTTCGCCTACGGCCTCGGCGACGTGCAGGGCTGGCCGGTCCCGCCGACTCAGACCGAGCTGCTCGACGCCTTCGACGCGATGGGCCTGCCCGCGAGCCCGATGCACGCCAGGGTCGAGGGCGCCGCCGGACTCGTCGACTTCCACGCCCGTGTCGCGCAGCAGCGCGGAAAGTTGCCCTACGAGATCGACGGCGTGGTCTACAAGGTCGACTCTCGTGAACTGCAGGAAAGGCTCGGATTCAAGTCGCGCGAGCCGCGCTGGGCGGTGGCGCAGAAGTATCCGGCGCAGGAGAAGACGACGCGCCTCAACGGCATCGACATCCAGGTCGGCCGCACCGGCAAGCTCACCCCGGTGGCCAAGCTCGAGCCGGTGTTCGTCGGCGGCACGACGGTGTCGAACGCGACACTGCACAACCTGTTCGAGGTGCGCCGCAAAGGCGTGCGTGTCGGCGACACCGTGATCGTGCGCCGCGCCGGCGACGTGATTCCCGAGGTGGTCGGCCGCATTCCCGCAAGGCGCCGGCCCTACGTGCCCAACTTTCGCATGCCGCTCGCGTGCCCGGTCTGCGGCAGCAGGGTCGCGCGCGAGAAGGGCGGCGTGGATCATCGTTGCGAGGGCGGGCTCTTCTGCGCCGCGCAGCGCAAGTTCGCGATCCTGCATTTCGCCGGCCGGCGCGCGCTCGACATCGAGGGGCTAGGCGAGAAGATCGTCGACCAGCTCGTCGACACCGGCCTCGTCGAGTCGCTGCCCGACATCTGCGCGCTGACCAAGGACACGCTCGAAGGTCTCGATCGCATGGCCGACAAGAGCGCGGCCAACCTGATCGCGAGCATCGAGGCGAGCAAGCGGACGACGCTGTCACGATTCCTCTACGGACTGGGCATCCGCCACGTCGGCGAGACGACGGCCAAGGATCTGGCACGCCACTTCGGCGGCCTCGAGCGGCTGCGCCGGGCCGACCTGGTGCGGCTGCTCGAGGTGCCCGACGTCGGGCCGATCGCGGCGCAGAGCATCCACGCCTTCTTCGCCGAGTCGCACAACCAGCAGGTGATCGACGCGCTGCTGGAGGCCGGCTTCGAGTGGCCCGAGAGTGAAGGCGTGGCCGAGGCCGTGCCGCTGCCGTTCGCCGGCAGGACCTTCGTCCTCACCGGCACGCTGCCGACGCTGGCGCGCGACGACGCGAAGGAGATGATCGAATCGCTCGGCGGCAAGGTCGCCGGGTCGGTGTCGAAGAAGACCGACTGGGTGGTCGCCGGCAGCGAGGCCGGGTCGAAGCTCGACAAGGCCGAGGCGCTCGGCGTCGCGATCCTGGACGAAGCCGGCTTGCTGGCGCTGCTCGACGGGAAGGGCGCGTGAGCGAGGTCGGTGGTCTTCGGGGCGACTGGCTCGCGCGTGCGCGGTCAACCGCGAACCAGCCGCCGATCCGGCCGCGCGACGCGCTGGATCTCGACGTGGATGGGCGCTCGGTGCTCGTCGGCTCGATCGCGCAGGAGCACGGCGAGCGGATGGTGGCCGCGGGTCTGCCTATCCGTCGTGCGGGCGAAGGCTGGCACGTCGAGGCGCCGGCCTCGGCGTCGCTGGCCGTGATCGCACAATGGCTGCGCGACGCCGGCCTTGCCGGTCGCTGGCGCGACGAGTTGCTCGCGGTCGTCGACGCCGAGGAGCGCGCGGTCGCGGCCGTCGAGCGCAGCGTCGTGCGCGTCCTCGGCCTCACGACCTACGCCGTGCACCTCGTCGGCTACGCTGCCGACGGCCGGCGCATCTGGGTCCAGCAGCGCGCCTTCGACAAGGCGACCGACCCGGGCCAATGGGACACGCTGATGGGCGGCCAGGTCGCGGCCGGCGAGACGGTCGAGAGCGCGCTCGCGCGCGAGACGTGGGAAGAGGCCGGTCTCGACGTCGCGACGCTGCCCGATCTGCGCCGAGGCGAGCGGATCACGCTCCGGCGGCCTGTCGCCGAGGGGTACATGGTCGAACACATCGACGTGTACACGGCGCGTGTGCCGGAGGGAGTCGAGCCGTGCAATCGCGACGGTGAGGTCGTGCGGTTCGCATGCCTCGATGGGGACGCGCTCGAAGCGGGTCTCGCCCGCTGCGAGTTCACGCTGGAGGCGAGCCTGATCCTGGGCGGCAATGCCGCGCCATGAAAGCGCCAGCGCACGGGTCGTCTCCTGAATCCGTCACGCCGCGGGCAGGCTGGCCAGGGCACGCTCCATCGACGAAGGGTCGGCGGTTTCATCGGGGCGGGCCGCGAAGAGCGCGGCCGCGAAGTCGCTCTCGCGCGAGCCGACGATCGCGATGAACTCCTGCGCGCCGTCCATCTTCCTGAAGGTGTCGAATCCGGTCTCGAGTGCGCGCTGCAGATCGGCAAGGCCCGCGGCGCGCGACGGCCCGCGCATCAGGCGCAGGCTGTGGCGCAGCAGCGGCATGCGCGTGATTCGCTCGAGGTGCGCTGCGATGTCGAGCGTGAGCTGGATCTGGCGCTGGCGGTCTGGGGCGCGGCCGACGCCCTGCCATGCCCGGACGTAGTCGACGCCATCGATCCGCTCGTGAGGGAGCTGCGCAGCCATCTCGGTATCGAGGGTCTCGGACAGCGCATTCAGCTCGGCCAGCGTCGCGACCGTCTCCGCCAGCTCGTTCGGGAACAGCCGGGCGACGGCCGGTGCCACGCGCGCGAACTGATCGTCGCGGCGGGAGAAATCCTTCGGACCGTACAGCTCGTCCAGGAAATAGCGCGACGCGGGCCCGTAGCGCGTGCTGAGCAGCAAGTCGCCGTAAGTGTGCGCGAAGCGTTGCTGCTGATATCGCTTCAGCGCGACGACCTTGGCGCTCAGCTCCGGCAGCGCGGTGCGGCGCTGCCGCTCGGCGTCGACGGCCTTCAGTTGCGCGAGGATCGTGGCGGCCGGGTCGGTCATGGGCGACCGGCCGACGCGCGACCCGCTTTCAGACGCGGCCCGGAGTCGGCCAGCCACTGCCGCACCCGCTCGTACACGCTCGCGTCGCTGAGCAGGTCGAGGTGGCTCATGCCGTAGCCGATCCATTGCCGGTCCTCGGCAAGGCGCAGCGATCGATCGGCATCGGGGTGGCGACCGAGCGCACTGGCCAGCGGCACCAGGCCGTCGCCGAGCAGACGGTCTTTCAGATCGCCGTCCTCTCGACCCAGGCTCGCCGCGATCGCGTAGCAACGCACCGCATCTGGAAGGGGCAGGGGATTTCGCGGTGCGTGAGCGGGCGCGAACCGATCGCGTCCGACCCAGTCCTCGTCGACCAGATAGCCGTGGCGCAGGTCGGTGATGCCGGCACTGCGCAGCTTGCCGAGGCGTGCGAACGGCGCCGCGTACGGCGTTGCGCCAAGGACGATGTCGATCCAATGGCCGGCGCGTTCCAGCGGCGCACCCTGGTGCGGCGTACCGAGGAACACGAGATCGCCCAGCCGCGACGGCCAGCGGTGGCCGGCCTGGTTGCCGTAGTGAAGCGCGCTGCGCGCCAGCAGGCCGCCCATGCTGTGCGTGAGCAGCACGAAGCGATCCAGCGGTCGCGGCCACTGTTCGGTCAGGCGCTCGAGCTGATTCGCCATGGCTTGCCCGTTGATCGAGATATGCAGACCGCTGTTGTAGTGCAGATAGAGCGGCGTGTAGCCGAGGTCGCGAGCGAGCGCCGCGCCGTGATCGTGGTCCCGGCGCGACCACTGCAGGTCGCTCATGCACAGTCCGTGCACGAGCACCAGCAGACGGCCACCGGCCGTCGGCAGGCGCGCCTCCAGCGACTTGGAATCGAGATCGAGCGGACGCCCGTCGAAGCGGAGCGCCATCGGCGTGGCGAGCGGGTTGGCGGTGGCGGCGAGATAGTCGCCGAGCACGCCGTTCAAGGCAGCGACGATCGTCTCGCGCTCGGGGCTGTGGTCCTCGCCCGGCAATGCCGGAGAGAGCAGCCCCAGCAGGGAGTCGATGCTGCCGCCGACGACGCGGGTGACGCCGCGAATCGTCTTGTACACGACACCGCCGAGGCCGCCGGCGCGTCCGTTCGCGTCCGGCGCCGTGAGCGCAGGACTGCGGGCGATGCGTTCGTGCATCGCCTCCACCAGATCGGTCAGTCCCGAGGTCGCATCGGTCGCAAGCCGCGCCACGCCGCGCAGATCTGAGCCGCGGAGCCGAACGCGTGGGCCCATGGTGCGCGCGCTTCGCTCGGATTCACGCGTCGAGCGCAGCGCGGGCGCTGCGGTGCACGGCGTTCAAGCCCGCGCCGGCCGCGCGCGCTTGGCTCCGGCCCGCGCAGGTTTCAGTGCCACGCGATGCGCCTTGACCACCTCGGCGAGGCCTTCGGCCGACCCGACCAGAACCTGGCGAACGGCCTCGACCGCGAGGGCGCTGATGTCGCTCGCTGCCGACAGTGCGCTTCTGACGCTTGCGCTGACAACGGCGGCCGCGTTTCCCCCCGCCTCGGTCACGCCCTCGGCGATGCCGTCGAGGGCGCTGCGCGCCACGGGGCCCGCTTCGGCACCGATCCGGCCGGCCTGCGCGATCGCCACCTTGACGATCGTGGCAGCCGCGCGGGTCAGGTTGCCACGCGCGTCGTGCACGCCGGCGATCGCGCCCTTGGCGACACCCTTGACGCTGACCGTCAGCTCGCTGCCGGCTCGGCCCGCCGCTTCGATCGCACCGGCGACGACGTCGCGCAGGATCGCCGTCATCTCCTTTGCCGTGATCCCGGCGACCGCGAGCGCGTCGGCAACCGCGCCGCGGCTGAGCCGCGCGATCTCGCCTTCGAGGGCGGTAAGTGCCTTCAGGCGCTCGACCACCCCCACGCGCACGGCGCTGCCGGCCGCGCCGAGGACGGGCGCCTTGCCGGTGCGCTTCGCCTTCTGCGCTGTCTTGCGTGCTGCTGGCGGACGGGCGACGACGGGTGCTCGCCGCCTCGCCGGGGTCGCACTCTTGGAAGAGGAGGTCTTTGGGGTAGCCATTTGTCGCGTCTCGGAGTTTCGACACCCGACCATACAGAGCGATCCCGTCGAGTCCCTTGACGCAGAGCAACCGGGCGCGATTCGAGCGCAAGCGACCATGGTGATGCGCCGACGATGCCTTCGTCGGCGCGGATGCGTCGACTGCGGTCAACCCGCCGCGACCGGCGCGTCGCGCAGCTGGCGCCGCAGGATCTTGCCGAGGTTCGACTTCGGCAGCGGTTCGGTCCGGAACTCGACGATCTTCGGCGTCTTGTAGCCGGTGAGATGCTGTCGGCAGTACTCGATCAGGGCCTGCGCCGTCAGCGTCGGATCCTTGCGGACGACGATGATCTTGACCGCCTCGCCCGACCGCTCGTCCGGAACGCCGATCGCCGCGACCTCGGCGACCCCCGGGTGCTGCGCGACGACGTCCTCGATCTGGTTCGGGAAGACCTTGAAGCCGGAAACGATGATCATGTCCTTCTTGCGGTCGGTGATCCTGAAGTAGCCGCGCTCGTCCATCGTGCCCATGTCGCCCGTGCGCAGCCAGCCGTCGCCGGTGAACGCGTTGCGCGTCTCGTCGGGGCGGTTCCAGTAGCCCGCCATCACCTGCGGCCCGCGCACGCAGATCTCGCCGACCTCGCCCTGCGCGACCTCGATGCCGTTGTCGTCGAGGATCGCGGCTTCGGTGGAAGGAATCGGCATGCCGATCGTCCCGGTCCATTCCTCGATGCCGAGAGGATTCGAGATGACGACCGGCGAGGTCTCGCTCAGCCCGTAGCCCTCGATGAGCGGCACGCCTGCGGTCTTCGCCCAGCGTCCGGCGACGATCCGCTGGACCGCCATCCCGCCGGCGCTCGCCAGCTTCAGGCGGCGCAGGTCGACGTCGGCGAAGCCGGGCGTATCCAGCAGCGCCCGGTACAGCGTGTTGACGCCGATGATCGCGGTGAACGGGTACTTGCGGAGATCGTGCAGGAACGCCTCCATGTTGCGCGGGTCGGTGATCAGGATCGTGTGCGCGCCGATCTTCGTGAACATCAGGCTCGAGGTCAGCGCGAAGACGTGATAGAGCGGCAACGGGCAGACGAACACCTCCTTGCCCTCTTCGAGATCGTGTGCGATCCATGCGCTGAGCTGCTGCAGGTTGGCGACGAGATTGCCGTGGCTGAGCACCGTCCCCTTGGCCACACCGGTCGTGCCGCCGGTGTACTGGAGGAATGCCGTGTCGCCGACAGCGACCGCCACGTCGTCGAGCCGGAGTCCGCGGCCGCTGCGCAGGGCCGCGTTGAACTCGACCGCGCCCGAGATCTTCCAGCCCGGCACCATCTTCTTCACGTACTTGACGACGACGTTCGTGACGACTTCCTTGAGCGCCGGCAGCATGTCGCCGACCTCGGTCGTGACGACCGCCAGCGCCAGCCCGGGGTTGCGGTCGAGCACCTCCTGGACCGTGTGCGCGAAATTCTCGAGGACCACGATCGCCGTCGCACCCGAGTCCTTGAGCTGGTGCTCGAGCTCCGACGCGGTGTATTGCGGGTTGACGTTGACCACCACCAGGCCGGCGCGCAGCACGCCGAACAAGGCGACCGGGTACTGCATCAGGTTGGGCATCATGATCGCGAACCGATCGCCCTTCTTGAGCCCGAGCGACTGCTGCAGATAGGCGGCGAAGTCGCGGCTCGACTGATCGAGCTGCGCGTAGCTGATCGACGAGCCCATGTTGCTATAGGCGGGAAGCGAGCCGAAACGCCGGCAGCTGTGCTCCAGCATGTCTTTCAGCGACGAGAATTCCGTCAGATCCACCTCGGGCGGAATGCCGGGCGGGTAGTTCTTCAGCCAGATCTTGTCCATCCGAGGCACTCCTTTGCGGCGCAGATGCATCGCCAGCGCCCGGGTCAGGAGAGCGGCGGTCCGACACGTCGAGTAGACAAGCTAGCCATCCGTGCGCCTTGAGCGGCGTCATGTCCGTGCAAACTTTTTCCTGCGCTTCATCAGTTCCCCGCGCCGACGCCGGCGGTCAAATGCGAACCGGAGTGACGCACGATGCGCCCGGGGCCGGCGCCGGCCTCGATCCAGGAGTGACCGAATGACCCTGAGTTCCGAGCGGATGTCGCGTGTCGATACGGCCTGGCTGCGCATGGACAGCGGCGTCAACCTGATGTTGATCGTCGGCGTCTGGCTGCTGCGGCCCGCGCTCGACGCCGCGGCATTGCGCGAGCGCCTCGCGTCGCGATTGCTCCGCTATGCGCGATTCCGCCAGAAGGTCGTCCAGGAGGCCGTGCTCTCGTACTGGGTCGCGGACGACGATTTCGACATCGAGCGCCATCTTGTGCGCGAGAGGCTGGTTCGACGGCGCGGCCAGAGCGAACGCTCGGCCCTGCAGGCGCGCGCCAGCGAGCTCGCCGCCACGCCGCTCGACCCGGCACATCCGCTCTGGCAGATCCACCTGATCGACCGCTACGAGGACGGCAGCGCGCTGATCGTGCGCATCCATCACTGCATCGCCGACGGCATCGCTCTGAACGCGGTGCTTCTGTCGATCGCCGACGGCGCCACCGAGCTGCCTCGACCGGGGCGCGACGACGACGAGGTGGACGACGACGAGGTGGACGACGACGTCGACTGGCTCGCCGACGCGGTGATCCAGCCCCTGACCGGGGCCGCCGTCAAGGCGATCGGCCTGTACGGTGACGGCGTGGTCGGCGCGATCGAGAGGCTCGCCCATCCGCAGCGCACCGCCGGCGAGACCGCGACGCTGGCGCGCGCCGGCTACCGCGTGCTGCGCGACGCCGCCGCCCTCGCGCTCCTGCCCGACGATTCGCCGACCCTGCTCAAGGGGCCACTCGACGGCGCCAAGGCGGTGGCCTGGTGCGAACCGCTGCCGCTCGCCGACGTCAAGGCGGTCGGCAAGGCCTTGAACTGCTCGGTCAACGACGTGCTGCTCGCGTGTGCCGCCAGCGCGATCGGCGGCTACCTGCGCGAGCGTGGCGAGGATCCCGCGGGCAAGGAGATCCGGGCCATGGTGCCGGTGAACCTGCGCCCCATCGACCAGGCCTGGCAGCTCGGCAACCGCTTCGGCCTCGCGCCGGTGCTCTTGCCGATCGGCATCGACAACGCGGTCGAGTGCGTCTACGCGGTGCGCGCCCGAATGCGCGAGATGAAGGGCAGTTACCAGCCGCTCCTCGCCTACGCCCTCCTGGCCGTGTCGGGCGTGCTGACCCGGCCGCTGCAGGCGGCGCTTTCCGACGTCTTCCTGCGCAAGACGACGGCGGTGATGACGAACGTGCCGGGGCCGGCCGAGGCCCTCGTCTTCTGCGGGAGCACCTTGCGGCAGAGCATCTTCTGGGTGCCTTCGTCGGGCGACGTCGGCGTCGGCGTGAGCATCGTCTCGTACGCCGGCGGCGTCCAGTTCGGCCTGATCACCGATGTCCGGCGCTGTGCCGACCCGCAGCGGATCATCGAGCGCTTCGCGCCCGAGTTCGAGAAGCTACTGCTGCTGTCGCTGATGCTGCCTTGGGCGAACGAGGTCGGCCGGCTGGCGATGCCAGGGCACGCGTAGAGCGCGCCTCGCGGCCGGACGGCTTTTTTGCCGTCGTTTTCGCTGCCGCGGGCCGGCTTCGCGCCACCAGCTCGTCGAGCGCCTCCAGCAGCGCAGCCGACAACGCGCGCGCGTCAGGAACGGCATTCCTTGCCGTCGTGAAGCCGAATCCCATCGCGCCTGCGTAGCTCATCACGGTGATGTTGAGGCCGAGGCCGTGCTCGACGATCGACAGCGGCCAGTAGGTGGCCATGCGCGCGCCCGCCGCATAGAGCGGCACCTGCGGTCCGGCGACGTTGGAGATCACGACGTTGGCGATCGGCGGTATCGCGCCGGCAATGCCTGATCGTCCGTAGAGCGATGCCAGGCCGTGCAGCACCCACGGCACGCCGATCGAGGGGAAGTCGGTCGGGATCACGCCACTGGATCGCCGCGCCAGCGCCTTGACCGCGCCCGCCGCATCGCGGATCGCGCGCAGTCGCTTCAGCGGATCGGCGATGTGGGTGTTCAGGTTGACCAGGCTCAGCGTGGCCTGTGTCGTGAAGTCGGTGTTGCCCGGCTTGCGCAGCGAGATCGGCATCGCGGCGATCAGCGGCTTCTTCGGCAGGCCCCCGTGCGATCGCAGGTAGCGGCGCAGCGCGCCGCCGCAGAGCGCGAGAACGATGTCGTTGAGCTTCGCGTCGTGCGCCTGCGCGAGCGCCTTGAGCGTCGCGACCGGAACCGACATCGCCGCGAAGCCGCGCTCGCCGGTCACCGCCACGTTGAGCGGCGTCTTCGGGCCGAACGCGAAGTTTTGCCCGAGTTCCCCCTTCGTCTCGCCAGGGGCGGCGCGGAACAGGCCGGCGAGCGTCTTCACGACGTCGGGCAGATGGCGCAGCAGCTTGATGTACTGGCCGGCGTCGTGCTTGAGCGCGGCAGCGGCGAGCGCGGCGAGGCCCGGATGCTCGCCGTGCGCCGCGCTGCCGCGCGAAACGCGCCGCGCCTTGGCGGTGACGTCGAAAAGCGCCTGCGCCAGCAGCACGCCGGCCTGGCCGTCCAGGACCGCGTGGTGGACCTTGACGTAGTAGGCCGACTGGCCGCTCTCGAGGCCGTCGAAGACGTAGAGACGCCAGAGCGGGCGATTGCGATCGAGCAGCTCCGAATGCAGCCGGCCGGCGCAATCCTCGAGCTGGGCCTGCGTTCCGGGGACCGGCAGCGTGATGCGGTGGACGTGGTGGTCGAGATCGACGCGGTCGTCCTCGACCCAGACCGGATTGGCGAACTGCAGCGGCATCGGCGCGAGCTTGCGCGTGAAGACCGGCGCCAGATGGATGCGCGACTTCATCTGTCGCTTGATGGCGGCATGAAAGTCGCCGCGGTAGCCCGGCGGCAGGTCGAACAGGTGCAACGAGCCGACGTGCATCGGCGTCTCCGGCGTCTCGAGATGGAGGAAAGCGCCATCGAGTCCGCTCAGTGCCTTCATGCGCTGGTTCTCCTTCGCAGCGGCGCCGCAGCGCGTTCAGGCGGCGCCGGCCGTGCCCTCGTCCTTACCGTCTTTCGCGGCGCAGCGCGCAGCCGGGCGCGCGCGGCCAGAGCGAGCTTGCGGACGCGGGCTATGTCGTCGTCGCTCAGCACGCCGTCGACGCCCGAGATCGCCGCGAGCTTCATGCCGTGCTTGAGGCCGAGCCGGTAGATCTCGCGCACCTTCTCCCACTCGATCGCCCGGCCGACGGTGAAATTCTCGAAGCGCCCCTCGAGCGCGAGAACGATCGTCTCGGCCAGGCAGGCATAGACCACGCCTTTCGGCAGGCCGATGTTCTTCATCGAGACATCACCCGGCAGCTGGATCTCGCCCGACTCGATCACCAGCACGTCCGGGCGCCTGGCGACTTCCTCGGGCGGCAGGTCGAGGGGACGTGCGACGTCCGTGATGACGCAGCCGGGCTTGACCTTCATGATGTCGAGCACCTTCTTGCCCGCGCCCGAGGTCGCGGTGACGATCATGTCCATCTCGCTGATGTGCGTGTCGGCCTGCGCCGAGAGAATGACCCGGGCGTCGGGCGTCTCCAGCAGGATCGATTCCTTCAGCGCCAGCAGCTTCGGGGTCTCGGGCGACACCAGCGTGACCTCCTCGGCGGCGCGCACCAGCAGTCGCGCGCACGCGGCGCCGATCGAGCCGGTGGCGCCGACGACCATCGCCTTGAACGGCACCCGTTCCCCGGCGCGGCCGGGCTTGACCAGGCCCAGCCGCAAGAGCGCGTCGTGGGCGGCCCAGAGCGCGGCCGACGCGCTGTAGCTGTTGCCGGTCGTGATCGGCAGC
>JBBSBZ010000044.1:0-17539 GCA_038250795.1 Burkholderiales bacterium | reverse complement strand
CATTCGAAAGAACGGGAATAGCGCCCGGCGCGTCCCACCTCACCCGGCGAAGTCTTCCTCGAAGTATTCGTGCGCGCCGCGCGCACCGCCGGCCCGCTGTGCCGCTTCCTGGGCGCGCAACTGCACGCGCCTGATCTTTCCCGAGATGGTCTTCGGCAGCTCGGTCACGAATTCGATGCGCCGGACCCGCTTGTAGGGCGCGAGCTGCTTGCGCGCGAACGCGAAGATCGCTGCGGCGAGGGCTTCGTTCGGCGTCGCCGACGCGGCGAGGATGAGGTAGGCCTTCGGCACGGCAAGGCGCAGCGCGTCGGGGCTCGGCACAACGGCCACTTCGGCGACGGCCTCGTGCTCGATCAATGCGCTCTCGAGCTCGAAGGGGCTGATGCGGTAGTCGGATGCCTTGAACACGTCGTCGGCGCGGCCCACGAAGGTGATGTATCCGTCGGCGTCGCGAGAGGCGACATCGCCGGTCCGGTAGTAGCCGTCGCGCATGGCTTCCTGCGTTTTCTCGGCGCTGTCCTCGTAGCCCGCCATCAGGCCGACCGGCCGGCGCGAGAGATCGATCGACACCTCGCCCTCGTCGGCGGGCCGGCCGTCGACGTCGAGCAGCGCGATCCTGAAGCCGGGCAGCGGCCGCCCCATGGAGCCGGCTTTCACGGCCTGCGACGGCGGGTTGCCGATCTGCGCGCTCGTCTCGGTCTGACCGTAGCCGTCACGCAGCATCAGGCCCCACGCGCTGCGGACCCGCTCGATGATTTCAGGATTGAGCGGCTCGCCCGCGCCGACGACCTCGCGCAGGCTCAGACGCTCCCTGAACGCCGCCAGGTCTTCCTGGATCAGCATGCGCCACACGGTCGGCGGCGCGCACAGGCTCGTCACCTTGTTCGCGGCCAGGGCGGAGAGCAGCCCCTGCGCGTTGAAGCGCGCGTAGTTGTAGATGAAGATGCAGGCGCCCGCATTCCAGGGCGCGAAGAAGCAGCTCCACGCGTGCTTGGCCCAGCCGGGCGAGGAGATGTTCAGGTGCACGTCGCCGGGCTTCAGACCGATCCAGTACATCGTCGACAGATGACCCACCGGATAGCTCTGCTGGGTATGCAGCACGAGCTTGGGCTTGGCGGTCGTGCCCGACGTGAAGTAGAGCAGCATGGGGTCGTCGGCCTGCGTGACGCCATCGGGCACGAAGGCTTCGGACTCCCCGGCCGCATCGTCGAAGTTCTGCCAGCCGCTCACGGCCGCGCCGATCGCCACCCGCGTGTAGCTGCCGGGCAGGGGATCGAACTTCGATGTCTGCGCGCTCGCTGTGATCACATGCCGCACGTTGCCGCGATCGAGCCGGTCGCGAAGGTCCTCGGTGGTGAGCAGCGAGGTCGCCGGAATCAGGACGGCACCGAGCTTGATCGACGCGAGCATCACCTCCCACAGCGCGAGTTCGTTGCCCAGCATCAGCAGCAGCCGGTCGCCGCGCTTGACGCCCAGCCTGCGCAGGAAATTCGCGACCCGGGAGGAGCGCGCCGACATCTCGGCGAACGACTTCTTCACCTCGCTGCCATCGTCGCCGACGATGAACAGGGCGGGCGCATCGTTGCCGCGTGCCATCGCATCGAAGTGATCGATCGCCCAGTTGAACTCGTCCTGCTTCGGCCACACGAAATCGCGATACGCGGTCTCGTAGTCGTCACGGTGACGAAGGAGGAAATCGCGTGCTTCGATGAAGGTCGGATGGGCGGTCATGGCGTGCTCGGGCTGGTTGCGTCGTTCGCCTCCCCAATCAGGAAGTCGACGACTCCGAGCCCCATTTTGCGACGGCAATTGCGCGCGACACGGGTTTGGCCGGATAGCCCGCAGGCGGCACGCTCGTATCCTCGGCCGGCCTGACCACTTGGCCAATTCCCGGCTCCGCCTCTCCTTGCTCGCGCAACTGCAAACCATCCAGCCGCAACGGCTGTACCGACAGATCGCCGAGCAGTTGCGCGCGCTGATCGGCGCGGGCGACTTCGCCGTGGGAGCGCATCTTCCGGCCGAACGCGAGCTTGCCAAGCAGCTCGGCGTGAGCCGGCCATCGGTGCGCGAGGCGCTGATCGCGCTCGAGGTCGAGGGCTGGGTCGAGATTCGCACCGGATCGGGCGTGTACGTGCTCGATCGATCGCATCGCGCGGCCGCACCCGTGGCGGAAACCGAATGGGGACCGCTGGAGCTCATCCGCGCCCGGCGCGTCGTGGAAGGCGAAACCGCTGCCCTGGCGGCCGGCCTTGGCAAACGCAAGGACGTGCAGGCCATGAGCCAGGCGATCGAGACCATGCGCGCGCTGGCCGACCGCAACGTGATGCCGCTGGAGGGTGATCGCGAGTTTCACCTTGCCGTCGTCGGCGCCTGCGACAACGCCGTGCTGGTCGAGACGGTGCAGGCGTTCTGGGATTCGCGCCGCGGCCCGATCTTCACGCGCCTGGGCGGCTATTTCGAAACCATCAAGTCCTGGCGCGCCGCCATCGACGAGCACGAGGCCATCCGCGACGCCATCGCGGCGCACGACCCCGCCGCGGCACGCCTCGCGATGCACCATCACATCGACAAGGCGCATCAGCGCTTCAGCGCCAGCTGGCGCCGCGCCCGTGCAGCCTGAGGCGCACCACTTTCACCACCACGACGGAGACAGACGATGACGAACCCAAGACGGATTGCTATCCAGACGATCGCCGCTCTCGCCCTTCTGACGGGCGCTGCGGGCAGCTTCGGCATTGCACAGGCGCAGACCAAGCTGAAGTGGGCGCATGTCTACGAGACGTCCGAGCCCTTCCACAAGAACGCGGTCTGGGCGGCCGAGGAATTCAAGAAGCGCACCAACGGTCGCTACGAGATCCAGGTGTTCCCGGCCTCCAGCCTCGGCAAGGAGTCGGACATCAACCAGGGCCTGACGCTGGGCACGGTCGACATCATCTACACCGGCGCCAGCTTCGCGGGACGCAGCTACCAACCCTTGTCGGTCACCTATTTCCCGTTCATCTTCCGTGACTCGGAGCACATCCTCAAGTACGCGAAGAGCGACGTCTTCAAGGAGCTCGCCAAGGGCTACGACGACAAGACCGGCAACCACATCGTCGCCCTCACCTACTACGGCGCGCGCGACGTGACGTCGAACGCGGCGCATCCGGTGTCCAAGCCCGAAGACATGAAAGGACTGAAGATTCGCGTCCCCGACGCGCCGGCCTATCTCGCCTTCCCGAAGGCGCTGGGCGCGAATCCGACGCCCATTGCCTTCGCCGAGGTCTACCTGGCGCTGCAGAACGGCACGGTCGACGCGCAGGAGAACCCGCTGCCCACCATCGAGGCCAAGAAGTTCTACGAGGTTCAGAAGAACATCTCCCTCACCGGCCACATCATCGACTCGCTGCTGACCATCGTTTCGCCTTCGGTCTGGCAGAAGATGACACCGGCCGATCAGAAGGCGTTCGAGCAGGTGGCACAGGAAGCCGCCGAGAAGACCGGGCGCGAAATCATCGCCTCGGAGGCGCGACTGGTCGACGAATTCAAGAAGAAGGGCAACAACGTGATCGTGGTCGACAAGAAGGCGTTCGCGGACGCGGTGCTCAAGAACACGACGCCCGCGGCGCAGGGCTATCGCCAACAGGACTACGACCGCATCGTCAACCTGAAGTAGCAGCGCAACGCCAGCGCCGCCCAGCCCATGCCGCACGACAAGCAAATCGCACCCGGGGCCGAAGCCCGGGTGCTCGACGACGAAGGCAACCTCCTGATGGAGGACGAGCCCGTCGACCTGTCGGACGTCATCGCAGAAGGCTGGATCTCGCTGGTGCTCTTCTGGCTCCTCGGGCTGACGGTGTTCTACCAGTTCATCACCCGCTACGTGATGAACGACTCGGCCGCCTGGACCGAGGAGATCGCGCGCTACATGCTGATCGGGGTGGTGTTCATCGGCGTGTCGGTCGGCGTGGCGAGGAACAGCCAGATCCAGGTCGACTTCTTCTACCGCCACCTGCCGGCGGCGGTGGGACGCTGGCTCTCGCGCGCGGTCGACGTGCTGCGCACGGCGTTCCTGGCCGCCGCGGTGGTCATGACGATCCACATGATGATGAAGGTCGGCGGCAACACGCGCATGACGCTGGTCGACGCGCCGATGAATGTCGTCTACGGAATGTGCCTGTTCGGCTTCGTCTGCATGACCTGGCGTTCGATCCAGGTGGCGCGCCGGCACTGGGCCCGCGGCTACAGCGTGCTCGAGCGGCCCGAGACCACGCTGGCCGATCACTGAGCCGTCGACCGCGCGACTTCCCCGGGGACCGATACCGTGCTCAAAGTCTTCTTCCTCCTCTTCCTCGCCGGCGGCATGCCCGTTGCGATCGCCATGGCGGGCGCGTCGCTGGCCTACATCCTGGTCGCGAGCGACCTGCCGGCGTTCGTCGTCGTCCACCGCATGATCAGCGGCATCGACAGCTTTCCTCTGCTTGCCGTGCCCTTCTTCATCCTGGCCGGCAACCTGATGAACAACGCGGGAATCACGACCCGCATCTTCAACTTCGCGATGGCCCTGGTGGGCTGGCTGCGCGGTGGCCTGGGGCACGTGAACGTGCTGGCCTCGGTGATCTTCGCGGGCATGAGCGGCACCGCCATCGCCGACGCCGCCGGCCTGGGCACGATCGAGATCAAGGCCATGAAGGAGCACGGCTACTCGACCGAGTTCTCGGTCGGCGTCACGGCCGCCTCCGCCACGCTCGGGCCGATCATTCCGCCCAGCCTGCCCTTCGTCATCTACGGAATGATGGCCAATGCCTCGGTCGGGGCACTGTTCCTGGCCGGCATCCTGCCCGGCGCCCTGCTGACCATCCTGATGATGCTCACGGTCAGCTATTACGCCTACAAGAACGGCTGGGGCGGTGACGTCGAGTTCTCCGGCACCAAGTTCTTCAAGGCCATGGTCGAGCTGGCGATCGTGATTGCCTGGCCGCTGGCGCTGTGGGTCCTGATCACCAAGGCGGGCAGCCCCGAGCGACTCACGGTCTTCTTCGGCTTCGCGTTGCTGTTCGTGCTCGATCGCATCTACCGCTTCCAGGCCGTGCTGCCCATCATGACGCCGATCCTGCTCATCGGCGGCATGACCACGGGCCTGTTCACCCCGACCGAAGGCGCGATCGCCGCCTGCATCTGGGCGATGATCCTGGGCCTCGTGTGGTACCGCACCATGACCTGGAAGATGTTCGTCAAGGTCTGCCTGGACACGGTCGAGACCACCAGCACCGTCCTGTTCATCGTCGCGGCGGCGTCGATCTTCGGCTGGATGCTGACGGCCACCGGCGTCACGGCCGACATCGCCAGCTGGGTGCTGGCCTTCACCGACAAGGCCTGGGTCTTTCTCCTGCTGGCGAATCTCCTGATGCTGTTCGTCGGCTGCTTCCTGGAGCCGACTGCCGCGATCACGATCCTGGTGCCGATCCTGCTGCCGATCGCCACCCACCTGGGCGTCGATCCGGTCCATTTCGGTCTCGTGATGGTGCTCAACCTGATGATCGGCCTGCTGCACCCTCCGATGGGCATGGTCCTGTTCGTGCTGGCGCGGATCGCCAACCTGAGCTTCGAGCGCACGACGATGGCGATCCTGCCCTGGCTCATCCCGTTGCTGGTGGCGCTGGTGGTGATCACCTACGTGCCTTCGCTGGTGATGTGGCTGCCCAACCAGTTCTACCACTAGCGCGGGCGCGAAGCGCTTCAGCCGGACGCCTGCCCAGATGATGATTCCGTTCATCCGACTTCACTCCGCCGACGACGTCGTCATCGCCCGCAGCCAGCTGGTCGGCGGCGCCGAAATCGAAGGCATCGCCGTGCGCGGCCTGATCCCCGCCGGCCACAAGGTCGCCGTCCGTGCGATCCCGGCAGGTCAACCGGTGCGCCGCTACAACCAGATCATCGGCTTCGCCAGCAAGCCGATCGCGCCTGGCGAGCACGTGCACACGCACAACCTCGACATGGGCGCGGACAAGGGCGACTTCGCGCGCGACTATGCCTTCGGTGCCGACGTCAAACCTGCGCCCGACAGGCAAGAGGCCACCTTCATGGGCATCGTCCGCCCCGATGGCCGGGTGGCAACGCGCAACTACATCGGCGTGCTGACGAGCGTGAACTGCTCGGCCACGGCCGCGCGGGCGATCGCGGATCACTTCTCGCGCCAGACGAATCCGGCGGCCCTGGCGGCCTACCCCAACGTCGATGGCGTGGTGGCGCTCACACACGGCACCGGCTGCGGCATGGACACCGAGGGCATGGGCATGCGGATCCTGGAACGCACGCTGACCGGCTACGCCACGCACGCCAACTTCGCCGCCGTGCTGGTGGTCGGGCTGGGCTGCGAGGCCAACCAGATCAATGCCTGGCTGTCCACGGGCAACCTCGCCGAGGGCGAGAACTTTCGCGTCTTCAACATCCAGGACACCGGCGGCACGCGCAAGACGGTGGCCCGGGGCGTGCAGCTCATCGACGAGATGCTGCCGCGCGCCAACGCGATCGGGCGCGAGCCGTGCAGCGCTGCGCACATCACCATCGGTCTGCAGTGCGGCGGCTCCGACGGCTACTCGGGCATCAGTGCGAATCCGGCGCTCGGACGTGCGGTCGATCTCCTGGTGGCGCACGGTGGCACCGCCATCCTCTCCGAAACGCCCGAGATCTACGGCGCCGAGCACCTGCTCACCCGCCGTGCCGTGACGCGCGAGGTGGGCGACAGGCTGGTGCAACGCATCAAGTGGTGGGAACACTACACCGCGATCAACGAGGGCGAGATGAACAACAACCCCTCGCCCGGCAACAAGGCGGGCGGGCTGACCACGATCCTCGAGAAGTCGCTCGGCGCCGTGGCCAAGGGAGGCACCAGCAACCTGGAAGCGGTCTACGAGTATGCCGAGCCCGTGACGGCGCATGGATTCGTCTACATGGACACGCCGGGCTACGACCCCGTCAGCGCCACCGGCCAGGTCGCCGGCGGCGCGAACGTGATCTGCTTTACTACCGGCCGCGGCTCGGCCTACGGCTGCGCGCCCTCCCCTTCGCTCAAGCTCGCGACCAACAGCGCGCTCTGGCGGCGCCAGGAAGAAGACATGGACATCAACTGCGGCGAGATCATCGACGGCAGCGCGAGCATCGAGGACATGGGTCGGCGCATCTTCGAACTGGTGCTGGCCACGGCGTCGGGCGAGAAGAGCAAGAGCGAACAGCACGGCTACGGCCAGAACGAGTTCGTGCCGTGGCAGGTGGGAGCGGTGATGTGACTCCGGCGGGCCGGCGACGCGCGCGGAAGCGCGCCTGCGTCGTTCGGTGCGAGGTCGCGGACGGCGGCCGGGCTGCGACCTTGCCATCGACGATGTAATGCCCTGCGCCGACACGCGTCGGCTGACGGTACGGCGGTTGCTACCCTTCGAGGATGAGCCTCGATGTCCTCACCCTCTGGTGGCAGCCCGCCGCGATCGCCGCTGCCGCCGTCCTCGCGGCACTTCTCGCCTATCGGATCGCCCGCCCGATCCTGACCCGGGTCATGCGCCACTCCCCCGTGATGCATGCGGTGCTCGAGCGCCTGCATGCGCCTTTGCAGTGGGTGGCACCCCTCGTCGCCCTGCAGATCGTGTGGGAAGGCGTCCCCGACACTCAGCCGGGGATCGATGCCGTGCGCCACCTGAACGGCGTGCTCCTGATCGCCGCCCTCACCGCGACGGCGATCGCCGTCGTTCGAGGCATCGCCGACGCCGTCGCACTGCGCCATCCGCGCGACGTCGCCGACAACCTCGAGGCGCGCCGCATCCTCACCCAGACGCGCGTCCTCTCGCGCATCGCCATCGGCGTGCTCGTGTTCGCCGGGCTCGCCTTCATCCTCATGACGTTCCCCCGGGCGCGCCAGTTCGGCGCCAGCCTGCTCGCCTCGGCGGGCCTGTCGGCACTGGTGATCGGCATCGCCGCCCGCTCGGTGTTCGGCAATCTCCTCGCCGGGCTGCAGATCGCGCTGTCTCAGCCGATCCGGATCGACGACGTGCTGATCGTCGAGAACGAGTGGGGGCGGGTCGAGGAGATCACCGGGACCTACGTGGTCCTGAAGATCTGGGACGAGCGGCGTCTCGTGATCCCGCTCCAGTGGTTCATCGAGCACCCGTTCCAGAACTGGACGCGCACCAGCGCACAGATCATCGGCAGCGTCATGCTCTGGGTCGACTACACGGCCGAGCTCGAGCCGCTGCGCGCCGAGGCGACCCGGATCGCCCAGGGCTCGAAAGACTACGACGGCCGTGTCTGCCTGCTCCAGGTGGTCGATACCAGCGAGCGTGCGATGCAGTTGCGCGTCATCGTCAGCTCGCCTTCAGCGGGCCAGAGCTGGGACCTTCGCTGCCTGATGCGCGAAGGGCTCATCTCGTATCTGCAAGCCGCCCAGCCAGGCGCGCTGCCGCGCATGCGCGCCGAGGTCGAAGGGGCGCCGCCCCGCGAGCTCCCAGGGGCTGCCGCAAAGCCAGAACCGGTGGCGCCTTCGGCGTCCGCCCCCGCGCGGGTCAACGACCAGACGGGCATGGCCAGCCTCAACGCGGCAACCGGCGGCGTGCCTTCGCCTGACGACGCGCCGTCGAAGTGAGCCGAGCCAGCCGCAAGAGCACGGGTACCATTCCTTCGTGAGGCCAGGCCATCCCCGCCGCCTGACTCGCGCTCCGCTTCGCCCCTCATGAATCGAAATCTGTGGCTGCTCGCCCTCTGTCAGGGCCTCTTTCTCACCAACAACGTTGCATTCATCGCCATGAACGGGCTCGTGGGCCTGAGCCTGGCCCCACGCAGCTGGCTGGCCACGCTGCCGATCATGGCCTACGTGGTCGGCGGCGCCATCACGACCGGCCTGGTCGCACGCAGTCAGGAACGCTGGGGACGGCGTGGCGCGTTCCAGATCGGCCTGGCGGTGGCCGTGGGTTCGGCCCTCCTGTGTGCCCTCGCCGTGCTCATGAGGAACTTCTGGCTGTTGACGCTGGCGACCCTCGTCGCGGGCTACTACAACGCCAACGCCAACCTCTATCGCTTTGCCGCGGTGGAACTGGCAGCACCGGCATGGCGCGAAAAGGCGGTCTCGCTGGTGCTTGCCGGCGGTCTGATCGGCGCCGTCGCGGGGCCCAATCTCGCGTCGCAGACGCGCAATCTGGCCGCCACTCCTTTTCTGGGCGCCTACCTGTCGCTTGCCGCGGTCGCCCTGCTCGCCATGGCGATCCTTCGCTTCATCGATTTCCCGCCGCAGCGTCCCAAGCATGAACGCCTGGGCGGTCGACCGCTTCGGGAAATCATGCGGCAGCCCGCGTTCATCGTGGCCGCTGCCGCGGGTGCGCTCGGCTATGGCGTGATGAATCTGCTGATGGCTGCGACGCCCATTGCGATGCAGTCCTTCAAGCTGCCGTTCGACAATGTGGCGCTGGTGCTCGAACTGCACGTTTTCGGCATGTTTGCCCCGGGCTTCTTCACCGGCCATCTGATTCGACGCTTCGGCGTCCTTCAGATCATGGGTGTCGGGGTCTTGCTGGACCTGGGCAGCATCGCGATGGCGCTGTCGGGCGTTGAACTGCACCATTTCCTGGTCGCATTGTTCCTGCTCGGGATCGGCTGGAATTTCCTGTTCGTCGGCGCCACCACGTTGTCGCTGACGACCTATACCGACGAAGAACGGGATCGCGTGCAAGGCACGTTCAATCTGTACATCTTCAGCACCCTCGCCGTGACGTCTTTTTCATCCGGCGTGCTCGTGACGACCCAGGGGTGGCAGCTGCTGAATTTCGGCTCTCTCATCCTGGTCGCGCTGGTCGCAGCCTCGCTCCTGTGGCTCGCGGCAAGGCCGACGCCATTGCCGCCACTGCTGGTCAAGAGCTGACGCGCAGGTCCGCACCTCTCGAAGGGGCTCGGGCGATCGCGAGGGATCGGCTGCGACGAGAATCAACCTCCCATGAAAGAAAGAGCCTTCCGGCCCCGGCGACGTTCACTTGCGCTCGGCGCATTCGTGCTGGCACTCGCTGCCTGCGACAGCGGGACCAGTTCTCGCGTCGCGCTGCGGCCCGACGATCCGCACGTCCTGGAACTGGGCGCGAAGATCTACCAGGCGCGCTGCGCCGCCTGTCATGGCGTCCATCTCGAGGGACAGCCGCAATGGCGCCGGACGGACGCGACGGGACGCTTCCCGGCGCCTCCTCACGACGCCTCCGGCCACACCTGGCACCACCCTGACGACCTGCTGTTCCGGATCACCAAATACGGGGTGGCCAAGGCGTCGAACCTCAAGGATTACGACTCCGCCATGCCTGCGTTCGAAGGCGTGCTGACGGATTCCGAGATCGTCGCCGTCCTGTCGTGGATCAAGGCGCAGTGGCCGCGCGAGATCCGCGCGCACCAGGACGAAGTGAACGCGGAGGCAGCACAGCAGGCGAACCGATGAAACGCGCACCGGTGGGTCCTTCGTGCCGGTTCTTCACGCGGGCTCACAATGGGACGAGGTGCATCGACGCCGCGACGCGGCGGGGATGAATCGCATCGTACCGGGAGGTGCCTGGATGCAGGTTCGGATGCTGCGGGGCTGGGTCTGCACGGTGATGCGCAGTGCGCTGGTCGGTGCCGCTCTGCTGTCGGGCGCCGTCACCGGCGCGAGCGCCGCGCCGGTCGTCGTGCTCCAGGTGCAGGATGCGATCGGCCCGGCCAGCGCCGACTACATCGCGCGCGGCCTGCACCGCGCCGAGCAGCAGCAGGCGGCGCTGGTCGTGCTCGAGCTCGACACGCCGGGCGGCCTCGACACCTCGATGCGCCAGATCATCCAGGCGATGCTGGCGTCCAAAGTGCCGGTCGCCGTCTACGTCGCACCGCAGGGCGCGCGCGCCGCGAGCGCCGGAACCTACATCCTCTATGCGGCGCAGATTGCTGCGATGGCGCCGGCGACGACCCTCGGCGCGGCGACGCCGGTGGCGATCGGCCTGACCGGCAGCGAGCCATCGGCGCCCGCGCCGAAGGGCGGTGCGAGCCAACCGGGCGACGCGCCCGCCGGCGACGCGATGACCGCAAAGCGCGTGCACGACGCCGCCGCGTTCATCCGCGGTCTTGCCCAGCAACGCGGACGCAACGCCGAGTGGGCCGAGCGCGCGGTGCGCGAGGCGGTCAGCCTGACCGCGAGCGAGGCGCTGCGCCAGCACGTGATCGAGGTCGTCGCGCAGGATGTGCCCGACCTGCTCGCGCAGATCGACGGCAAGACGGTGCAGCTGCCCGGCGGCAGCGTGATCCTGCGGACGCGCGGACTGGCGCAGGAGCGGGTGCTGCCCGACTGGCGCCAGCGCCTGCTCGCGACGGTCGCCCATCCGAGCGTCGCCTTGATCCTGATGATGATCGGCATCTACGGACTGATCTTCGAATTCGCGTCGCCGGGCACCGGCGTGGCCGGCGTCACCGGCGCGATCTGCCTGCTGCTGGGCGCCTATGCGCTTCAGCTGCTGGCGGTCGACTACGCCGGGCTTGCGCTGCTGTTGCTCGGCGTCGCGCTGCTCGTCGCCGAGGTGGTGCTGTCGACCTTCGGCGTGCTCGGCATCGGCGGCGTGGTCGCGTTCGTCGCCGGCGGCATCTTGTTGTTCGACAACGGCGAGCCCGGTTCCGGCGTGCCGCTGGCGCTGATCCTCGGGCTCGCGGCGCTCTCGGCAACGGTGGTCGTGCTCACGGTCGGGCTGGCGATGCGCGCGCGAAAACGTGTCGTCGTCAGCGGTCGCGAGCAGCTGCTTCGGGCCACCGGCGAGGTGCGCGAGGTGGCAGGCGACGAGACCTGGGCCGAGGTGATGGGCGAGCGCTGGAAAGTGCGCAGCGCACAGCCGCTCGTGCCGGGGCAAAGGGTGCGCGTCCTGGGGCTCGACGGCCTGACTCTCGAAGTTCGCGCCGAACCGCAAGAATCATCCGGAGGAAGAGCATCATGATTCTCGATTTCTTCAACGTGGGTCTTGGCGGCGTGCTGGTCCTGCTGGCATTGCTGGCGTTCGCGACGCTGCGCATCCTGCGCGAGTACGAGCGCGGCGTGATCTTCCAGCTCGGCCGCTTCTGGAAGGTCAAGGGACCGGGACTGGTGCTCGTGATTCCCGGGGTGCAGCAGATGGTGCGAGTCGACCTGCGCATCGTCACCCTCGACGTGCCCCCGCAGGACGTGATCTCGCGCGACAACGTGCCGGTGAAGGTCAACGCAGTGATGTTCTTTCGCGTCATCGACCCCGAGAAATGCATCATCCAGGTCGCCGACTACCTGATGGCGACGAGCCAGCTCGCGCAGACCACGTTGCGCGTCGTGCTCGGCAAGCACGAGCTCGACGAGATGCTCGCCGAGCGCGAGCGCCTGAACCTCGATGTCCAGCGCATCCTCGATGCGCAGACCGACGGCTGGGGCATCAAGGTCACCAACGTCGAGATCAAGGACATCGACCTCAACGACGTGATGATCCGGGCGATCGCGCGCCAGGCCGAGGCCGAGCGCGAGCGCCGCGCCAAGGTGATCCACGCCGAGGGCGAGAAACAGGCCGCCTCGGCGCTGCTCGAGGCGGCACGGATGCTCGCGCTGCAACCCGAGGCGATGCAGTTGCGCTACTTGCAGACGATGACGCAGGTGGCCGGCGATCGCGGCTCGACGATCGTCTTTCCGATTCCGATGGACCTGATCGGCGCCTTGCTGTCCAAGGCGCGCCCCGAGTAGTCCGGCGCCCTCGTCGCGGGCTTACCGCTGGGGCATGTCCTTGACGGAGTAGCCGAGGCTCACCTTCGCGTCGTCCGGGATCGCGGGCATGGTGTCGTTCCACGCGAGCCAGGCCGTGCGCATGGAAACGAGGCGTTCCGGCTCCAGCGAAGCGCGGTTGGCGCGCTCGCGCTCGTCCGCGTCGATGTCGAACAGATATTCGATGCCATCGACTTGCAGGTACTTCCACCGCCCGTCGCGCATGGCGCGCTGGCCGCGATGCTTCATCCGCCAGTGCATGACGCGCCTGAAGACCGGGTCGCCTCGCAGCACCGGCATCAGGGAGATGCCGTCGAGCGCGAGCGGTCCTGCAGTGCCGGCCGCATCCAGCACCGTGGCCGTCCAGTCCATCGTCATGCAGTGCTGGGAACTGACGCGACCGGGACGAATGACTGCAGGCCAGTGCGCGACCCACGGCACTCGAATTCCACCTTCGGTGAGATCCATCTTGCCGCCCACCAGCGGCCAGTTGTCGGAGTAGCGTTCGCCGCCGTTGTCGCTGGTGAAGATGACCAGGGTGTCGTCCTCGATGCCGTGGCGACGCAAGGCCTGCATCACCGCGCCGATGCCCTCGTCCATGTGATGGATCATGCGGTGGTACGTGTGGATGCTTCCGCCATGAAGGTGGAACAGGTTGTCAGCCACCTCGTCGACCTTATCGATGTCGTTGCGTGCCTCCCACGGCCAGTGGGGGGCGGTGTAGTGCAGGCTCAGCAGGAACGGCGTCTTCGCGGCCGCGACGTCGTCGATCCAGTCGACCGCGCGCTCCGTGATGAGGTCGGTGAGATAGCCGCTGTCGTGGACCTCTTCTTCCCCTTCGAAGAGGTCGTGTGCGCCATCGGTGCCGCGGTGGGTGAAGTAGTCGACGCCGCCCGACATCGGACCGTAGAAGGTGTCGTAGCCCGAGCGCAGCGGGCTGAAGTGCGGCGGGTAGCCGAGATGCCACTTGCCGAACAGCGCCGTGCGCCAGCCTGCCTTGCGCAGCACGGATGGCATCGTGGGCTGCCCGGGGGACAGTCCGAGCGTGTCGCTGCTGCGCGAACGGATGCTGATCGGCTCCTCCGCGGCGCCTCGCTGCCGATACTGATAGCGCCCGGTCATCAGCGCGAATCGCGTCGGCGAGCACACGGGCGAATTTGCATAGCCGTTCGTCAGCCTGAGCCCGGCGGCGGCCAGCTGGTCGATGACGGGTGAAACCGGGCCGAAGGTCGCGGGCCGCCCGCCATAGCAACCGAGATCGGCATAGCCGAGGTCGTCGGCCACGATGAAGACGATGTTGGGTGTGTGCATGGGCGTGTCGTCGCGGCGACCGATCCGGCAGGGAAAAGTCGGTGAGCCTGTGAGTTTCGTGGCGTGCCCGCCGCTTGGCCGGCCTCGCGGACAGCATAGGTTGCGAGCCGACGGTTGATCTGACCCATCGACCTAGGGGTTGCACCGATGTCGATCCGAAGCGCGCCGCCGGACCCGTGGACGCCGGTGAGCCCGGCCGACTCGGCCCGCCTCAGGCGCGCGCGCCGGCGAGCAGCCGTGCCAGAAAGCTGCGTGTCCGCTCGTGCTTCGGCTCGCCCAGGACGTCCGCCGGCGTGCCCTGCTCGACGACGATGCCGCCGTCCATGAAGGCGACGCGGTCGCCGGCGTCGCGGGCGAACGCCATCTCGTGGGTGACGACGATCATCGTCATGCCGTCGTCGGCGAGGCCGCGCATGACGGCAAGCACCTCGTCGACGAGCTCGGGGTCGAGCGCCGACGTCGGCTCGTCGAACAGCATCAGCTTGGGCGCCATCGCCAGCGCACGGGCGATGGCGACGCGCTGCTGCTGGCCGCCCGAGAGCCGCGACGGGTAGGCGCCCTGCTTGTCGGCGAGGCCGACGCGCTCGAGCAGCGCCTGGGCGCGCGCCACGGCGCTTGCCGGCCGCTCGCCGCGCACCCGTACCGGCGCCTCGGTCAGGTTCTCGAGGACGGTCATGTGCGGGAACAGATTGAAGCGCTGGAACACCATGCCGATCGCGGCGCGCTGGCGGCAGACGTCGCGTTCGCGCATCTCGTACAGCCTGTCGCCGCGCTCGCGGTAGCCGATCGCCTCGCCGTCGACCTCGATCCGGCCGGCGTCGATCTTCTCGAGGTGGTTGATGCAGCGCAGCAAGGTGCTCTTTCCCGAGCCCGACGGGCCGATCAGGCAGAGCACCTCGCCCGCCGCGACCTGCAGGTCGATGCCCTTCAGCACCTCCTCGCGGCCGTAGCGCTTGTGCACGCCCTCGGCGCGGACCATGGGCCGCGCGCTGCCGTCGCCGTTCGCTGGCATCGCGCTCATCAGCGACTGCCGAACCCGGTGCCAGAGCGCGCCAGGCGACGCTCGACCAGGTACTGGCCGATGCTGGTGATCGTCGTCAGCACCAGGTACCAGAACGTCGCGACGAGCATCAGCTCGATCGTCTTCAGGTTCGCCGACGAGATGTTCTCGGCGGCGGTGAGGAGGTCGCCACCGGCGATCACCGAGACCAGCGAGGTCGCCTTGAGCAGCGAGATGAACTGGTTGCCGGCCGGCGGGGTGATCACGCGCAGCGCCTGCGGCAGGAGGATGCGGCGCATCGCCAGGGCGCGCGACATGCCGAGCGCGAGCGAGGCGTCGACCTGCCCCTGGTCGACCGAGAGGATGCCGGCGCGCACGATCTCGGCCATGTAGGCGGCTTCGTTCAGGCCGAGGGCGATCACCGAGGCGACGAAGGGCGTCACCAGCGCGTTGGTGCTGAAGGGGCCGATGTGCTGGAAGAGGAGCGCCAGGTTGCCCCAGAGGAGGATCTGCACCAGGAGCGGCGTGCCACGCAGCAGCCACGTGTAGGCGCCGCTGAAGAGGCGCAGCACGGGGCTGTCCGAGAGGCGCATGACGGCCAGCAGCACGCCGAGGACGGCGCCGATCACGGCGGCCAGGAGCGCCAGCACGACGGTGACGCGAAGCCCGGCGAGGATCGCCGGCGCGAACTGGAACTGGGCGATCGCGCGGTGGTCGATGTGCGGGTTGTTCCACACCGACACGAGCAACGCGCCGGCGGCGACGACGACGAGGGCGCTGCTCAGCCAGAGCCCGGGCCGGCGCAGCGGGACGACCCGGCGCGGCGCCGCGGCAGGCACGGCCGGCGCCTCAGAGCTTGACGTTCTTGCCGCCGTTGATGACGGCGCTGCCGATGTTGCCGCCCTCGAGGCCGTGCTTCTGCAGGATCTTCAGGTAGGTGCCGTCGGCGATCACGGCATCGAGCGACTTCTTGAGCTGGTCGCGCAGGGCCGTGTTCCCCTTCGGCACCGCGATGCCGATCGGCACCGGCTGATACTCGTGGTTGGCGACGACGTCGAAGATCGTGCCGTCGCCCGCCGTCTTGGCGAGATAGACCATGACCGGCGAGTTGCCCAGGAAGGCCGCGACCCGGCCGGTCTGCACCTGCAGCCGGGCGTCCGAGGGCTGGGCGTACTGCATGATCGTGATCGCCGGCTTGCCGGCCTTCGTGCACTCGGCGCTCATGCCCTCGGCGAGCTTGATCTGGGTCGAGCCCTGCACCGTCGAGACCGTCTTGCCGCAGGCGGTCTCGAGGCTTTCGACGTGCTCCGGGTTGCCCTTCTTCACGAGCAGCTTGGTGCCGAAGTTGAAGAAGTCGACGAAGTCGAGCACCTGCTCGCGCTCGGGCGTGTCGTTCATCACCGTGAAGGCGATGTCGATGTTCTTCGCTTCGAGCCCCGGGATCAGGGCACTGAAGGCCATCGGCTTGAAGACGATCTGCCGGCCCATCTGCTTGCTCATCGCCGCCGCGAGGTCGACGATCATGCCCTGCAGTGTCGTGCCGTCCGCGGCGTACGCGATCATCGGCGGGCTGTTGGTGAGCGAGCCGGCGGAGATGTCGTCAGCGGCCTGCGAAGGCACGGCGCAGAACAGCGCGGCTGCCGCGAACGCGACGGGCAACAGGGTGCGAAGCAAGGCACGGGTGGGTGTGGACATGGCATACCTCGAGAGTCGGTGGCGTGCGCGTCGGCGCGGCGCTGCGATCCTAACCGCTGAGTTGCACGCCCCGATCGGCGGACGGTGGGTCATGTGGCGACGGCAAGGCCGGCCGGGCGACTGCACTTGCCGGTCGACGCCCTCATCGGGCCCAGCCATGCTCGCCGATGAGAGGCACGAACGAGACTGCGCCGAAGTCCTCCTCGGCATACTCGGTTGCGCTCGTGCGGGTGATCCGAACGAGTCGCTGGTCCGATGACTTGTCACCGACGGGCATCACCAGCCTGCCGCCGATCGCGAGCTGCTCCTTGAGCGGTTGCGGCACGCGGGGGCCACCGGCAGATACGAGGATGGCGTCGAATGGCGCCGCCTCGGGCCAGCCCTTGGTGCCGTCTGCGGTGCGCAGATGGACGTTGATGCAGCCCAGGGCCTCGAGGCGCCGCTCGGCGCTGTCGCTCAGCGAAGGGTGACGTTCGATCGCGTGAACCCGATCGGCGATCCGGCTCAGCACCGCTGCCGCATAGCCGGAGCCCGCGCCGACCTCCAGCACTCGGTCACCCGGCCTGACCCCGGCCGTTTCGATCATCAGCGCGACGATGTAGGGTTGAGAGATCGTCTGCGCTTCGCCGATCGCGAGCGGCCGGTCTTCGTAGGCCGACTCCTCGTGGCCGGGCACGACGAAGAGCTCGCGCGGGACGCGTCGCATCGCGTTCAGGACCAGGGGGTCACGCACGCCCCGGCGAGCGATCTGCACATCCACCATGTGGTCACGGGCGCGCTGGAAATCCTGCATGGGTTCGGCT
>JBBSBZ010000043.1:0-17672 GCA_038250795.1 Burkholderiales bacterium | reverse complement strand
TGTCGTCGATACCTCGACACCGAGGGCGCCGTCCCGGGGCCTTCCGTCGGATGAGATTCGTGTCTTCCGGTCCAGGCTCCACAATCGCGGGCGCATGAACAAGCCCGTCCTCGTCTCGATCGCCGCCGCGGTCCTGATCGCTGCCGGCGCCGCGTACGTCCTGAAGCGACCGGCCGGCGAGTCCGTGGCGGCTGCCGCCGGAGCGGCGTCGGCGCCATTGGCCGCGGGCGGTGGCGGTGGCGGGCCACCGGTCAGCGTCACGACCGTCGCCGTGCAGCAGCGCGACGTCGGCGTCGTGCTGGAAGCGACCGGTACGGTCGCGTCGCTCAACAGCGTCGACGTCCGACCGCAGGTCTCGAGCGTGATCACCAAGGTCCAGATCAGGGAAGGCCAGTTCGTCAAGGCCGGCCAGCCGCTCTTCGCGCTGGACGCGCGAACCGACGAGGTCAACGTCACCCGCGCCAGGGCGCAGCTCGCGAAGGACCAGGCGGCGCTCGCCGACGCCGAGCGCCAGCTCGGGCGCAGCCAAGATCTCTTCAAGCAGAACTTCATCTCGCAGGGCGCGGTCGACACCAACCAGACGCTGGTCGAATCGCAGCGCGCCGTCGTCGCCGCTGACAAGGCGGCGATCGCGGCGGCCCAGGTCGGCCTGTCGTACACACGCATCGTCGCGCCCGCCGCCGGACGGGCCGGCGCGATCAACGTCTTTGCCGGAAGCCTCGTCCAGCCCGGTGGCAACCCCCTGGTCACGATCACCCAGCTCGATCCGATCGCGGTCTCCTTCAGCCTGCCGCAACGAAACCTCGGCGACGCCCTCGCGACCTTGCGCGCCGGTGGCGGCAAGGTGACGGCCCTCCTGCCCGAAGGCGGCGGCTCGATCGACGGCAGGCTCCAGTTCGTCGACAACGCCGTCGACGCGTCGTCGGGCACGGTGCGCGTCAAGGCCGAATTCGCGAACAAGGACGAGCGGCTCTGGCCCGGCGCCTTCGTCACCGTGCGCCTGACCGTGCAGACGCTGAAGGGCGCCAGCGTCATCCCGCTCGCCTCCGTCATCCAGAGCCCGCGCGGCAAGATCGTCTACGTCGTCGACGCGGAGGGCAAGGCCGCGGCGCGGCCCGTCGAGATCGTCTACGCGAGCGGCGAGGACGCCGCCGTCACCGGTGTCAAGCCGGGCGAGCGCATCGTCCTCGAGGGACGCCAGAACCTGCGGCCCGGGTCCGCGGTGATCGAGCGCGCCGCCGCCGAAGGCAGCGGCCGCGGCCGCCGCGGCGGGGCCGCGTCGGGCCCGGCCGGCGCAGATCCGGCGGGCGCCTCGGCCACGCGGGCCACGCCGGCGTAGCGCGCGACGCGAGCCCCTGGGGATCGATGCCATGAACCTCTCCGAGCTCTTCATCCGCCGGCCGGTGCTCACGGTGCTTCTCAATGCGGCCATCGTCGTCGCCGGCGCGATCGCCTTCAACAAGATCCCGGTGGCGGCGCTGCCGAGCTACAACACGCCGGTCATCAACGTCTTCGCGGCGCTGCCCGGCGCAAGCCCCGAGTCGATGGCGACGTCGGTGGCGTTGCAGCTCGAAAAGCAGTTCCAGACGATTCCGGGGCTGGCCGTCATCAGCTCGACCAACACCCTCGGCGCGACCTCGGTGACGCTCGAGTTCGACCAGGGGCGCGACATCGACGCCGCTGCCGTCGACGTGCAGGCGGCGCTGCTGCGCGCCCAGCGCCAGCTGCCGCAGGACATGACGGTGCCGCCGTCGTATCGCAAGGTCAATCCGGCCGATGCGCCGATCCTCTTCATCGCGCTGACCTCGCCGTCGCTCAGCCTGTCGGACCTGAACGACTACGCCGAGCACCTGATCTCGCCGACGCTGTCGACGCTGGACGGCGTGGCCCAGGTCAACATCTACGGTCAGAAGCGTTTCGCAGTCCGGGTTCGCGTGCTGCCCGACGCGCTGGCCGCGCGCAACATCAGCCTCGACGAGCTCACTGCGGTGCTGCGTGCCGCCAACGCCAACACACCGGTCGGCACGCTCGAAGGGCCGGCGCAGACCTTGACGCTGACGGCGAACCGGCAGCTGCGAAACGCGGCCGAGTTCGCCGAGCTGATCGTCAGCAACCGCAACGGCAACCCGGTGCGCCTGCGCGACGTCGCCCAGGTCGAGGACAGCTTCGAGACCGTGAAGACGGCGGCCACCTTCAACGGCGAGACCTCGCTCTCGCTGGCCGTGCTGCGCCAGCCCGAGGCCAACACCGTCAAGGTCGTCGACGCGGTGCGCGCCGCGTTGCCGGGCTTTCAGTCGCAGCTTCCGCATTCGGTGCGGATCTCGCTCGTCAACGACCGCTCGGTCTCGATCCGCGCTGCCCTGCACGACGTGACGCTGACCATGATCGGCACCATCGTCCTGGTCGTGCTCGTCATCTTCCTGTTCCTGCGCCGCTTCGTCGCCACCGCCATTCCGACGGTGTCGCTGCCGGTCTCGCTGGTCGGCGCAGTCTCGCTGCTGTGGGCGTTCGGCTACACGATCGACAACATCTCGCTGCTCGGCCTCACGCTCGCCGTCGGCCTGGTCGTCGACGACGCGATCGTCATGCTCGAGAACATCATGCGCCACGTCGAGGACGGCGTGCCGCCGTTCCAGGCGGCGCTGCGCGGCTCGCGCGAAGTCGGCTTCACCATCATCTCGATCTCGAGCTCGCTGGTCGCCGTGTTCATCCCGATCTTCTTCATGCCGGGCGTGATCGGGCTGCTGTTCCACGAGTTCGCAGTCATCGTCTCGCTCGCCATCGTCGTCTCGGCCTTCGTCTCGCTGACGCTCGTGCCGATGCTCGCCAGCCGCTTCCTGAAGGACGAGGCGCACAAGAAGCCGCCCGGAGCGCTCGTGCGGGCCTTCGCGCACGGCTTCGACGCCGTGCTCGACCGATATGCCCGCTCGCTCGACGTGGCCCTGCGCCACCGCGGCATCGTTCTCGTCGTCGCCTTGCTCACCTTCATCGCCACGGCGTGGCTCTTCGTCACCATTCCCAAGGGCTTCTTTCCCCAGGAGGACATCGGCCAGCTCCGCATCTCCACCGAGGCCGCCGAGGACACGTCGTTCCCGGCCATGGTGCAGCTGCAGAGCCGGATCGCCGAGATCGTGCGTGCGGATCCGAACGTGCTGACGGTCAATTCCTTCAATGGCGGCTTCGGGTCGCAGAACACCGGGCGCCTCTTCGTCAACCTCAAGCCGCGCGACGAGCGGCGGCCGATGAAGGAGGTCGTCGAAGGGCTGCGCAGGAAACTGCGCGAGGTTCCGGGCATCGCCGCCTACATGCAGCCGATCCAGAACCTGCAGCTCGGCGGCCGGCCGAGCAAGGCGCAGTACCAGTACATCCTGCAGAGCGTGCAGGCGGGCGAGCTCAACGACTGGGCGCTCCGGCTCCAAGAGCGGATGCGCGCCGACCCGCTCTTTCGCGACGTGACGAGCGACTCGCAGCTGAAGGGCCTGCAGGCATCCCTCAAGATCGACCGTGACCGCGCCAACACCCTCGGCGTCTCGATCGACGCCCTTCGCTCCGCCCTTTTCAGCGCCTTCGGCGAGCGCCAGGTCTCGACGATCTACACCGCTGCCGACAGCTACCAGGTGATCATGGAGGTGATCCCCGGCGCCAAGCAGGACGAGAGCGCGTTCAACAAAATCTATGTCCGGTCGAGCAGCGGCGGCCTGGTGCCGTTGTCTAGCTTCGCGACCGTCGAGCGCTCGGTCGGGCCGACCGCGATCAACCACGTCGGCCAGCTGCAGGCGGTGACCGTGTCGTTCAACCTCGCGCCCGGCGCCGCGCTCGGAGATGCGACCGCCAGGATCGACAAGTACCGCGAGGACATCCGGATGCCGGCGTCGATCATCACGGCGTACGGGGGCGACGCGGCAGTGTTCAAGAGCTCGCAGGGCAGCCAGGCGATCCTCATCGTCTCCGCGCTTCTCGTCATCTACGTGCTGCTCGGCGTGCTCTACGAGAGCTACATCCATCCGCTCACGATCCTGGCCGGCCTGCCTTCGGCAGCCGTCGGCGCGCTGCTGACGCTCAGGCTGTTCGATCAGGACCTGACGCTGATCGCGACGATCGGCATCCTGCTGCTCATCGGCATCGTCAAGAAGAACGCGATCATGATGATCGACTTCGCACTCGACGCGCAGCGCACGCGCGGCATGGCGCCGAGGGACGCCATCCGCGAGGCCTGCGTGCTGCGCTTCCGGCCGATCATGATGACGACGCTCGCGGCCATGATGGGCGCCTTGCCGATCGCCATCGGCCTTGGTGCCGGCGCCGAGTTGCGCCAGCCGCTCGGCCTGGCGGTCGTCGGCGGGCTGGTGTTCTCCCAGGCGATCACGCTCTACATCACGCCGGTCATCTATCTGGCGCTCGATCGCTTCAGCGGCAAGGGGCCGGTGACGACGCCGGAGTCAGCGGCCGGTGCGACCGTGGCCGCCGAGAACCCGACGGGCTGAGCTTCAGTGCAGGCGCGTGCCCGCGGGCGCGATGCCGAGCGCCGACGGCGTGACACTGCCCGCCTCGATTTCTTCCTCGGTCGCCTCGCGCACGTCGCGCACGCGCAGGTCGAGGCGAAGGGCGATGCCAGCGAGCGGGTGGTTGCCGTCGAGCACGACATGGTCCGGATAGACCTCGGTGATCGTGTAGATCGCCTCGGCGGACATGCCTTCGGTCTTCGCGCCGGGCGGCGGCCCTTCGAACTGCATGCCGGCGTCGACCCCCTCGGGGAAGATGTCGCGCGCCTCGAAGAAGACCAGCTCGGCGTCGTACTCGCCGAAGGCATGCTCGGGCTCGAGATGAAGCGTCGTCTCGAAGCCCTCGGCCTCGCCGGCGATCGCCTCCTCGACCTTGGCCAGCAGGTCGTTTCCGCCGTAGAAGAATTCGACCGGTTCGGCGAGCTCGTCGATCTCGGTGCCCTGCGCATCGGCGAGGCGCCAGGTGAGGCTCACGACACAGGGCGCGGCGATTTCCATCGATCGATGATCGCACAATGAGCCATGGATCTCGAACGGCCGATGGCCTTGCTCGGCGGCCTGTCGGCCGTCGATTTCATGCGACGACACTGGCAGCGCATGCCCCGCCTGATCCGCGCCGCGGTCTCCGCGCCGCTGGCCGGATTCGATCGCCGTCGCCTGTTCGCGCTGGCCGCACGGGAAGACGTCGAGTCGCGCCTGGTCGTGCATTCGGGACACGACTGGACGGTGCGCCACGGTCCACTGCCGCGGCGCTCGCTGCCGGCGTTGACGACCCCGCGCTGGACGCTCCTGGTCCAGGGCGTCGATCTGCACGACCACGCCGCCCACCAGCTGCGCGAGCGCTTCCGCTTCGTCGGCGACGCCCGGCTCGACGACGTCATGCTCTCCTTCGCGACCGATGGCGGCGGCGTCGGGCCGCATCTCGATTCCTACGACGTGTTCCTCCTGCAGGTTGCCGGCCGGCGGCGCTGGCGGGTCGGCAGGAGCGCGGACCCGGCGTGGCGGCGCGACGTTCCCCTCAAGATGCTGCGCGGCTTCGTGGCAAGCCACGACTGGGTGCTCGAGCCGGGCGACATGCTCTACCTGCCGCCGGGCTGGGGCCATGACGGCATTGCGGTCGGCGAATGCCTCACGGCCTCGATCGGCTTTCGCGCGCCGGTCGAAAGCGGCCTCGCCGCCGAGCTCGTGCAGCGGATCGCGGAGGCGGCCGTCGAAGACGGCGAATCGGCGGCCGTGCGCCATGACCGCCGCTACGGCGATGCCGGCGAGCCCGCGACCGATCGGCCGGCGCGTATTCCCGAGCGTCTGCGCCGCTATGCCGACACGGCCGTCGAGCGTCTGCTCGCCGACACCCGCCGCCGCGAACAGGCGCTGGGCGAAGTGCTGAGCGAGCCCAAGCCGGGCACCTGGTTCGAGCGATCGCCGGGCGCGTCGGCCGGCGTTCGCGTCGGCGCCGTCGCCCTCGACAGAGCCACGCGCATGCTCTACGACGACCGTCACGTCTTCATCAACGGCGAATCGTTTCGCGCGTCGGGCCTGGATGCGACGCTGATGCGGCGCCTCGCCGATCGGCGCCACCTCGATGCGAGAAGCGTCGCGCGAGCCAGCGCTGGCGCGCGCGATCTCCTGGCAGACTGGCTGCTGGCGGGCTGGTGCAGCGCCATCGAAGACTTCGAGGAGGACCCGACATGAGCGACGACAGCATCGTCAAGATCGCCTCGCGTGCCGAATTCCACAATGCAGTTCAGACCGCACTCGCGCAGGCCGAGGCCGCGAAGGCGCGCGAGATCGTGATGAGCGATCCGACCTTCATGGACTGGCCGCTCAACGACCCGGGAATCGTCGAGACTCTCTCGCGCTGGGTCGACGCGCGTTGCACGTTCACGCTGATCGCGCACAGCTTCGACGAGCTCGCGCGGCGTCAGTCGAGGTTCGTCGCCTGGCGCCAGCAGTGGTCGCACGTGGTTCGCTGCCGCAGCGATCCGGAGCTCGCCGCCGAGCAGATCCCGAGCCTGCTGCTGGTGCGAGGCCAGATCGTCTTGCGCCTGCTCGACCGGGTGCAGTACCGCGGCACGCTGTCGGGCCGGCCGGTCGACCTGAGCGAGGCGGGCGAGGCGACTGACGCGCTTTTGCAACGGTCCGAGGAGGCCTTTCCGGCGACAACGCTCGGCCTCTAGGGAAATCACCTAAGACGCCTATAATCATCGGTTAGGCACTGGAAGTCGCTTCGGCCTTTCACGTCCTGAACATGATGGGGCTCTTGGACAAGAGGGTTCCCAACAGTTACCGCTCATTGTCCGAACCAAAATCGAGGAGAAACATGAAGACAGCACTGCTGATGGTCACCCTGGCCGCCGCCGTTTCCTTTGCCGCGTGCAGCAAGAAGGAAGAAACCACGACCACGACGACGCCGGCTCCGGCAGCCGTTGTTGTCACCCCGGCGCCGTCAATGGGCGACGCGGCCTCGGCCGCCAACTCGGCGATGAACTCCGCCTCGTCGGCGGCGACATCGGCGATGGACGCCGCGTCGTCGGCGATGGATGCCGCCTCCGGCGCCATGAACGCCTCTTCGGGCGCGATGAAGTAAAGACGGTTCGCCAGAACTGCCGAAAGCCGCCTCCGGGCGGCTTTTTGCTTTCTGCTTTCAACCTGCCGTGCGCTCCGGCGTTGGATTCCTTGCGACTCGCGATCAGCCCAGGCGCAACCAGTCGAAGCCCCGATCGGGATCGGCAACGACGATGTCGTCCGGCCTGCTGCCCCAGCAGTCGGCCAGCGCAGCGCGAGCGAGCGCCGGTGAATTGTTCTCGCGGCTCAGATGCGCCGCGACCAGATGGCGCAACCGATCGTCGCCGATGCGGCCGAGCAGCTCGACGGCCACCCGGTTGCTGAGATGCCCGAAGCGTCCGCCGATTCGCGCCTTCAGCGATGCCGGATAGCGAGAAGCGGCGAGCAGGGCCTCGTCGTGATTGCATTCCAGGACGAGCGCATCGCAGCCGGCGACGTTCTCGACCATGTGCGACGTGATCGAGCCGAGATCGGTGAGCACGACGACGCAGGAAGCGCCGTCGCTGCAGCGCAGCTGCAAGGGCTCGGCGGCGTCGTGCGCGACCGTGAAAGGGCGCAGCTCGAGATCGCCCACCGCGATCGTCTCGCCGTCGCGGGCGAAGCGCAAGCGCGGCGGCATGGCGACGTCGCCGAGGGCGCGCCACGTGCCGCGGCTCATGCGCAGTGCAAGCCCGTATCGCTCGGCAAGCGCCACCGCGCAGCCGATGTGATCGCCGTGCTCGTGCGTGACGAAGACGGCGTCGAGGTCGCTGCCAGCCAGCCCGATCCGCGCCAGACGAGCCTCGATCTCGCGCAGCGACATGCCGGCGTCGACGAGCAGGCGGGTCGTCGTGATGCCGCTCGTCGCCTCGACGACGGTCGAGTTGCCGCTGCTGCCGCTGCCCAGGCTCGCGAAACGGATCACGGCGGCCCCGCGGTCCGCGCGCTGGCGCCCACCCGAACGCGTCTCAGCGCAGGTCTTCGAGCAGCAGGGCGACGATCCGCTTGCCGTTCGCGCTGGTCTCGGGCTTGCCTTGCGAATCGAGCACGGCGACGGTGCTCGTGCCTCCCTCGGAGGCGACCTTCACGCGGTACCGGGCGAGCCCGGACTCGTTCTTCTTGCTGCCCGAGAAGAGACGGCTGAAGAAGCCGGGCTCCTCGCGTCCGGCGAAGGCCGGATCGACGTAGCGCACGAAATAGAGCCCCTGGGCGCGATCGCGGTCCTCGACGGTGAAGCCGCTGCGATCGAGGGCGATGCCGACCCGGCGCCAGGCGCGGTCGAAGTTGTCGTCGACCTGCAGAGTCGGCGTCGCGCGGCCCTCGAGCGCACGGGCACGCGCCGACGTGCTCGGCGCGGGCCCGGCGGCGGCGACGATCGCCTTGGCCTGTTCCTCCTTGGCGCCGAGCTTGACCATGAGGCGCGCCAGGAAGGTCGCCTCGAGCTGCGGGTCGGACGGTCGCGCTTGCCACGTGGTCGAGTCCCGCCGCTGGCCGACGTAGACCTCTTCCATTCCCCGATGCGTGATGTAGATGTCGCTGCCGGTGGCCGTGCGCTCGATGCGGGTGTTGAACTTGTCGAGCTCGCCGGTCGAGTAGGCCGAATCGAAGACCTTGCCGATGGTGTTGCGGATCAGGTCGTTCGGCAGCTTGGCCCGGTTCTCGGCCCAGTCGGTCTCGAGGACGCCCGCCTCGGCCCGGTCCTGGACGATGTTGAAGCCGTTGTCCTTCCAGAATGCCTTGACCAGCGGATAGACCGCTTCCGGCGCAAGCGTCGTGCTCAGCCAGCGCTCGTTGCCCAGCCGCTCGATCTTGAAGGCGCCGACCGATTGCGGCGCCACCGTCGGCGTTGCCGGTGCTGCCGCGGCGGTGGTTGTTGCCGTGGCCGTCTGGAACGCAGACGCGCTGACGGTGCCACCGGGCTGCTGGTAGCGCGAATCGCGCGACAGCTGGGTCAGGTCGGGTGGCACCTCGAGGCTGTTGGTGCGCGTGGTCGACGACGACTTGTAGTCGATCTTGTCGCCCGCGAGCAGGTTCTCGACCGACGAGCAGCCGGCGACGAGGCTCAGGCACGTCAAGCCGGCCACGATGCGTGAGGAAAGGGCAAAGGTCACTCTGTAATTCTCCATCGGTGCCGGTGCGGGCAAGCCGCGCCGGCGATCACGGATCGCCTCGGACTCAGGTCGCGAGGTGCCGTGGGTTTTCTCGTCCTGGACGGGAGGTGCTCACACGAGCCCGCATTCGCCGAGCGCCGCCCTGACCGCCGCCTGGCCCGACTCGCCGAGCGGCGTGATCGGCAGTCGAACGGTCGCCCCGCAGCGGCCGAGCTGCTCGAGCGCCCACTTGGTCGGCGCCGGACTGGGCTCGACGAACAGCACCTGGTGCAGCCCCAGCAATTGAAGCTGAAGGCGCGCGGCGGTGCGCGCATCGCCGGCGAGCGCGGCGACGCAGATCGCCTGCACGGCCCGTGGCGCGATGTTGGCGGTGACGCTGACACTGCCGTGCCCGCCGAGCAGCATCAGTGCGACCGCGGAATCGTCGTTGCCCGAATAGACCGAGAAGCCCGCCGGCGCGCCGCGCAGGATCTCGCTGGCGCGGGCGATGTCGCCGGTGGCGTCCTTGATGCCGATCACGCCGGGCACCTGCGCCAGCCTCAGGGCCGTGGCCACCGACATGTCGGCGACCGTGCGCGAGGGCACGTTGTAGACCACCATCGGGATGTCCACCGCCTCGGCGATGGCCTTGAAATGGCGATAGATGCCTTCCTGCGACGGCTTGTTGTAGTAGGGCACGACCGACAGCGTGCAGTCGGCGCCGACCTTGAGGGCGAAGCGCGAGAGCTCGATCGCCTCGGCAGTCGAATTGGCGCCGGTGCCCGCCATCACGGGGACGCGACCCTTGGCATGCTCCACGGCGACGCGGATGACCTCGTGGTGTTCGTCGACGGTGACCGTGGGCGATTCACCGGTCGTGCCGACGACGCCGATGCACTGCGTGCCTTCGGCGATCTGCCAGTCGATCAGTCGACGAAGCGCGTCGAAGTCGATGCTGCCGTCGTCGTGCATCGGCGTGACGAGCGCGACGATGCTGCCGGTGATGGGTTTCATTCGAGGGTTCCTGAATCGGTCGATTCTACCGACCCGGGCTGCCCGGGCGAGGGGTCGAGCGGGTAGCGCGCCGGGGAGACCGACGCCTGCTCGCGCACTGCGACGATGCGCTGCACGAATCGTTCGGGACCGCGGAGAAGACCGTCTTCGAATGCCACGATGCGCAGACCCTTCACGGCATGAAGAAGTTCACCCGGACCGAGGAGAAAGTCGGGTCGCGATGGCCGGCCCACCGTTTCCTGGCCGGCGGCGAAGGTCTCGTAGACGAGCACCCCGCCCTCGGCGAGCGCGGCGACGAGGTTCGTGAAGAGCGGCCGCCAGAGATAGTTGGTGACGACCACCGCATCGAAGCGGCGGCCGGGCAGCGGCCAGGGGTTCTGCTCGAGATCGGCGACGATCGTCTCGGCGTGACCGGACAGGCGCTGCATGGCCTCGGCGTCGCGATCGACCGCGGTGACGCGAAAGCCCTGTGCCGAAAGCCAGGTGGTGTGCCGGCCGCTGCCGGCGGCAACGTCGAGCACGCACGCGCCGGGCGCGAAAATCGCGCTCCAGCGCACGACCCATGCGGAGGGTTCAGCCACCGTGGTGGTGCGCCGATGACGCCTGGCTCGGGCCCGCTCGCGGATCGGCAGATCGACGAGCGCGGCAAGGATGCCGGCAACGAGCCGGGGCGTCGCTCACGCGGGCGCGACTGCCGGTGCGCTCAGGCGTTCGATCGTCGCGATCGAGGCGGCATCGAGCCGCAGCCTCGCGGCGCCGACGAGCCCGTCGAGCTGCGCGATCGAGGTCGCGCTCGCGATCGGCGCCGTGATGCTCGGCCGTGCCATCTGCCAGGCGAGCGCGACCTGCGCCGTCGTCGCGCCGACCTTCTGTGCGAGGGCATCGAGGCCCGAGAGGATCGCGAGGTTGCGCTCGGTCAGGTATTTGCCGGCATTGGCCCCGCGCAGGCTCTTGCCGAGGTCTTCCTTCGTGCGGTACTTGCCGGTGAGAAAGCCCGCCGCGAGCCCGTAGAAGTTGATGACGCCCAGGCCGTTGTCGACGCAGACGCTTTCCAGCGCATCCTCGTAGGCCGCGCGGTCGACGACGTTGTAGAGCGGCTGGAGCGATTCGTAGCGGGGCAGGCCGAGTCGCTCGCTCGTCGCGATGGCATCGGCGAGTCGCGGTGCGGTGAAATTCGAGGCACCGATCGCGCGCACCTTGCCTTCCTTGACGAGCTCGGCAAAGGCGGCCATCGTCTCTTCGAGCGGCGTCCCGGCGTCGTCGTCGTGCGACTGGTACAGGTCGATCACGTCAGTCTGCAGGCGCCCGAGCGACGCCTCGACGGCGCGCCTGATGTAGGCCCTCGACAGGCCCTTCTCGTCGTCGCCCATCGGCTTGCCGACTTTGGTCGCCAGGACGATGCGGTCGCGCTTGCCGCTTCGCGCGAGCCAGGTGCCGATGATCGTCTCCGACTCGCCGCCGACGTGGCCGGGTGCCCAGCGGGAGTAGACGTCGGCGGTGTCGACGAAGTTCATGCCGGCATCGACCCAGGCATCGAGCAGGCGATGCGACACCTGCTCGTCGACGGTCCAGCCGAAGACGTTGCCGCCGAGGCAGATCGGCGAGACCTGGAGGCCGGAGCGGCCAAGCGCGCGCAGGGGGATCGTGGACATGGTCGCTCGATTGTTGCAGCCCCTCGCGGCGGCCGCCGCGCTAGGGGCCGCACCTAGAATCCGCGCCCATGGCGACCCCCTCCAAGGCCTCGTACGGCGAGGCGTCGATCCGTGTCCTGAAGGGTCTCGAGCCGGTCAAGCAGCGGCCCGGGATGTACACGCGTACCGAGAGCCCGCTGCATGTCGTCCAGGAGGTCATCGACAACGCTGCCGACGAGGCGCTCGCGGGCTTCGCCACCTCGATCGACGTCACCCAGCACGCCGACGGCTCGGTGAGCATCGACGACGACGGGCGCGGCATTCCGACCGGACTGCATCCCGAAGAGCGGGTCAGCGTGATCGAGATCGTCTACACGCGCCTGCACGCCGGCGGCAAGTTCGACAAGGGCGGCAGCTCGGCGTACAGCTTCTCGGGCGGGCTGCACGGCGTCGGCGTGAGCGTCACCAACGCGCTCGCGAAGCGGCTCGAGGTGACGGTCTGGCGCGGCGGCCAGGTGGCGGCGATCGCGTTCGCGAACGGCGACGTCGTCGACAAGCTCGCGACGAAGAAGGCTGCGGCGGGCGAACGCAAGAGCGGCACGCGCGTGCGCGTCTGGCCCGATCCGAAATATTTCGAGAGTGCGGAGTTGCCGCGCGCCGATCTCACGCATCTCCTGCGCAGCAAGGCCGTGCTGATGCCGGGTGTTCGCGTGTCGCTGACGGTCGAGAAGGCGAATCGCGAGCCCGAGCGGCAGGAATGGCTCTATGCGTCCGGACTCTCGGACTACCTGATGCAGGCGCTCGCTGCCGATCCGGTGATCCCGCTCTTCGAAGGCGACCACTTCGCCGACGGCAGGGAGAGCGAGGACGTCGCCGAGGGCGAGGGCGCATCCTGGTGCATTGCCTTCACCGAAGACGGCAACGCCGTGCGCGAGAGCTACGTCAACCTGATCCCGACGGTCGCCGGCGGCACGCACGAGTCGGGGCTGAAGGACGGCCTCTTCGTCGCGGTCAAGGGCTTCATCGACATGCACGGCCTCCTGCCCAAGGGCGTGAAGCTGATGCCCGAGGACGTCTTTTCCCGCGCCAGCTTCGTGCTCTCGGCCAAGGTGCTCGACCCGCAGTTCCAGGGCCAGATCAAGGAGCGGCTCAACAGCCGCGAGGCGCTGCGGCTGGTCTCCAACTGCGTGCGGCCGGCGTTCGAGCTCTGGCTGCACCAGCACGTCGAGCAAGGCAGGAAGCTCGCCGAGCTCGTCATCCGCCAGGCGCAGACGCGCCAGCGCGCGAGCCAGAAGGTCGAGAAGCGCCGTGGCTCGGGCGTCGCCGTGCTTCCCGGCAAGCTCACCGACTGCGAGAGCCGCGACCTGGCGCTCAACGAACTCTTCCTGGTCGAAGGCGACTCGGCCGGCGGCAGCGCCAAGATGGGACGCGACAAGGAGACGCAGGCGATCCTGCCCCTGCGCGGCAAGGTGCTCAACGCGTGGGAGGTCGAGCGCGACCGCCTGTTCGCCAACAACGAGATCCACGACATCGCGGTCGCGGTCGGCGTCGATCCGCATGGTGCCGACGACACGCCCGACTTCTCGGGCCTGCGCTACGGCAAGGTCTGCATCCTCTCGGACGCCGACGTCGACGGCTCGCACATCCAGGTGCTGCTGCTGACGCTCTTCTTCCGCCATTTCCCGAAGCTGATCGAGCGCGGCCACGTCTACGTCGCCAAGCCGCCGCTCTTTCGCGTCGACGCGCCGGCACGCGGCAAGAAGCCGGCCGCCAAGATCTACGCACTCGACGACGACGAGCTGCGCGCGATCCTCGACCGCCTGCGCAAGGAAGGCGCGAAGGAAGGCAGCTGGAGCACCAGCCGCTTCAAGGGCCTGGGCGAGATGAACGCCGAGCAGCTCTGGGACACGACCCTCAATCCCGAGACCCGCCGCCTGCTGCCGATCGGCTTCGCCGCGGTCGGCTTCGCCGCGACCGTCGCGTCGCTCACCAAGCTGATGGGCAAGGGCGAGGCGCAGGCGCGGCGCGAGCTGATGGAGCTGCGCGGCGACGCGGTCGAGGTCGACGTGTGAGCAGGAGCGCAACGCTTCGGGCCGACCCGGTCGTCGTCCAGCCGCGCTGGCTCCTGCACGTCGGCTTGCTGCTGCTGACGGTCGCGATGATCGTCGTGATGGTCGTCGTGCGCCGCGATGACGAGCTCGAGTTCGAGGACCGGCTCTGGACCGCCGCGCTCCTCGTCCTCGGCCTGTGGCTCTTCGGGCTCGGGCTCGCCAGCCTCGTGCGCAACGTCCGCGCGGGGCACGGACTGCGCCTCGACCACGAGGGCATGCATGTCCCCGGCCTCGCGGTCGTGCCCTGGGCATCGATCGAGCGCGTCGACCTGCGCGGCTACGGCAGCGGGGGCAAGCGCTTCCCCCAGCTCGTCGTCCACACCGACGCGCTTCGCGGCCGGCCGTCGCTGCGCCACTACGAGCGCTATCTGTTCGGGCCGGCGACGGCGCTGACCGGACGCGGCGGCACGGCGCTGGTTCCGATCGGGCTGCTCGCGATCGAGCCCGAGGTTCTGCTCGCGACCGCGCGATCGTTCCTGGAAATCGCCGGCGCTCGGGCGCAGGTGCGTGGCAATGTCCAGGCTTCGGTCCTGGAACGCGGCACGCTGGGTCGTCGCCTGCCATGAGCGAACGCACGGCCCTCGCGCTTCGCCTTCGGCCGACGATGCTGTCGGACCTCGACTTCGTCGGCACGGTCGAGAACGATCCCGACAACCGGCCCTTCATCACGCCGTGGGAGCGCGTCCAGCACGAAGGGGCGGTGCGCTTTCCGGACTTCCGTCACTTCATCATCGAGGCCGGCGCAGGCTACCCCTCGGCGGGCTTCGTGATCCTGCAAGGCTGCCGCAACCCGCACGCGTCGATCGAGCTCAAGCGGCTCGTGCTGAATCCCAAGGGGCTCGGCTATGGCCGCGCCTGCGTGCGCCTGCTCGCCGCGATGGCGTTCCGCGACCTCGGCGCGCACCGCTTCTGGCTCGACGTGAAGAGCGAGAACCGGCGCGCGCTCGGCCTCTATCGCAGCGAGGGCTTCGTCGAGGAAGGGCGGCTGCGCGAGAGCGTGCGCAGCGACGCCGGGTTCGACTCGCTGATCGTGATGTCGCTGCTCGAGCCGGAGCATCGCGCGCTGGTCGACGCACGCGCGAGCCACGCCGCGGCGCCGGCATGAACGAGAACGAGAGAAGGAGACTGCCATGCGCTCGACGATGATGGATGTGCCGCTCTCGCTCGGCCACCTGCTGGACCGCGCCGGCACGTTGTTCGCGAAGAACGAGATCGTCTCGCGCCTGCCCGACAAGTCGCTGCGGACGCACACCTACGGCGAGTACCACCGGCGCACGAGGCGGCTTGCGGCGGCCCTGCGCTCGCTCGGCCTGAAGAAGGGCGAGCGCGTCGCGACGCTGGCCTGGAACCACCACGCGCACCTCGAGTGCTACTTCGGCATCCCCGCCGCGGGCGGCGTGATGCACACCCTCAACCTGCGCCTCGCACCCGACGAGATCGGATGGATCGCGCACGACGCCGACGACCGCTTCCTCGTGGTCGACGACATCCTGCTGCCGCTCTATCGCCAGTTCGCCGGCAAGCACGCGTTCGAGAAGGTGATCGTGTTCCCGTTCTCGGGCGCGCCGGTCGACACGGGCGGCGGCTTCCTCGACTACGAAGCACTCCTCGCCGACGCGGACGACGACGGCTTCGTCGCCGCCGCGCACGACGAGAACGATCCCGTGGCCATGTGCTACACGTCGGGCACGACCGGCCGGCCGAAGGGCGTCGTCTATTCGCATCGCTCGACGGTGCTGCACACGCTGGTCGGCTGCCTCGGCGAGAACTGGGCCATGAAGGCGTCCGACGTGCTGCTGCCGGTGACGCCGATGTTCCATGCCAACTGCTGGGGCCTGCCGTACGGCGCCGTGATGACCGGCGCGAAGATCGTCTTTCCCGGCCCGCACCTCCATCCCGACGACCTGCTCGATCTCGTCACTCAGGTGCCACCGACGCTCGCGGTCGGCGTGCCGACGATCTGGATGGGCGTGATCCAGGCCTACGACCGCGCGCTCGTCGAGCAGCCCGGCCGCTGGATGCTACCGCGCGGCATGCGCTCGCTGGTCGGCGGTGCGGCCGTGCCCGAGGCGCTCATCCGCGCCTTCGCGAAGCACGGCATCTGGATCGTGCAAGGGTGGGGCATGACCGAGACCTCGCCGCTCGCGACCACCGCGGTGCGCGACCTGCGCCTGCCGGAGGACGAGCAGTTTCGCCGCGCCGCGATGGCCGGCGTGCCGGTGCCGCTCGTCGACGTGCGCATTCGCGCCGACGACGGCGCGGACGCGCCGTGGGATGGCAAGTCGGTGGGAGAAATCCAGGTGCGCGGGCCGTTCATCACGGGCTCCTACCACGGCGTTCCGGTGAGCGAGGAGAAGTTCACCGACGACGGCTGGCTGCGTACGGGCGACGTCGCGTCGATGGACGAGCTCGCCTTCGTGCGCATCACCGACCGCACCAAGGACCTGATCAAGTCGGGCGGCGAGTGGATCTCGTCGGTCGACCTCGAGAACGCGCTGATGGCGCACCCGCAGGTCGTCGAGGCCGCGGTGATCGCGATTCCCGACGCGAAGTGGAGCGAGCGGCCGCTGGCCTGCGTCGTCTGGAAGAAGGACGCCGCGATCGCTCCCGAAGCGGTTGCCGACGTGCTGGGTCGCCACCTGCTCGCGCACGGCTTCGCAAAGTGGCAGCTGCCCGATCGCTACGAAGTCATCGAAGGCGTGCCGCGCACCTCGACCGGCAAGTTCTGGAAACTGAAGCTGCGCGAGCGCTTCCCTCGTTGATGTCCACTGAAGATCTCTTCGCCATCGAAGCCGAGCCCGCCGACACCGTCGGCCTCTCGGAATACGCCGAGCGCGCCTACCTCGAGTACGCGCTCTCGGTCGTCAAGGGCCGCGCCCTGCCCGACGTCGCCGACGGCCAGAAGCCGGTGCAGCGCCGCATCCTCTACGCGATGGCCCGCATGGGCCTGGCGTTCACCACCGCGGCCGGGCCGAAGGCGGTCAAGAGCGCGCGTGTCGTTGGCGACGTTCTGGGGCGCTTCCATCCGCACGGCGACCAGGCCGCCTACGACGCACTGGTTCGCATGGCGCAGGACTTCGCGCTGCGCTATCCGCTGATCGACGGCCAGGGCAACTTCGGCTCGCGCGACGGCGACGGCGCCGCGGCGATGCGCTACACCGAGACGCGCCTCGCGCCGATCGCGCGACTGCTGCTCGACGAGATCGACGAAGGCACGGTCGACTTCATCCCCAACTACGACGGCTCGACCGAGGAGCCGCGCCTCCTGCCGGCACGCCTGCCCTTCGTGCTGCTCAACGGTGCGAGCGGCATCGCCGTCGGTCTCGCCACCGAGATCCCGAGCCACAACCTGCGCGAGGTCGCGGCCGCGGCGATCGCGCTCCTGAAGGACGACCGGCTCGGCGACGACGACCTGGCGAGGCTGATCCCCGGCCCCGACTATCCCGGCGGCGGCCAGATCATCAGCGGCGCCGACGACATCCGCGCGGCGTATGCGGCCGGCCGCGGGTCCCTGAAGGTGCGGGCGCGCTGGAAGATCGAAGACCTCGCGCGCGGCCAGTGGCAGCTCGTCGTCACCGAGCTGCCGCCGGGCGCGAGTTCGCAGAAGGTGCTCGAGGAGATCGAGGAGCTCACCAACCCGAAGGTCAAGGCCGGCAAGAAGGCGCTCGGCGCCGAGCAGCTGCAGCTGAAGGCGACCCTGCTCGCCGTGCTCGACGGCGTGCGCGACGAGTCGAGCAAGGAAGCGGCGGTGCGCCTCGTCTTCGAGCCGAAGTCGCGCAC
>JBBSBZ010000042.1:0-17886 GCA_038250795.1 Burkholderiales bacterium | reverse complement strand
GGCGCGGAATGGTTCCCGTCGAGCGCGAGCGACGCGCCGGTCGCGATCGTGCAGGCCGCGCTCGATCACGCCAGACGCCACTATTTCGACGTTCTTCTGGTCGACACCGCCGGCCGGCTGGCGATCGACGAGAAGCTGATGACCGAGATCCGCGAGCTGCATTCGGCGCTCAAGCCGGTCGAGACGCTCTTCGTCGTCGACGCGATGCAGGGTCAGGACGCCGTCAACACCGCCAAGGCGTTCAAGGCAGCGCTGCCCCTCACCGGCATCGTGCTGACCAAGATGGACGGCGATTCGCGCGGCGGCGCGGCGCTCTCGGTCCGCTCGATCACCGGCGCGCCGATCAAGTTCGCCGGCACGAGCGAGAAGCTCGACGGCCTCGAGGTCTTCGACGCCAAGCGCCACGCCGGCCGGATCCTCGGCATGGGCGACATCGTCGGGCTGGTCGAGGAAGTCGGGCGCAACGTCGATGTCGCCGTGGCGCAGAGGCTCGCCGACAAGGTCAAGGCGGGCGACAGCTTCGATCTGAACGACTTCCTGTCACAGATTTCACAGATGAAGAAGATGGGCGGTCTCGGCGGCCTGATCGACAAGCTACCCTCGCAACTGACGGGAAAGGCCGCCCAGCTCGGCCCCGCCGAGATGGACCGCGCCGAGCGGGACGTGCGTCGCATGGAAGGCATCATCAACTCGATGACGCCGAAGGAGCGTCGCAAGCCGGAGCTCCTCAAGGCCACCCGCAAGCGTCGCGTCGCGACCGGCGCGGGGGTTCAGGTCCAGGAGGTCAATCGGCTCCTGAACCAGTTCGAGCAGATGCGCGACGTGATGAAGAAGATGAAGGGTGGCGGGATGATGAAGATGATGAAGCGCATGGGCGGCATGAAGGGTCTCGGCGGCATGCGCTGACGGGCCGGGGCGAAGGCAGCACGAGAAGACAGCGATGGATCCAATACTGATTTCTGTGGCAGCCTTGCTCTGCGCCCTGCCGCTCGTGTGGTGGCTGGCGAGGAAGCAGGGCCCGACGGTGCGCCCGGAGATGCCCGCCGAGCGACTGGACACCCTGGCCGGCTGGCCGCCGGAGCCGACGCGCATCCTGCGCTCGTCGGAGCGCCTGGCCTTCAGCACGCTCAAGCTCGCCCTCCCCGGCTACCTGATCCTGGCCCAGGTGCCGCTGGCACGCTTCCTCACCGTGCCCAAGCGCAACTCGTACGCTGAATGGATGCGTCGGCTCGGCAACCAGTGCGTCGACTTCGTCATCTGCGACGTCACCTCGCAGGTGGTCGCCGTGGTCGAGGTCCGCCCGCCCATGGAGAACCTCGACGAGAAGGTCCGGGTCCGCCTCGACCGCGTCGCGCGTGCCCTCAAGGCGGCCAAGATCTCGCTCCACGTCTGGAACGAGGAAAAGCTGCCGACGATCGAGGCGGCGCGCGAGAAGCTGCTGCCCAACGTGCCGGCCGTGCCGAAAGGCATGTCCAGGAAGACGGCGGCGGTCGCGGCCACCGTCGTGCCGATCGCCGCGCTGGCGATGGTCGAGGAAGCGATGGTCCACGAAGCGGTGGTCGAAGGCGGCCCGGCGGTGGACCCGTTCGCCGACACCGATCGCGACTGGACCCAGGGCGAGGTGATCGAGGTCCTCGAGCCGAGCACCCAGTCGTGGTTCGACGAGCTCGAGTCCGTCACCGCGGAGCTGCCCCCGCCCGACAAGCGCTAGCGCCCGCCGTCGCTCATCCCACGAGCGCGGCCGCGAACTCGCGCGCCCGGAAGGTCTGGAGATCGGCGAGCTTCTCGCCGACGCCGACGAAATAGACCGGCAGCGGCGTCGCCCGGGACCGTGACCAGAGCGCGATCGCGGCGAGCACGCCGCCCTTGGCGGTGCCGTCGAGCTTGGTGATGACAAGACCGGTGAGCTGCAGCGCCTCGTCGAAGGCCTTGACCTGCGCAAGCGCGTTCTGGCCGGTGTTGCCGTCGATGACGAGCAGCACCTCGTGCGGTGCGCCGGGGTCGGCCTTGCCGATCGTGCGCCTGATCTTCTTCAGCTCCTCCATCAGGTGCGTCTGGGTCGCGAGTCGACCGGCGGTGTCGACGATGACCACGTCGCACCCGCGCGCCTTGCCGGCGACGACGGCGTCGAAGGTGACGCCGGCCGGATCGCCGCCTTCCTGGCTGACGATCTCGATCCGGCCGCGGCCGGCATCGGCGCCGGCGCTCTGATCCGTCTTGCCGGCCCGCTCGGCCCAGGCCATGAGCTGCTCGCGCGCTGCCGCGCGAAAGGTGTCGGCCGCGGCGAGAAGCACCTTCTGGTCGCCGTCGAGCAGATGGCGCGCGAGCTTGCCCACGCTCGTCGTCTTGCCGGCCCCGTTCACGCCAACCACCATCATCACCGTGGGCGTGTGCGCGCCAATCGCGAGCGGCCGCTCGAGCGGCCGGAGCAGGTCCTCGATGCAGGTCGCGAGCAGCCGCCTTGCCGCGACCGGGTCGCGCACGTGCGATCGCGTGACGCGCGTCTGCAGGTCGTCGAGGAGATAGAGGGTCGCTTCGGCGCCGGCATCGGCCTGCAGCAGCGCGACTTCGAGATCCTCGTAGAGCGCGTCGCCGATCTCCGCGCCGACGAACGCGCCCGCGAGCGTCGAGCCGGTGCGCTGGAGGCCCGACTTCAGCTTGTCGAGCCAGCCCGACCGGTCTTCTTCGGGCTCGACTGCCGCCCGCTCCGGGACCGGATCAGCGGCGATCGCAGGCGGGCTGACGGGCGCAACGACGTCGGGCCCGGCGGCCGGCTTCTTGCCGAAGAAGAGCTCGCCGACGTCGGCATTGAGCCACTCCCTGGCCGTGCGCGGTTTCGGGTCGGTCGACTCGACGGCAGTCGCAGGCGTCTCGGCGGCGGGGGGAGGCTTGGATCGGAGGAAGCGAAACATCGGACACCGGATCGACCGGTCGGAGAGGAACGCGAGCCCGGCAAAGGCGGAGGCAACGGGGTGGCCGTCGCGTGGAAAACGCCTCGCTATACTCGTGGGCTCAGGCGCTTTAGCTCAGTTGGTTAGAGCGACGGAATCATAATCCGCAGGTCCGGGGTTCGAGTCCCTGAAGCGCCACCAGATTGCCGTCGACCGACCCGCCGCGACGTCACCCGCCGCAGTCGCGGCCCTCGTCGGACCCGCCATGCTTCGCCTTGCCATCGCCCTCACGGCCGCTGCCTGCCTCGTCGCTCCCGCTGCGGCGCAGGTGCAGCGCACGTTCCCGCAGAACGCCTTGCGCGGTGCGATCGTCTTCGGCCAGGCGCCCGAGATCACGCTCAACGGTGACGTCGGCCGCCTCTCGCCCGGCGCGCGCATCCGCGACATGAACAACATGACGCTCGTGCCCAGCGCCGTCATCGGCGGGCGCTACCTCGTCAACTACACGATCGACCTGTCGGGTCTCGTCAAGGACGTGTGGATCCTTCGTCCCGACGAAGCCGCCGTGAGGCCCTGGCCGACGACGCGCGAGCAGGCTGCGGCATGGACCTTCGATCCGGCCGCGCAGACCTGGTCGAAGCCATGAGCGTTCCGGCAGGAACGAAGCCGAAGGTCTTCATCAAGACCTTCGGCTGCCAGATGAATGTCTACGACTCCGACAAGATGGCCGACGTTCTTCACGCCGCCGACGGCTACGAGACGACGGCCGATGTCGAAGAGGCAGATCTGATCCTCTTCAACACCTGCTCGGTGCGCGAAAAGGCGCAGGAGAAGGTGTTCAGCGACCTCGGCCGCGTCAAGCACCTGAAGGCGCGCGGCGCGCTGATCGGCGTCGGCGGCTGCGTCGCCAGCCAGGAAGGCGCGGCGATCGTCACGCGCGCGCCCTACGTCGACATCGTCTTCGGCCCGCAGACGCTGCACCGCCTGCCCGGCCTGCTCGCGCGGCGGCGCAGCGAAGGCCGCGCGCAGGTCGACATCAGCTTTCCGGAGATCGAGAAGTTCGACCACCTGCCGCCGGCACGCGTCGACGGGGCAACCGCGTTTGTCTCGATCATGGAAGGCTGCTCGAAGTACTGCTCGTATTGCGTCGTGCCGTACACGCGCGGCGAGGAGGTGTCGCGCCCGTTCGAAGACGTGCTGGTCGAGGTCGCGGGCCTCGCCGACCAGGGCGTGCGAGAGGTGACGCTGCTCGGGCAGAACGTCAACGCCTATCGCGGCGCGATGGGCGAATCAGCCGAGATCGCCGACTTCGCGATTCTCGTCGAGTACGTCGCCGAGATTCCGGGCATCGAGCGCATCCGCTACACGACGAGCCATCCGAAGGAATTCACGCAGCGGCTGATCGATGCCTATGCGCTCACGCCCAAGCTCGTCGACCACGTGCATCTTCCGGTGCAGCACGGCAGCGACCGCGTCCTCGCGGCAATGAAGCGGGGCTACACGGCGCTGGAGTTCAAGAGCACCGTGAGAAAGCTGCGCGCCGTCCGGCCAGGAATCGCGATCTCGAGCGACTTCATCGTCGGCTTCCCGGGCGAGAGCGACGACGACTTCGAGCGCACGATGGCGCTGGTCGCCGACGTCGGCTTCGACTACAGCTTCAGCTTTCTCTACAGCCCGCGGCCGGGGACGCCGGCAGCGTCCTTGGCCGACGACACGCCGGCAGTCACCAAGCAGGCCCGCCTGCAGCGCCTGCAGGCGCTGCTCGAGACGCAGGGCGACGCAATCAGCGACTCGCGCCTTGGCACCGTGCGCCGGCTCCTGGTCGAAGGGGCGTCGCGCAAGGACGCCGGCGAGTGGATGGGCCGGACCGAATGCAACCGCGTCGTGAACTTCGCCGCCGCGGGCGACCTGGCCGGCCGCTTCGTGGACGCACGGATCACCGAGGTCCGCGGCCACTCGCTGCGGGGCGAGCTCGTCGGCTAGCGCCTCGCGGCGCGAAACCCGAACCAAGCGATCGCTGCGGCACAGGCCACGGTCATCACCGCGTACGTCATCATCCGCCCGTCGCGTTCGAACACCACGAGTCCCGCGATCTCTACCATCAGGGCCGCGGCACTCGCCGCCGCCCAGAGGACGATGAACCGCCGCTGGCGCAGCTCGCGGCGCCAGAAGAGCCTGGCGAGAACGACCGAGAATCCGCCCAGGCCGATCGCAGGCGCGCAGAAGTTCGTGAGATGCCAGAAAGCGTCGGTCGGCGGCACAGGCGGGTCAGGAAGATCGTCGAAGCTGGAGCGAGGCGGTCGAACAACGTGTTACCCCGGGGGCCGCCTGAGCGGAAGCCGAATTTTATAATCTCGAAATGAGCGTCTTCGCGCTGGGCATCAACCACACGACCGCGCCGCTGGATCTGCGCGGCCGGTTCACGCTCACGCCGCAGCAGCTGGCCACGACGCTGCAGGCCTTCCGGTCTCGCCTCGAGCGGATCGATGAGGTGGCGATCGTCTCGACCTGCAACCGCACCGAGGTCTATGTCGGCGCGGATGTTTCGGCGGTCGACCCGGCGGTCGAGTGGCTCGCCAGCATGGGCAACGTCGCCCCGGCGACGCTGCGCTCGCATTCGTACGTGCTCGAGGGTCCGTCGGCGGCGCGTCACGCGTTTCGCGTCGCCAGCGGCCTCGACTCGATGGTCCTGGGCGAGCCGCAGATCCTCGGGCAGCTCAAGCAAGCCGTGCGCGAGGCCGGGAGCGCCGGCACGCTCGGCACGACGCTGCAGCAGATGTTCCAGCGCTCGTTCGCGGTCGCCAAGGAAGTGCGCACCTCGACCGAGATCGGCGCCCACTCGATCAGCATGGCCGCCGCGGCAGTGCGCCTGGCGAGCCAGCTCTTCGAGGACATGCGCCAGACGCAGGTGCTCTTCGTCGGCGCGGGCGAGATGATCGAGCTCGCCGCGACCCACTTTGCGGCGCGCAATCCCAAGCTGCTGGCGGTCGCCAACCGCGGCGCGGCCCGGGCGGAGGAGCTCGGCGCGCGCTTCTCCGCTGCCACGTTCCCGCTCGCCGACCTGCCGATGCGGCTCGCGGAGTTCGACATCGTCGTCTCCTGCACGGCAAGCATGCTGCCGATCATCGGCCTGGGCGCCGTCGAGCGCGCCCTGAAGGCGCGTCGCCACCGACCGATGTTCATGGTCGACCTCGCCGTGCCGCGCGACATCGAGCCCGAGGTGGCGCGTCTGTCCGACGTCTATCTCTACACCCTGGACGACCTCTCCGCGCTCGTCCAGATGGGCGGCGAGAAGCGCGAGGCGGCGGTCGCGCAGGCCGAGGCGATCATCGAGACCGGTGTGCAGAGCTTCGTGCAATGGCTCGACCGGCGCGGCTCGGTGCCGCTGATCCAGGCACTCCATGCCCAGGCCGACGACTGGCGCTCGATCGAGATGGCGCGGGCGAAGCGGCTCCTTGCCGGCGGCGCCGATGTCGACGCCGTGCTCGAGGCCCTCTCGCGCGGCCTGACGCAGAAGCTCCTGCACGGCACGCTCGCCGAACTCAACGCCGCCGACGGCGCCGAGCGGACGCGTCTCGCCCAGACCGTCTCGCGCCTGTTCCTGCGCACGAGCGGGCGCCGCCTGGGCGACGACAAGCGTTAGCGTCGCGCCTGCGACGTCGGCGGCGCGCCGCGCCCGCCGGTGCAGTCCGTCGCCCGGCAACGCCCCATCCTGATCTCCTCCGATGAAGCCTTCCCTTCGCCAGCAGTTCGAGCGCCTCGCCTTGCGCCTGGGCGAGCTCGATGCGATGCTCGCCGACGGCAGCGTCGCCGCCGACATGAAGCGCTACCGCGAGCTGGGCCGCGAGCATGCCGAAGCGATGGCGCTCGTCGGCCTGTATCGCCGCTACGAGGCGCGCGAGCGCGACTTCGCCAGCGCGCGCGAGCTGATCGTCGAGGCGGCAGGCGACGACGCGATGGCCGAGATGGCGCGCGAGGAGTCCGCCGCCGCCTCCGCCGACCTGACGCGGCTGCTGGCCGAGGTGCAGGCCGCACTGCTGCCGCGCGACCCGGACGACGAGCGCAACGTCTTCCTCGAGATCCGCGCCGGGACCGGTGGCGACGAGTCGGCGCTCTTCGCCGCCGATCTCGCCCGCATGTACCTGCGCTTCGCCGAGCGCCGGCGCTGGAAGACCGAGGTGCTCTCGGAGAGCCTCAGCGACCTCGGTGGCTACAAGGAGCTCGTCGTGCGCATCGAGGGCGACGATGTCTACGCGGCACTCAAGTTCGAGTCGGGCGGCCACCGCGTCCAGCGCGTGCCGCAGACCGAGACGCAGGGCCGCATCCACACCAGCGCCTGCACCGTGGCGGTGATGCCCGAGGCCGACGAGGCCGAGGAAGTAACGCTCGATCCATCGGAGCTGCGCATCGACACCTTCCGCGCCAGTGGCGCCGGCGGCCAGCACGTCAACAAGACCGACAGCGCGATCCGCATCACTCACCTGCCGACCGGGATCGTCGCCGAGTGCCAGGACGACCGCTCGCAGCACCGCAACAAGGCCAAGGCGCTCGCCGTGCTGACCGCGCGCCTGCGCGACAAGGACCGATCCGAGCGCGCCGCCAAGGAGGCGGCGACCAGGAAGGGCCTGATCGGCAGCGGCGACCGCAGCGACCGCATACGCACCTACAACTTCCCGCAAGGCCGGCTCACGGACCACCGGATCGGCCTCACGCTCTACAAGCTGCAGGCGATCCTCGACGGCGATCTCGCCGAGCTGATCGCCGCGCTGCAGGCCGCGCAGGCGGCCGAGCAGCTTGCCGCGCTCGAGAGCGGCGGCGAGGCGTGACCAGCGCCGAGGCGCTCGCCGGGGCGCGCGCGCTCGGCGTGGCGTCGCTCGATGCGCAACTCCTGCTGGCGCGCGTGCTGGCAACGACGCGCACCGGCCTGATCGCCAACGACGAGCGCGTCCTGACCGATGCCGAGGCGGCACGGTGGTCCGACTGGCTGGCCCGGCGCGCAGCGGGCGAGCCGGTCGCCTACCTGCTCGGCGAGAAGGAGTTCTGCGGGCTGGTGCTCGATGTCCGCCCCGGCGTCCTCGTCCCGCGACCCGAGACCGAGCTGCTCGTCGACTGGGCCGCAGAGCTGCTCGGAGGGCGCGAGCCGGGCGCGACCGTGCTCGACCTGGGCACCGGCAGCGGCGCCATCGGCCTCGCGATCAAGCACCGGTTCGCGAAGGCGCGCGTCACGGCGGTCGATGCCAGCCCGGCCGCGCTCGGCGTCGCCGCCGCCAACGCTGCCCGGCTCGGCCTCGAGGTCGAGATCGTTGCGTCGTCGTGGTTCGAGGCGCTGGGACAGCGCCGGTTCGATCTGATCGTGGCCAACCCACCCTATGTCGGTGTCGACGATCCGCATCTTGCCGCGCTTCGCCATGAGCCGATCGAGGCGCTCGTCTCCGGCCACGACGGGCTCGACGCTCTCGGCACGATCACGCACTCCGCGCGCGACCATCTCAAGGACGGCGGCTGGCTCCTGCTCGAGCACGGCTTCGGACAGGGTGCGGCCGTCCGCACCCTCCTCGCCGAGGCCGGGCTGGCACAGGTGACGACGCGAAGCGACCTCGCGGGGCATGAACGGGCGACCGGCGGCCTTCGCGCCTGGGCGCCCGAATAACGACCTGTCACACCGCTGACGAGTCGTCGCAAAGCCGGACTTTCCCCCGTGAAATTGCCCCGTTCCGCGGCAAATCCCGCCGTCCTGCGGCGCGAACCCAACACGCCGCCCCACGCGAAGTCGTAGGATGAATCGAGGTCGCATCACGACCTCGTTCTTGCCCCCCGGTCGAGTCGAGGAGGTGCCATGCGAAGCGTGCTCTGGATTGCGTCGGCAACAGCCCTGCTGCTGCCCCCGGCCGCCGCCTGGGCCACCGGCGAGGGGCTCACGACCCGCGCCGACAACTCTTCTTGGGCGCAACTGCAGATCCGCATCGGCTACGGCACCGGAGCGCCTGCCTGGCGGGCCACGCTGGCACCGGCAGCGCGCAGCGGCCTGCAGGTCGGCGGCATCAACGTGCTGGGCGACGTCTACCTCTTCGGCGACAGGGAAACGCCGAATGCGCCGGTCACGGGCTTTCGGGCGACCAGCGGCCTGATCATCGGCTCGCGCGGTCCCTGGCTCGGGTCGGGCGGGGCGTTGGCCAATGCGTGGCTCGTCAACGACCGTCGCGGCTTCGGCTCCCCATCGCCCTCGGTCACGTCGGCGGCCGACTTCGGCCTCGACTCGACGACGACCGTGCCCTACCTCGGCATCGGCTACACCAACCTCTGGGCCAAGAGCGGCTGGAGCCTCAGCGCCGACCTCGGCATCGTCTCGCACAACCCGGCCAACGTCGCGCGCGTGGGCCGCGTCTTCGGCGGCTCGCAAAGCCTGGACGACGTGGTCCGCGACATGCGCCTGGCGCCGCTGGTCCAGCTCGGCGTGTCGTATTCCTTCTGATCCGCTCGCCCGGGCGTTTCCCGGTAAAGTCGGCCGATCGACATTCATCAGGCGGGCGCACCATGGCCGACGTTCAACAGCGCATCGACGACCTCGTCAAGAACCACCGCGTGGTGCTCTTCATGAAGGGCACGGCGCAGTTCCCGATGTGCGGCTTCTCCGGCCGCGCGATCCAGATCCTGAAGGCGTGCAACGTCTCCGATCTGAAGACGGTCAATGTCCTCGAGGACGAGGAGATCCGCCAGGGCATCAAGGGCTACTCCGAATGGCCGACGATCCCGCAGCTCTACGTCAACGGCGAGTTCGTCGGCGGATCGGACATCATGACCGAGATGTACCAGGCGGGCGAGCTGCAGCAGGCTCTCGGCCTGGCCGCCTGACCCTGGCTCCACGGTGACGGGCGCGGGCCAGCGCGTCGTCGTCGGCGTCACGGGCGCCACCGGCGCCGTCTACGCAATCCGTCTCCTCGAGCGCCTTCGCGCCGCGAAGTGCGAGACGCATCTGGTCGCGACGTCGGCCGGGGTCCTCAACGTCCATCACGAGCTCGGGCTCGACCGCAAGGGCCTCGAAGCGCTCGCCGACGTGTCGTACAGCCCCGGCGACGTCGCCGCCGCGATCGCGAGCGGCTCCTTCGCGGCCGACGCGATGGTCGTCGCGCCCTGCTCGATGAAGTCGCTTGCGGCGATCGCCCACGGCCTGTCCGACAACCTCCTCACGCGCGCCGCCGACGTCGCCCTGAAGGAGCGTCGGCGCCTGCTGCTGATGGTTCGCGAGACGCCGCTCAATCTTGCCCACCTGCGCAACATGACCAGCGCGACCGAAATGGGCGCGATCGTCTTCCCGCCGCTGCCGGCCTTCTATCACCGGCCGACGACGATCGACGAGCTGGTCGGCGAGACGGTCGAGCGGGCGCTGGCGCTGCTCGGCATCGCAGGCGCGGCGCCGAAGAGCTGGTCGGGACTCTGAATTCCGCGCCGCGCCGGCCCGACCGCGTTCAGGCCGGGCTGTAGACCCAGGCGCGCTGCGCTCCGAACACGGCGTTCGGATATTCCGGCCGGCCGCGGCTGCCGTTGTAGCGACCCAGCGCCATGTACATGTCGCCCTTCTCGCGCTCGAGGTAGTGGCGCAGGATGACGCAGCCAAAGCGCAGGTTGGTCTGCATGTGGAAGAGACGAGCGACGTCGCCGTCGCCGATCAGGCGCGCCCAGAACGGCATCACCTGGGTGTAGCCGCGCGCACCGACGACGCTGATCGCGTACTTGCGAAAGCCGCTTTCCACCTGCACGAGGCCGAGCATCAGCGCGGGCTCGAGGCCGGCGCGCCTGGCCTCGTACCAGAGCGTCTGGAGAAAGGCGAGGCGGGTGACCAGGTCGGTTTCCTTCCTTCGCAGGCGATCGCTCATCGCACCGAGCCAGCGCAGGTAGGCCAGGCGCGCGTCGATCGTGGCGAAGCTCGGCTTGGGCGGCGCGGAATCGGCGATCGCCGCCGAAAGCGCCGAGCGCACCGCGTCCGCAAGCGGCTCCTCGGCTTGCGCGCCCGCGAGCGCGATGTCCGGCAGGGAGGCGGCGAACGGCGCCAGCGCCGTCGCGGCCATGAGCGCCCGCCGGGCTCTCCCGCTGGGGGAGAGCGAAATCGTCATGCGGAGAGCTTGCCTTTCACGAAGGCGAGCGCCTTGTCCGCCGGAACGGGAGACGCGACTGCGTCGCGGCGGCCCTGGTACTCGAACTCGCCCGCCTTCAACCCGCGCTCCGACAACACGATGCGGTGCGGCACCCCGATCAGCTCCCAGTCGGCGAACATCGCGCCCGGCCGCTCGCCACGATCGTCGAGGATGACGTCGATCCCCGCGTCGACCAGGCTGTCGTGAAGCGCGTCGGCGGCCTCGCGGACGGCCGGCGAGCGGTCGTAGCCGATCGGGCAGACGACGACTGCGAACGGCGCGATCGCCGGCGGCCAGATCATGCCGCGATCGTCGTTGTTCTGCTCGATGGCGGCGCCGACGATGCGCGTGATGCCGATGCCGTAGCAGCCCATCTGGAGCAGCTGCGGCTGCCCCTTCTCGTCGAGAAAGGTGGCGTTCATGCTCTGGCTGTAGTACGAGCCCAGCAGGAAGACATGGCCGACCTCGATGCCGCGCTGGATCTCGAGGCTGCCCTTGCCGTCGGGCGAAGGGTCGCCGGCAACGACGTTGCGGATGTCTGCCACGAGCTCGGGCTCGGGCAGGTCGCGCGCCCAGTTGACGCCGGTGAAGTGAAAGCCTTCCTCGTTCGCTCCCGAAACGAAGTCGCTCATCGGCGCGACCGAACGATCGACGATCAGCCGGACTGCGCGGCGGGCGCCGATCGGCCCGAGATAGCCCGGCTTGCAGCCGAAGGTCGATTCGATCTCTGCCGCGGTGGCGAAGCGAAAGCCCTTGTCGAGCCCCGGCAGCTTGCCGACCTTGACCTCGTTGAGCGAGTGATCGCCGCGCACGAGGAGGAGCCAGATGGACGCATCGGCCGGCGCGCCGCCGGTCGCTTCCACGCCAGCGTCGGTCGCGAGGACCAGCGACTTCACCGTTTTCGACAAGGGCAGGCCGAGGAAGGCCGCGACGTCTTCGCATGTGCTCTTCCCCGGCGTCGGCGTTTTGGCGAGCGCGCGTGCCGGCGCCGCGCGGGAGCCGCTCGGAGCCACTGCTTCCGCCAGCTCGATGTTGGCGGCGTAGTCGGAGTCCGGCGCATAGACGATGGCGTCTTCACCGGTCTCGGCGATCACCTGGAATTCGTGCGAGCGGATGCCGCCGATCGATCCGTTGTCGGCCGCGACCGGACGGAACACGAGCCCCATGCGCTCGAAGATGCGCACGTAGGCGGCGAACATCGCGTCGTAGCTCAGGCGCGCGGCGTCGAGGTCTCGGTCGAAGGAGTACGCGTCCTTCATCGTGAACTCGCGGCCACGCATGACGCCGAAGCGCGGTCGGCGCTCGTCGCGGAACTTGGTCTGAATATGATAGAAATTCTTCGGCAGGGCGCGATAGCTGCGCAGCTCCTGGCGGGCGATGTCGGTGATGACCTCCTCGCTCGTCGGCTGGATCACGAAGTCGCGGTCGTGCCGGTCCTTCACGCGCATGAGCTCGGGCCCGTACTTCTGGAATCGCCCCGATTCCTGCCAGAGCTCGGCCGGCTGCACGACCGGCATCAGCAGCTCGATCGCGCCGGCGCGGTTCATCTCCTCGCGCACGATCGCCTCGATCTTGCGGATGACGCGAAGGCCCATCGGCATGTAGGTGTAGATCCCCGCCGAGAGCCGTTTGATGAAGCCGGCACGCAGCATGAGCCGGTGGCTCGCGACCTCGGCGTCGGCTGGGGCTTCCTTCAGCGTGGTGACGAAGAACTGACTGGCTTTCATCGGCGATGCGTGGGCTCGTTGAGCGTTCACGTGCCGCCGGAATTCATCGAGCGCCGGTCGGCCGAGGGGCGCGAGGGTTTTCTTCGCGTCATGCCGGTGCAATAATCGGTCAACGCAAGAATCGAGGTTGATTATGCTCGACCGTGATGGGTTCAGACCCAACGTCGGCATCGTCCTGCTCAACCCGAGAAACCAGGTGTTCTGGGGCAAAAGGATACGCACCCACTCCTGGCAGTTCCCGCAAGGGGGCATCAATCACGGCGAGACGCCCGAGCAGGCGATGTTCAGGGAGCTTCACGAGGAAGTGGGGCTTTTGCCGGACCATGTGCGAATCGTCGCGCGCACGCGCGACTGGCTTCGCTACGAGGTGCCGACGCACTTCATCCGTCGTGACGCGCGCGGCCACTATCGCGGCCAGAAGCAGATCTGGTTCCTGCTACAGCTGACCGGTCGCGACTGCGACATGAACCTGCGCGCGACCGACCATCCTGAGTTCGACGCCTGGCGCTGGAACGACTACTGGATCCCGCTCGACGTGGTCATCGAGTTCAAGCGCGACGTCTACCAGATGGCGCTCACCGAGCTTGCACGCTTCCTGCCGCGCGGCGCCCAGCACAACCGCTACCTCCGCTCGGGGCTGCGTCCCCATCATCGCGAGGAAGCGCCCGAGCAGTACCGGCGCATGGAGGGCGTCTTGTCGAACGGCGAGCACCGCTCGGTGCTGTCACCGAGCGACCCGGGCCTGCCGACGGCGCCGGCGGAGTTGCTCGAGCCGACGATGCCTGCCGAGCTGATCGATCTGCCGCCGTCGGAGAGTCCGCCGATCTGACGCGCCGCCTCAGGCGAGCACGAAGTTGTCGCGGTGGATCAGTTCGGGCTCGCTGACGAAGCCGAGCGACCGGGCAATCTCGGATGAGGGCTTTCTCGCGATCAGGCGCGCCTCGGCGCTGCCGTAGTTGCTCAGGCCCCGGCCGATCTCCTCGCCGCTCGCGCGGCGGACGGCGATCACGTCGCCGCGGTGAAATTCGCCTTCGACGCTGACGACGCCAATCGGCAGGAGACTCTTGCCGCCGTCGCGCAGCTTGGCAGCGGCGCCGTCGTCGACGACGACCGAGCCACGCATCTGCAAGTGATCGCTGATCCATTGCTTGCGCGCCGCGACCTTGGGCGTCGTCGCGACGAGCGCCGTGCCGATGCTCTCGCCGGCGGCCAGACGCAGGAGGACGTCCGGCTCGCGGCCCGAGGCGATCACCGTGCCCGCGCCGCTGCGCGCTGCGCGCTTGGCCGCGAGGACCTTGGTGAGCATGCCGCCGCGGCCGATCGCCGAGCCGGCACCGCCTGCCATGCGCTCGAGGTCGACGCTGCCGGCGTCGGCGCGCTCGATGAGGCGCGCCCCCGGATCGCCGCGCGGGTCGGACGAGAAGAGGCCGCTCTGGTCGGTGAGGATCACCAGCGCGTCGGCGTCGAGCAGATTGGCGACGAGCGCCGCGAGCGTGTCGTTGTCGCCGACCTTGATCTCGTCGTTGACGACGGTGTCGTTCTCGTTGATCACCGGCACGACCCCCAGCCCGAGGAGCGTCACGAGAGTCGACCGCGCGTTGAGATAGCGCTCGCGGTCGGCGAGGTCGGCGTGGGTGAGCAGCACCTGCGCACTGCCGATGCCGTGCGAGCGGAGCGCCGATTCGTAGATCTGCGCCAGGCCCATCTGGCCGACCGCGGCGGCAGCCTGCAGTTCGTGCACGGCGCGCGGACGTGACGACCAGCCGAGCCGCTTCATGCCTTCGGCGATGGCGCCGCTCGACACCATGACGAGCTCGCGCTTCTGGCGCACGAGCTCGGCCATCTGCCGGCACCAGTCGCCGACGGCCTCGGCGTCGACGCCGCGGCCTTCGTTGGTGACAAGGCTCGAGCCGACCTTGACGACGATCCGGCGCGCCCCGCGCATGACCTCGCTCATCGCGCCGCGTCGACCTCCGTCGTGTCGAATCGCGGATCCGGCTCGATCGGCGGCGGATTCGCGAGCGCCGCGACGTGGTCGTAAATCGCCCGCACCAGCGGCTCGCAGCCTTCGCGCGTGAGCGCGGAGATCTGGAACACCGGGCCCTTCCAGCGCAGCCGCTTGAGGAAAGCCTTCACGCGTGCGGCGCGCTCGTCGGCCGGGATCATGTCGAGCTTGTTGAGGACGAGCCAGCGCGGCTTGGCGGCCAGCGCCGGGTCGTATTTCGCGAGCTCGGCGGCGATGGCCTTCACCTGCGCGACCGGGTCGATGGCTTCGTCGAAAGGCGCGAAGTCGACGAGATGCAGCAGGAGCCGCGTGCGCTGCAGGTGGCGCAGGAACAGGTGACCGAGCCCGGCGCCCTCGGCCGCGCCTTCGATCAGCCCCGGCACGTCGGCGACGACGAAGCTCTGCTCCGGCGCGACGCGCACGACGCCGAGGTTCGGATGCAGCGTGGTGAACGGATAGTCGGCGATCTTCGGCCGGGCATTCGAGATCGCCGCGATCAGCGTCGACTTGCCGGCGTTGGGCATGCCGAGCAGGCCGACGTCGGCCAGCACCCGAAGCTCGAGCCTGAGCTTTCTGTGCTCGCCCGGCCAGCCGGGCGTCTTCTGTCGCGGCGCGCGGTTGGTGCTCGTCTTGAAGTGCAGGTTGCCGAAGCCGCCGTCACCGCCCTTGACGATCAGGACCTTTTCGTCGGGCTCGAGCAGCTCGGCGACCTTCTCGCCCGTCTCCGCGTCGGTGACGATGGTGCCGACCGGCATGCGCATGACGACGTCTTCGGCGGCCGCCCCGTACTGGTCGGAGCCGCGACCGTTCTCGCCCCGCCTGGCCTCGTGCCTGCGCGCGTAGCGAAAGTCGATCAGCGTGTTGAGGTTGCGGTCGGCGACCGCGAAGACGCTGCCGCCGCGACCGCCGTCACCGCCGTTCGGTCCGCCGAAGGGGATGAACTTCTCGCGCCGAAAGCTCATGCAGCCGTTGCCGCCGTCGCCGGCGACCACCTCGATGGTGGCTTCGTCGACGAACTTCACGCCCGATCGTCCGGCGGCCGGCGCGACTCCGCTTCGACACGTTCGATGCGCGAGCTGCGCCTGCCGCGATGCGGTCGCAGGATGCTCATCAGGCCCAGTGCGATCAGCAGCACCGGCCACCACTGATGCATCCAGCCCAGGGTCAGCAGACCGAAGTTGTTGGCCAGCAGTGCCGCACCGACGATCACGAGGATGATGCCGCTCCAGCTCATGCGTGCCTCGCTCGAAGTGAGGAAACGATCATGGTAGTCCAGCCGATCGAAAGCACAGTGGATCCAGTCGATGCCGAGTGGTAATGAAAAAGCCCCGGCGAGCCGAGGCTTTTCTTCGCCCGGCCGACCGCTCAGGCGTTCTTGACTGTCACGGTCTGGCGATTGCGCGGACCCTTCACGGCGTAGCTCACCTCGCCGTCGACCAGTGCGAAGAGAGTGTGATCCCGGCCGATGCCGACGTTCGGGCCGGCGTGGAACCGGGTGCCACGCTGGCGAACGATGATGGAGCCGGCCGGGACGATCTGACCGCCGAACACCTTGACGCCGAGCATCTTCGGCTGCGAATCACGGCCGTTTCGCGTCGAGCCGCCGCCCTTTTTCTGTGCCATCTGAGTGCTCCTGGGTGCGCGTGCCCGTCAGGCCGCGTGGATCGCGCTGACGCGGATCTCGGTGAAATTCTGGCGATGCCCCTGGCGCTTCTGGTAGTGCTTGCGCTTGTGCATCTTGAAGATCCGGACCTTGGGGTGGCGTCCGTGTGAAACGATGCTCGCCACGACGCTGGCGCCTGCCACGAGGGGGGCGCCGAGCACGAGATCCGCGCCGCTGCCCACCGCGACCACCTCGCCGAGCGTGACGTCGGTGCCCACGTCGGCCGCAAGGCGTTCGACCTTGAGCGTCTCACCGGCGGCGACCCGGTATTGCTTGCCACCTGTCTTGATGACGGCGTACATCTGTAATCCTTCTTCTGGCGGCGATGCCGCTGCGCACTTTGCGATCACGAGGCGCGCGCCTCGTCGAACGAAGCGTCGGCGCCGGCCGGCCGATGACGGCCGAAAGCGTCCGCGAAAAGCCTGTGACTATAGCATGTCGAGGCTCGGAATCGGAGGAGCGCCAGCGTGCGAGCAGCCTCGTCGGACGGGATCCGATCCTCCCAGCCCCAGCGCAGCCTCCGCCGTGCACCGCTTTCTATAATCACCCGCTTGACGATGCCCGTCGTGTCCAAGCTGCTGAAGCCCTCCCCCTCGCCGCCCTCCTCGCCGCTGCCCGCCGCAGGAGTCTTCATGGCCGAGGAAATGCGACAGGTCGACGCGGTGATCCAGCAACGCCTGGCGTCCAAGGTCGTGCTCATCGACCAGATCGCCCAGTACATCATCAGCGCGGGCGGCAAGCGCATGCGGCCGCTGCTGGTCCTGCTCTTTTCGGGCGCCCTCGGCTACACCGGCCGCGAGCGCTTCGAGCTGGCCGCGACGGTCGAGTTCATCCACACGGCGACGCTCCTGCACGACGACGTCGTCGACGAGTCGGGGCTCCGGCGCGGGCGCCGCACCGCGAACGCGTTGTTCGGCAACGCCGCCAGCGTCCTGGTGGGCGATTTCGTCTACTCGCGTGCCTTCCAGATGATGGTGTCCGTGAACCGGATGCGCGTCCTCGAGGTTCTGGCCGACGCGACCAACGTCATCGCCGAAGGCGAGGTCCTGCAACTGATGAACATGCACGACCCCGACGTCTCGGTCGACGACTACCTGCGGGTGATCCGCTTCAAGACGGCGAAGCTGTTCGAGGCGAGCGCCCGGCTTGGCGCCGTGTTGGCCGACGCCGATCCGGCGACCGAGGAAGCCTGCGCGTCGTACGGGCGGTCGCTCGGCACTGCCTTTCAGCTGGTCGACGATCTCCTCGACTACGAAGGCGCGACCGAGCAACTCGGCAAGAACGTCGGCGACGACTTGCGTGAAGGCAAGCCCACCTTGCCGCTGCTGATCGCGATGGAACGCGGCACCGCCGACGAGAGGGCCCTGGTGCGCCACGCGATCCAGCAGGGCGAGGTGGAGCGGCTCACGGAGATCGTGACCATCGTGCGCAAGACCGGCGCTCTCGCCGCGACGCGCGACGCCGCGCG
>JBBSBZ010000041.1:0-18014 GCA_038250795.1 Burkholderiales bacterium | reverse complement strand
GGCGGCGAGCGTCTTGATGTCGGCGGCGAGCACCTTGGGATCGCCGCCATAGGGGACGAAGAGGCGCACGCGGCCCTGCGGATCGAAGACGAACGATGCGGCGCTGTGGTCCATCGTGTAGCTGCCGGGCGACTTGCCGCCAACCTTGGCATAGAAGACCTTGAACTCCTTGGCCGCCGCCGCCGTCTGCTCGGCGTTGCCGCGCAAGGCGACGACTCCGGGGCCGAAGTTGTTCACGTAGGCCCTGAGGATCTCCGGCGTGTCCCGCTCGGGATCGATGGTGACGAAGACCGTCTGCAGCTTGTCGCCGTCGGCGCCCAGCAGCTTTCGGATCTGCGCCAGCTCGGCCATGGTCGTCGGGCACACGTCGGGGCACTGGGTGTAGCCGAAGAAGACGACGATCACCTTGCCCTTCCAGTCGGCGAGCGTGCGCGGGCGGCCGTCGACGTCGGGCAGGTCGAGTGTGCGGGCGAACTCGGCACCGGTGATGTCGGTGAAATGAAGGGCCGGCTTCGTGCCCTGGCCCGAGATCCGGTCGCAGCCGGCCAGGGCGAATGCGCCGGCAGCCACGGTCAGGAGACGACGACGGTTCGGGTTCATTGGATCATCGGCCACAGGTAATGATCGACCAGCAGCGCCGCGAACAGCAGCGTCAGATGGACGATCGAGAAGCGGAAGGTCTGCTTCGCCAGCGCGTCGGAATAGCGGCGCCAGAGGCGAAAGGCGTAGCCGCTGAACATCGCGCCCAGGACGATCGCCGCCGCCAGATAGATCGGCCCGCTCATGCCGGCGACGAAGGGCAGGAGCGTCGCCGCGAACAGGATCAGGGTGTACAGGAAGACATGCAGCCGGGTGAACTCCGAACCGTGGGTCACGGGGAGCATGGGCAGGCCGGCCCGCGCGTAGTCGTCGGCGCGGTACAGGGCGAGCGCCCAGAAGTGCGGCGGCGTCCAGAGGAAGATGATGAGGCACAGGATCATCGCGTCGGCGCCGACGTCGCCGCGGATCGCGGCCCAGCCGAGCACCGGCGGCATCGCCCCCGACGCGCCGCCGATGACGATGTTCTGCGGCGTGAGCGGCTTGAGCAGGACGGTGTAGACGACCGCATAGCCGATGAACGTGGCCAGCGTCAGCCACATCGTGAGAGGGTTGACCGTGAACCAGAGGACGAGGCAGCCGGCCGTCCCGAGCACGGCCGAGAGCGTCAGCGCCTGGCCGGTGCTCAGCTCGCCGGTGGCGGTGGCTCGCCACGAGGTGCGCGCCATGCGCGAGTCGATGCGCTGCTCGACCAGGCAGTTGAACGCCGCCGCTGCCGCCGCGACCAGCCAGATGCCCGCGATCGCGCCCGTTGCAAGGCGCCAGTCGGGCAGGCCAGGCGTGGCGAGCAGCATGCCGATCAGGGCGCAGAAGACGATGAGCTGGACCACGCGCGGCTTGGTGAGCGCGTAGTACTGGCGCAGCTTGGACGCCGGCGCGATGCTGCGCGGTGCGACCGGGACGAGGGTCTGCGACATCTGCAGCGATTCTAAGAAGCCAGACCTGGCCACGCCGCGACCGGGGCCGGTTGCCCGCGCGATCGCTCGGGCGCGCTGCGCACGAGGAGGATCGTGAGGACGACGACGAGGCCCGCAGCGCCCGCCGTGTGCGCGACCGCCGCGGCGAGCGGCCAGCCGAGAAGGACGTTGCCGAGCCCGCTCGCCGTTTGCCAGCAGGCGAGCGCCGCGATCGCGAGCGCCAAGCGCCGGCCCGCGTCGCCCTGGACGTGCAGACCCCACGCGAGCAGCAGGAGCGCGGGCAGAACGACGACGGCGCCGAGTCGATGGGCCACGTGGATCGCCGTCAGCGCCGGGAACGGAAGGAACGCACCGTCGCCGCCGGTGCCGAGTGGCCTCAGCACGGCGAAGGCCGCCGACACGTCCATGTCGGGCCACCATGCGCCCTGGCAGGTGGGGAAATCGCGACAGGCGAGCACGGCGTAGTTGCTGCTCACCCAGCCGCCGAGCACGACCTGCACGACCGTGAGCACGGCGACGCCCACGACTGCCGCACGCAGGCCGGCCGAAAGCGCCAGCGGCCGCGGCCGATAGCGCTCGGCCTGGACGGCGAGCAGCGCGAGCAGCCCGAGCCCGCCCACGAGGTGCAGCGTCACGAACGCCGGATAGAGCCGCATCGTCACCGTGAAGGCGCCGAACGCCCCCTGCAGGCACACCCAGAACAGCGTCAGCCACGCCCAGCGCGTCGCGACGCCGGGAACGCCCCGGCGCTGCGCCCGCACGGCCAGCACGACCAGGGCGACGATGAGCAGGCCGATCGCCGTCGCGCCGTAGCGATGAACCATCTCGATCCACGCCTTGGTGGACGTGACCGCGCCGGTCGGGATCGCGGTCTGCGCCGCGGTGATCGGCGCATGGGCGCCGAGCGGGCTGGCATGGCCGTAGCAGCCGGGCCAGTCGGGGCAGCCGAGGCCGGAATCGCTGAGGCGCGTGAAGGCGCCGAAGGCCACGAGATCGAAGCTCAGGAAAAGCGTCATCAGCGCGAACGCGTGCAGGCGCGCGCCCGGCGCCGCATCGCGGCGTCGCGCCCGCCACCACAAGAGCGGGCCGGCCGCGAGAAGCGCGCCCGCCACCAGCACGCCGAGCACCGGCGCGAGGTCGAAGCCGGACGTCGCGTTCATCGCCCTGGCTGGTCCCAGCCGGCCGACGCGCGCAGCAGCTTGTCGATGTCGCGCTTCAGGCGCGCCGGATCCGGATCGGCGGGCACGCGCATCATCCAGTCGCCTTGCGGATCGACGATGTAGAGATGGTCCTCGATCGCGTGGCCCGGCGACGGCTCGAGCCAGCCGAGCAAGGCGCGCCGGTCGGTGCGCAGCACGGTCGCGGGCGCAAGCCCGAAGCGCGCGGCAGCCGGGTCGGCAGCGATCGCCTCGAGCGTCCGTTCGCGCGGCTCGACGGCGTCATCGACGAGCCAGACCTTGTCGACGCGGTCCTTCTCGCGGCCGAGCGTCTCGTGCAGTTGCCGCTGCAACCAGAGGTTGCGCTCGCAACGACCGTCGCACGCGCCGCCGGCGACCACGACGATCAGCCACTGTCCACGCAGCGTGAGCGGCGAGACGGCGCGCCCATCGCCGTCTCCGAGGGGCAGCGACGCCGGCAGCGGATGCGGCGGCTGGATCAGCTCGCTGTAGTTCGTGCGCCCTTGCGGCCGGATCACGAAGTAGGTGAGATACGACGCCACCACCGGCGCAGCACACACGAGCAGCACCGCGATCATCAGCCAGCGTCCGCGGGTGGTACGGCGAAGCGCGGCCGCCTCCTCGGGCGAGGGCAGCGAGTGAACGCTGAAGCTCACCATCGCAGGCGAGTCAGTCCTTGCCGGGGCGGATGAATCGATGCCAGACATAGAGGAAGACGATCGCGGCGGCCATCGCGAACCATTGCGCCGCGTAGCCATAGTGCTTCTGGATGTCGATCGCCGGCGGCGGCCAGTGCCGGACAAGACCGTCGGGCGCGACGCCAGCGCTGTCGAGCTGCAGGATGGTGAGCGGCAGAAGGTCGAGCCCCGACTCGCGTGCGAACGAAGCGATGTCGAGATTTTGCCGGATCGTTGCGCTGGCGGCCGGCGCGAACTCGAACAGCCGCGACGGCGACGGGGCGACCGAGCCCTCGACCGTGACCGGCCCGGTCGGCGTCGCGACCTGCGGCAGCACGTTGCGGTCGACGAAGTTGCGCGCCGCCCAGCCGCGCTGCACGAGCACCGCCGTCGAGCCGGCCAGCGCGAGCGGCGTGACGACGAAGAAGCCGACGTGTCCGTCCATCTGCCGGTTGTCTAGGAAGACGGTTCGATCGGCGAGCCAGCGCCCGTGCAGGACGACGCGACGAAAGTGCTGAGCCTCGGCATCGGCAGGCGATGGGGCGAGCGAATGCTCGTCGAGCGGTGGCTCGTGCGAGCGGGCGTCGAGCGCCGCCTGGAGCGCGGTCTTCTGGCTGGCCCGGTCGAGCTGCCAGAAGCCGAGCCGAGCGGTCAGGGCGATCACCGCGAGTGCTGCCAACAGCACGACCAGGGAGTCGCGCGCGTGCCGCGCCCGGACGCGCCCGGCCGGCTCGAGAGCGGTCATGCCTGCCTCGCCGGGATGTCGTCGGCGCGATGCGGCGGATAATCTGTCGTGATGGACATTCTGATCGGCATCGCCTTCGCAGCCATCCTCGCGGCGCTGGCCTGGGCCGGCGTCGCGATGCTGCGTGGCGGTGAAAAGGGGCAGGACGCGAGTTCGAGGAACGGCGCCATGATGCGCGCCCTGGCGATCCGCGTCGCCATCTCGGTGCTGCTCTTCGCCTGCATCGTCATCGCCTGGGCGCTCGGCTGGATCCACCCCACGGGCGTCCCCCTGTCGCGCTGAGCGTCGACCGCGTCCGGGGCGGCCGCGGTCGATCCGGTCAAAGCCAGTAGACGACGATGTACAGGCCGAGCCAGACGACGTCGACGAAGTGCCAGTACCAGGCCGCGCCCTCGAAGCCGAAGTGTCGGTCGGGCGTGAAATGGCCGCGCATGATGCGGATCGTGATGAACAGCAGCATCAGCATGCCGACGAACACGTGAAAGCCGTGAAAGCCGGTGAGCATGAAGAAGGTCGAGCCGTACGCACCCGAGCTCAGCTTGAGGTTGAGCTCGCTGTAGGCATGGTGGTATTCGTAGGCCTGGAAGCCCAGGAAGGTGATGCCGAGCAGCACCGTGAGCCACATGAAGAGGACGGCGCGGGCGCGATGGTTGGCGATCAGCGCATGGTGCGCGATCGTGACGGTGACGCCCGAGGTGAGGAGGATCGCCGTATTGAGCGTCGGGATGGGCCACGGCCCCATCGTCGTGAACGGCTCGACCGTTCCTGCCGGCGAGCCGGTATAGCCCGGCGAGACACTCGGCCAGACCGCCTTGAAGTCGGGCCACAGCAACGCGTTGTCGAGGTTGCCCAGATCGGGCAGTGCATGACGGCGCGCCCAGTAGAGCGCACCGAAGAAGGCGCTGAAGAACATCACTTCGGAGAAGATGAACCAGCTCATGCTCCAGCGGAACGACACGTCGATGCGGTGGCCGTAGAGACCACCCTCGCTCTCGCCGATCGCCTGGCGGAACCACTGCTGCAGGACGAAGGCCCAGCACAGGAAGCCGGCCAGCACCACCCAGGAGGCCCACTGCTCGCCGTTGATCCACTGGCTCGCGCCGAAGATCACCAGCAGCATGCCGAACGCGGCCGACGCCGGATGGCGCGAAGGCGCGGGTACGAAGTAGTAGGGCTGGCTGCCCTGCTGCGTCACTGCCGACATGAGGTTTCTCCTGCGATTCCTGGATGCGAATGAAATGAGCTGCTAGGCGGCGATGCCGCTGCCGATGACCCAGCGAACGAGTGTGACGAGTGCGATGACGAAGACAGCCGCGACGAGGATGCCCGCGATCACGATGTGAAGCGGATTGAGCTCGCCGACGTCGCGCTCGAGGTCGCGCGACTTGCGCACCCCGAAAAACGACCAGAAAACGGCAAGCAACGTCCGCCCCAGCGAGGCCTTGCGGCGCACCGCCGTGCGCAACGTCGCGTCGTCGGCGCTCTTCATGACGAGGAAGCCGCCGCGATGTCTGGCGTGGCACGCGCCTGCGGCTCGGCCGGAATCTTGCCGCCGACCTCGAAGAAGGTGTACGACAAGGTGATCGTGCGGACGTCCTTGGGCAGCTTCGAATCGATCACGAACACGACCGGCCACTGCTTCGACTCGCCCGGCTTCAGCAGCTGCTCCGTGAAGCAGAAGCACTCGAGCTTCTTGAAGTGCGCCATCGCCACCTGCGGCGCGTAGCTCGGGATCGCCTGCGCAGCCATCGGCCGGTTCTGGCGATTCCTGAACTCGTACATGACCGACACGACCTGGCCGGGATGGACGTCGATCGAAGCCTGCGCCGGCTTGAAGTCCCACGGACCGCGGGCATTGGCGTCGAACTCGACGGTGATCGTCCGGGAAAGATCGATGACGCCCTTCGGGTCGACCGCGTCGCCCGCCGAGCCCTGCAGCTCGGCGCGCGAGAGGACGTTGACGCCGAGTGCATCGCAGATCGTGCGGTAGATCGGCACGAGCGCGTAGCCGAATGCGAACATCATGGCGACGACGACGCCGAGCTTTCCGACCATTCGGCGGTTGTCGGCGACGAGCGCGCGGGCGCGGGCGACGTGATTCATGCGTGTCAACCCGGCAACAGCACGCTCTTCGCGACGAAGCCGACGAAGAAGATCAGCGCGATCGACGCCAGAACGAGCGCGAGTCGCAGGTTGGCCTTCTTCTGCTCGGGCGTCATGTCGTCGCGGTCAGGCCGGCACGGCGGTGCTGCCAGCCGGCCCGGCCGTCGGCATCGGCGCGACGCCGATGATCTTGGTGCCTGCCGGGTTGAGAAGAGGCGGCTGCTCGAAGGTGTGGAAGGGCGCCGGCGACGGCACTTCCCACTCGAGCCCCTCGGCCCCTTCCCACGGCTGCTGCGGTGCTATCGCGCCCTTGCCGCGCATCATCGGCAGGACGACGAAGAAGAAGAAGTACACCTGCGACAGGCCGAAGCCGAACGCGCCGATGGACACGATCATGTTGAAGTCGGTGAACTGCATCGGGTAGTCGGCATAGCGACGCGGCATGCCGGCCAGACCGAGGAAGTGCATCGGGAAGAAGGTGAGGTTGAAGAAGAAGAGCGAGGTCCAGAAATGGATCTTGCCGCGCGTCTCGCTGTACATCCTGCCCGTCCACTTCGGGCCCCAGTAGTAGACGCCGCCGAACATCGCGAACAGCGACCCCGCCACGAGCACGTAGTGGAAGTGGGCGACGACGTAGTAGGTGTCGTGGATCTGGATGTCGATCGGCGCCATCGCCAGGATGAGCCCGGTGAACCCGCCGATCGTGAAGACGAAGATGAAGCCCACGGCCCACAGCATCGGCGTCTCGAAGGTCATCGAGCCGCGCCACATCGTCGCGATCCAGTTGAACACCTTCACGCCCGTCGGGATGGCGATCAGCATCGTCGCGTACATGAAGAAGAGCTGCCCGGTGACCGGCATGCCCTGCGTGAACATGTGATGCGCCCAGACGATGAACGAGAGGATCGCGATCGAGGCCGTCGCGTAGACCATCGAGGTATAGCCGAACAGGCGCTTTCTCGCGAAGGCCGGGATGATCGCGCTGATGATCCCGAACGCCGGCAGGATCATGATGTAGACCTCCGGGTGGCCGAAGAACCAGAAGATGTGCTCGTACATCACCGGGTCGCCGCCGCCGGCAGGGTTGAAGAAGCTCGTGCCGAAATGGCGGTCGGTGAGCGTCATGGTGATCGCGCCCGCGAGCACCGGCATCACGGCGATCAGCAGGTAGGCGGTGATCAGCCAAGTCCAGCAGAAGAGCGGCATCTTCATCAGCGTCATGCCGGGCGCGCGCATGTTCAGGATGGTGACGATGATGTTGATCGAGCCCATGATCGAGCTCGCGCCGAGGATGTGCAGCGCGAAGATGCTCGCATCCATCGCCGGGCCCATCTGCAGCGTCAGCGGCGCGTAGAGGGTCCAGCCGGCGGCGGTCGCGCCGCCCGGCATGAAGAATGAGCCCACCAGCATCAGGGCGGCCGGGATGAGCAGCCAGAAGCTCAGGTTGTTCATGCGCGCGAACGCCATGTCGGGCGCGCCGATCTGCAGCGGCACCATCCAGTTCGCGAAGCCGACGAAGGCCGGCATGATCGCGCCGAACACCATGATCAGGCCGTGCATCGTCGTCAGCTGGTTGAAGAACTGCGGATGCATGAACTGCAGGCCGGGCTGGAACAGCTCGGCGCGGATGGCGAGCGCGAGCGTGCCGCCGACCATGAACATCGTGAACGAGAACAACAGGTACATCGTGCCGATGTCCTTGTGGTTCGTCGCGTAGACCCAGCGACGCCAGCCGTGCGGCGCGCCGTGGTGCTCGTGATCGTCGTGGCCGTGGTCGTGGCCCGCCGGGTGGGCGTGACCGCCGTGTCCGCCCTGTCCGATGACTGCGCTCATGAAATGCTCGTCCTCTTGAACTCTTGACTCGTGTCTTGACTACTTGCGCGCCGAAGCGACTTCGGTCGGCTGCACGACTTGCCCGGTGGCGTTCGACCAGTGATTCTTGGTGAACGTGATCACGGCCGCGATCTCGGTGTCGGAAAGCTGCTTCCACGACGGCATCGCACCGTTGTTCTGGCCGTTGAGCAGGACGTGGATCTGCTTTGTCTTGTCGGCATCGAGCACCGTCGGCGAGCCGTCGAGCGGCTTGATCGGGCCGCCGCCCTTGCCGTTGGCCTGGTGGCACACCTGGCAGTTGGCGCTGTAGACCTGCGCGCCGCGGGCCTGCAGGCCGGCGAGGTCCCAGACCTTGCTCGGATCGTCGGCCTTGGCGGCCGCCTCCTTCTTCTTGCCGTCGACCCAGGCCGTGTAGTCGACCGCCGAAAGCACCTTCACGTGGATCGGCATGTACGAGTGCTCCTTGCCGCAGAGCTGCGTGCACTGGCCGTAGTAGTCGCCGACCTTCTGGGCGCGGAACCACGTGTCGCGCACGAAACCCGGCAGCGCCGTCTCCTGCACGCCGAGCGAAGGCACGAAGAAGGCGTGGATCACGTCATTCGCGGTGGTGATGATGCGCACCTTGCGGTCGACCGGCACCACGAGCGGGTTGTCGACCTTCAGAAGATAGTCGTCGCCCTGCGGCTTGCCGCGGTCGGACATCTCGCGCTGGGCGGTGTCGATCGTCGACACGAAGCCGATGCCCTCGCCCTCGCCCTTCAGGTAGTCGTAGCCCCATTTCCACTGGATGCCAGTGGCCTTGATCGTGAGGTCGGCCGCGCTGGTGTCCTTCATGGCGACGACCGTCTTCGTCGCCGGAAGGGCCATGCCGATGACGATCACGAAGGGCACGACCGTCCAGGCGATCTCGACCATCGTGCTTTCGTGGAAGTTGGCGGCGCGCGCGCCCTTCGACTTGCGATGCTTGAAGATCGAATAGAACATCACGCCGAACACGGCGAGGAAGATCACCGTGCACACGACCAGCATGTAGTTGTGCAGCCACTGCTGATCGAGCGCGATCTGCGACGCCGGGGGCTGGAGGTCGATCTGGTTGACGGCCGGGCCGCCCTTCAGATCACCGACGGCCAGCGCCGGCAGCGTGGCCAGCGCCAGAAGCAGGCCGCCGGTCAGGCGCGAAAGGGCTCTCGTCGTCATCGTCGTCATCGCCACGTCAAGTCGTTGTTTGTGAGTTCACCGGCATCGTCGCTGCGGTCTTCTCGGCGGCACGCCGGACCGCGCCGCAGCGGCCGAGCGCCGTGCGCAGTTCGTCGGCGAAGGCCCGGCGCTGCTCGGGCCGCACGAAGCGCCCGATCGAGATCCGCTGGCCCTGGCCCGACACCTCGATCAGCGAGCGATCGCCATGCTCCGGCTCGATGCGCACCCATCCGGGCGCGAACGCAGCCTGGTCGGTGCGCATGCCGATCGTGCATTCGATCGTCAACCGGCCCGGTTCGAGCGTGAGGTGCTCGCGATCGGTGGCATGGCGGGCGTAGATGCAGAGCGCAATGCCGACCGCGACGATCTCGATTCCGGCGAACGGGAGCACGAGCGTCGCGCCGCGCCACCAGCACGCCCCGGCAATGGCCAGCGACCATGCGCACAGCGAAAGGTAGAACGCGATGACCTGCGCCGGCGACATCGAGCAATTGCGCCGAAGGAGCCAGTGCACCGAGCCGTCGCCCGCATCGGCTCGACCGAAGCGCAGCGACGCCGGAGCCGGCGGGGGACCGCCGAAAGCCTGGACACTGAGAGCTGACATCTGGCTGCCGTCGCCTGGGATCTGTCGCGTCTGCCGCGGGAGAAAGTCACGGCCAAGTCGGGCCGCTCTCCATCGAAGTCGAAAGCGACTCGACGGAGCCCAAGATTTTAGCGCACCGCTTCAACGCGACGGTCTCGGCCGCCTCACCATCGCACGCATTTCGTCGAGCGAGACCGACACCGGACCCTCGCCACCGAGGCGGGGCGCTGGCTTGAAGCCGTGGCCGTAGGCGACCTCGACGCTGAGGCCGATGCTGCCGTCGGCGTCGGCGCGCTCGGCCAAGGCCTGGAGGAGCCGACGTCGCCAGCGCGGCGTCCTGAGCCCGCCGAAGCGCTCCGGAGCGGTGTTGCCGCCCAGCCCGCGCAGCTCGGCAAGAAGCGCTTCGGCGCTCTTCCAGCGCAAGCTGAGCGTCTCCTGGTCGAGGACCGGATCGGCGAATCCGGCGCCGACGAGCATGTCGCCGAGATCGTGCATGTCGATGAAGGTAGGCGTCGGCGTCGGCCAGCCGAGCGACGCGTAGAGCGCACGCAGTTCGCGCAGCGTGTCGGGGCCGAGGCACGAGAAGGCGACGACGCCTTCGACGTCGAGCACCGAATGCCAGCGTGCCATCAGGGCTGGCGGGTCGACGACGAACGGCAGGACCATGTTGGCCCAGACGAGCTGGCATCGACCGATCGCCGCTGGGCCGGCGCTGTCGGGGAGGACAGTCGCGGCCGCCGGCCCGCCGATCGACCACCACGGCCGCTTCTCTCCTGCCCGTCGGCGCTCGGCCCAGGCGCCTGCGGGCTCGACCGCGATCCGCTCCGCGCGCGGATAGCGCTCGCGCAGCAGCGCGTCGCCGTCGCCCGGCCCGGCCCACCACTCGACGATCCGCCCGGGCTCGGCGCGCAACGGAGCGAGCCGCTCGATCAGTCGACGGGCGATCTCGCCGTGAAGCCATGGCGCCGACGGCTGCCGGGCGAGGCGGGCAAGCGCTGCACGCGCCGCGACGTCGTCGAGGCCGCGTGCCTGGGTGACATCGGCGGACGACATGGCCGGGCAGTATATTGAGACGATGCATGCGACACGGCCCTGAGGCGATGCTTGCGATACCGCCCCCGGCCCCGCCGCTCGACCGTCCGCCCGGTCTCGCAGCCCGCCTGCCGAGCCTGTGCGCCGTGTGCCGGAGCTGGGGCCGGCGCGCCGTGTGTGCAACCTGTCGCGAGCGCTTCGCCCCGCCCGTGGCGCGCTGCCTGCGCTGTGCCCTGCAGGTCCCTGCCGGCGTCGCCGTCTGCGGGTCCTGTCTCGCCCACCCGCCGGCCTTCGACGCCGCCCTGGCGTGCTTCGACTACCGGCCGCCCTGGGACCGGCTGATCACCGCCTTCAAGTTCCATGGCGCGCTCGAGCTCTCACCGTTCTTCGCGACGACGCTGGCGGCCGAGGCGGCGCGCCGGGGCCAGGTCCGGCCCACGCTCATCGTGCCGGCGCCGCTCGCGAGCGGTCGCCTCCGCGAGCGCGGCTACAACCAGGCGTGGGAGCTGGCGCAGCGCGTCGCCCGCATCCTCGACGTCGCCGCCGACGCGACGCTCCTGCTTCGGGTACGCGAGACCGCGCACCAGCTCGACCTGCCGCCGGCCGCACGCGCCGGCAACGTGCGCGGCGCCTTTGCCGTCGAGCCGCGCCGTCGCGCCGAAGTGGCCGGCGCGCGCGTCGCGGTGGTCGACGACGTCATGACCACCGGCAGCACCGCCGCCGAGATGGCGGCCGTGCTGAAGCAGGCGGGCGCCGCCCATGTCGAGCTCTGGACGCTGGCGCGCACGCCGCGGCCGGGCGACGCCTGAGCGACTCGACCATCGCCATGTTCAACATCGTCCTCGTGACGCCCGAGATTCCGCCCAACACGGGCAACGTCATCCGGCTGGCGGCGAACACCGGCTGCCGCCTGCACCTGATCGAGCCGCTCGGCTTCGCGATGACCGACCCGCTCCTGCGCCGCGCCGGACTCGACTATCACGAGTACGTCGACGTACGGCGCCACGCGTCCTGGACCGCGTTCCTGGACATGGAGAGGCCCACGCCCGCGCATCTCCACGCTTTCACGGCGCAGGCGGCGCGTTCGTTCCGGGACGCATGCTTCGTCGCCGGCGACTGGCTTGTCTTCGGCAGCGAGACCTCGGGCCTGCCGGCGGCGCTGCTCGCATCGCTCGACGACCGTCGGACACTGCGCCTGCCGATGGTCGCCGGCCAGCGCAGCCTCAACCTGTCGAACTCGGTCGCCGTCGCCGTCTTCGAGGCCTGGCGCCAGAACGGCTACTCCGGAGCGGGCACAGCGCCGACGAGCTCGACCTAGAGCGATTCGGAGCGCGATTCGCGGCGCATGAGCTGGGCGAGCGCCTGCGCCGGTGCGAGCCGGCCTTCGAGCACTTCGACCACCGCGGCGACGATCGGCATCTCGACCCCCATCGTGCCGGCACGACGCAGCACCATCGGCGCGCTGCGCACGCCCTCGGCGACGTGGCCGAGCGAGGCGATGACGTCGCCGAGCGCACGGCCACGCGCCAGCTCGAGGCCGACGGTGCGATTGCGCGACAGGTCGCCGGTCGTCGTGAGGACGAGGTCGCCGAGACCCGACAACCCCATGAAGGTCGCCGCCTGGGCGCCCAGGGCGACGCCGAGTCGCGTCATCTCGGCCAGGCCTCGAGTGACCAGGGCGGCGCGCGCGTTGAGGCCGAGCGCCATGCCGTCGGCGATGCCGGTGGCGATGGCGAGCACGTTCTTGACCGCGCCGCCGACTTCGACGCCGACCGGATCGACCGACGTGTAGACGCGCAGCGCTCCCGCGTGGAAGGCGGCGACGGCGGCGGCGCGCACGCCGGCATCGACGCTTGCCGCGACGAGCGCCGTCGGCTGACCGCGCGCGACCTCGACCGCGAAGCTCGGCCCCGACAGCACGCCGACCCGCGCATTCGGACAAGCGCGGCGCGCGATCTCGTGGCCGAGGAGCGCGGTCTCGTCCTGGAAGCCCTTGCAGAGCCAGAGCACCGGCACGTCGAGATCGGCGGGCAGGCGACGCAGCGTCGGCTCGAGACCGGCCATCGGCGTCGCGACGACGACCATGCCGCCAGCGGCATGGCGCAGCGCGGCGTCGAAATCGGCACTGACCTCGAGCGATGCCGGCAGCTCGATGGTCGGCAGGTAGCGCTCATTGCGGCGAGCGCCGAGCAGCTCGCCCGCGTGCCGCGGATCGCGGCTCCAGAGCCAGGTCGGGTTCGACGCCGCCGCATGGACGGCGAGCGCCGTGCCCCACGCGCCGGCGCCGAGGACCGTGAGGTTCATCGTCGCTTCGCGTCTTCGCGGCGTGTCGGCGCGGTGCCGCGCCGGACCTGTCAGTTCAGGGTGCCGGCCGCGCCCGAGCCGTTGGTCGGCGCACCGGCCTGGGCCTGCTGTGCGAGCTGGGCCTGCTGCGACTCGTACATCGCCTGGAAGTTGACCTCCGACAGCACGACCGGCGGGAAGCCGGCGCGCGTGCACACGTCGGAGACGATCGCGCGCAGGTAGGGATAGACGATGCCCGGGCAGGCGATGCCGAGGATCGGCTGGAGCTGCTCCTGCGGGATGTTGCGGATCTCGAAGATGCCGCCCTGCTTGGCCTCGACCAGGAACAGCGTCTTGTCGTTGACCTTGGTCGTGACCGTGGCCATCACCGTCACCTCGTAGATGCCGTCGCTGACCGGCTCGGCGCCGAGCGTCAGGTTGATCTCCACCTGCGGCTGGCCCTGCTCGAGCAGGACCTGCGGCGAGTTCGGCTGCTCGAGCGACAGATCCTTCAGGTACATGCGCTGGATCTGGAACATCGGGGCGTTGTTGGTGTCGTCAGCCATGCGGGACTCTCGAGAGAAAGGGGTGGTGGTCGCCGCGGGGCAGCGAAGGTCCGCCGCGAGCGCGGCCGGGGACGGCGATTATCGCGTGCCGGCCAGGAGCGGCTCGAGCTCGCCGCGACGGTCGAGCGCGACGAGCTCGTCGCAGCCGCCGACGTGGGTGTCGCCGATGAAGATCTGCGGCACGGTCCAGCGCCGGGTGAGCTTGACCATGTTGTCGCGCTCGCCGGGACGTTCGTCGACGCGGATCTCGTCGATCGCCTCGACGCCGCGCTGCTTCAGGAGGGCCTTGGCGCGAAGGCAGTACGGGCAGGTGCCGGTGCTGTACATCTTGACCGCTTGCATCGTGGGCTTTCCGGGCCGCCTCTCAGGCCGCTTTCTCGGTGGGCAGGTTGGCGGCGCGCCAGGCGGCGAGGCCGCCGGCGATCGCCTGGGTGTTCTCGAAGCCGAGCTTCTTCAGGACCGCGACGGCGCGACCGGCACGGGTACCGGTCGGGCAGACGAGGACGAGCGGAAGCGCCTTGTTCTTCGGCAGGTCGCGCGAGGTCTCCAGGCCGGCCATCGGCACGCTGCGTGCGCCCACCGCGTGACCGGCGGCGTACTCGGCCGGCTCGCTCACGTCGATCAGGACCGCCTTCTCGCGGTTGATGAGGCGAACCGCGTCGGCCGGAGACACGCGTGCGCCGCCGACATTGCCCGCCAGCGATGGCCAGAGCAGCAGGCCGCCGGAGACGAGCGCAGTGACGAAGAGGTACCAGTTCTCGAGGACGAAGCTCATGGCGACGGGACGCATCGGCCCGATCGGGGAAAACGCGAATTATAGAATTCGCGCCTGTCCGTTCCTGCCGGCCCGGGCTTCGGCCCGGAAGAGTCGGGGACTTGCCGAACCCTTCCACCGCCTTCGCCGATGCACAAGCTCGTCCTCCTTCGCCACGGCGAATCGACCTGGAATCTCGAGAACCGCTTCACCGGCTGGACCGACGTCGACCTGACGCCCGCCGGCGTCGAGCAGGGCCGCGCCGCCGGCCGGCTGCTGAAGGCCGAGGGGTACGAATTCGATCGCGCCTACGTGTCGGTGCTCAAGCGCGCCGTCTGGACGCTCTGGCACGCCCTCGACCAGATGGATCGCACCTGGTTGCCCGTCACCCACGAGTGGCGCCTGAACGAGCGCCACTACGGGGCGCTGCAGGGCCTCAACAAGGCCGAGACCGCGCGCAAGTTCGGCGACGCCCAGGTGCTGGCCTGGCGGCGCAGCTACGACGTGCCGCCGCCTCCCCTGCCCGAAGGCGACCCGCGCAGCGAGCGAAGCGACCCGCGCTACGCGTCGCTGGAGGCCACGCAGGTGCCGCTGACCGAGTGTCTGAAGGACACCGTCGAACGGGTCTTGCCGCTCTGGCACACGACGCTCGCGCCGGCGATCGCTTCCGGACAGCGCCTGCTCGTTTCGGCCCACGGCAACAGCATGCGCGCCCTGGTCAAGTACCTCGACGGCATCTCCGACGACGACATCGTCGGCCTCAACATCCCGAACGGCATCCCGCTCGTCTACGAACTCGACGACGCGCTGAAGCCGATCCGCAGCTACTACCTGGGCGACGCCGACGCCGCCGCGAAGGCCGCGGCGGCCGTCGCCGCGCAGGGCAGGAGCGCCTAGCCGCGGCGGCCGGCGGGCGCGTCGGCGTCGATGCCGAGCGCCGCCGCGATGTCGGCGCGCAGCAGGGCGGCGAGCTCGCGCCGGTCGGCGCCGGCCGGGTCGCGCGGCGGCAGGAACACGAGGCGCACGACGACGCCGTCGCCGCAGGCCGTGCCCCAGAGGCTCTCGAGCATCGTCGTGCGGCCGACGAACTCGACCGCTTCGCTCACCGCGCGCGCCGACTCCGAGAAGCGCAGCGCCAGCGGCTGAATCGGCGCGGCCGCCGCGATGGCGGCCTGGAGCAGGTTGGCGTGGAACGGCAACAGGCCGTGGCCGGTCGAGGTCGTGCCCTCGGGAAAGATCGCGACCGTCTGCCCCGCCACCAGCGACGCGGCGATGGCGTGGACGACGCGCAGCGCGTCGCGCTTTCGCTCGCGCTCGAGATAGACCGTGCCGCCCGCATCGACCAGGCGCGACACGAGCGGCCACGCCCTGACGTCGGCCTTCGAGACGAAGCGCGCTTCGGGGACGACGGCGTGCACGGCCATGATGTCGAGCCACGAGACGTGGTTGGCGACGATCAGCCCCCCGGCGATCGGCGCGGCGCCCTCGACGACGTGGCCGATGCCGAGGACGCGCAGCATCTCGACGGACCACCAGCGGATGCGCTCGCGCCGCGCCGCGAGGTCGAGCCGCGGAAAGGCGAAGAGCACGATCGTCAGGCCGTGCAGACCATGAATCACCGCACGAGCGAGGCGCAGAACCCCGCGCAGGCGGCGGCTCATCGGCGCCTCGCCTCAGCGACCGGCGTCGTAGGCGACTGCGCCGGCGACGAGCGTGCAGCGCACGCGCCCCGGCAGCTCGTAGCCCGCAAACGGCGTGATCTTGCCGCGACTGGCCAGGGTCTCGGCCGACACCGTCCACATCTCGTCGGCGGCGAACACGCAGAGGTCGGCGGGTGCGCCCTCGCACAGCCCCGCCGGCCCGTCGCCGAGCGACGGCGACGAGGCGCGCAGCACCGACGCCGGGCCGCTGGTCACCGTGGCGAGCGTTCGTCCCAGCCCAAGGCGTGCTGCCTGGCCCCATTTCAGGGCCGAGCCAAGGAGCAGCTCGAGCCCGGTCGCTCCCGGCTCGGCTTCGGCGAACGGAATCTGCTTGGCATCCTCGGCGACCGGCGCGTGATCGCTGACGAGCGCGTCGACCGTGCCGTCGGCGAGCGCGGCACCAATCGCGTCGCGGTCGCGCTGCTGGCGCAGCGGCGGCACGAGACGCATCGCCGAATCGAAGTAGCCGATGTCGACGTCGATCAGGTGCAGCTGGTGGATGCTGACGTCGCAGGAGACGGGCAGCCGCTCGGCCTTTGCACGGCGCACGAGGTCGATGCCGGCGGCGCTGCTCAGGCGGCTCAGGTGGACGCGCACGCCGGTGTCGCGCATCAGCTCGAAGATCGTCGCCAGGGCGATCGTCTCGGCGAGCGCCGGCACGCCCGCCAGGCCCAGGCGGGTCGCGAGCGGCCCCTTGGCGGCGACGCCGTTGCCGAGCCAGGCGTCGTTCGGGCGCAGCCACACGGCGTAGCCGAAGGTCGCCGCGTACTGCATGGCGCGATGCAGGACGAGCGTGTCGCGGATCGCGACGTCGGCCTGCGAGAAGGCGATGCAGCCGGCTTCGCGGAGCTCGGCCATCTCGGTGAGGTTCTCGCCGGCGAGTCCGCGCGTGAGTGCGCCGAGCGGGTAGAGCCGCGCCAGGTTGAGGCCCTTCGCGCGCGACTTCAGCATCTCGACCAGACCGGGCTCGTCGAGCACCGGATCGGTGTCGGGCGGGCAGACCAGGCTCGTGACACCGCCGGCGACCGCCGCGGCGAGCTCCGACTCGAGCAGGCCCGCGTGCTCGTGGCCAGGCTCGCCGAGCCGGGCGGCGAGGTCGACCAGGCCTGGGATCAGGACGGCGCCGCGCGCATCGATCGTGCGCTCGGCGGTGAAGTCGCGAAGCCTCGCCTCGGCGTCGTCGCCGCTGGCGACGATGACGATCCGGCCCGCGTCGATCGCGACCGAGCCGGCGGCGTCGAGGCCGCTCGCCGGATCGACGAGGCGTGCATCGCGGACGAGGATCTTCGTGCTCATCGACGCCCGTTCCTCATGCGCTGTTGCCGGCGATGATCGACATCACCGCCATCCGCACCGCGATGCCGAAGGTGACCTGCGGCAGGATCACGCTCTGGCTGCCGTCGACCACCGACGAGTCGATCTCGACGCCGCGGTTGATCGGGCCCGGATGCATCACGATCGCGTCGGGCGCGGCGAGCGCGAGCTTCTCGGCGTCGAGCCCGAAGGTCTTGAAGTACTCGCCGGCGCTCGGCAGCATCGCGCCGCTCATGCGCTCGTTCTGCAGGCGCAGCATGATGATCACGTCAGCGCCCTTCACGCCCTCGGCCATGTCGTGGCAGACCCGCACGCCCATCTCCTTGAGGTCGCCGGGCACCAGCGTCTTCGGGCCGACGGCGCGGATCTCGGGCGCGCCGAGCGTCGTCAGGGCGTGGATGTCGGAGCGCGCGACACGCGAGTGGACGATGTCGCCGACGATCGCCACCGTGAGCTTCGTGAAGTCCTTCTTGTAGTGGCGGATCGTGTACATGTCGAGCAGCCCCTGCGTCGGATGCGAGTGGCGGCCGTCGCC
>JBBSBZ010000040.1:0-18045 GCA_038250795.1 Burkholderiales bacterium | reverse complement strand
CGCGCATCGCGGCGTCGTGGGCCGCCTGCAGTCCTTCGAGATCGCTGGCGGCGTCGATCGCGCGCAACTCTTCCTGCCATTGAGACAGGAGCGCCGGCAGCTCGGCGGGTGGCCGTCGATGGCGACGCGCGAGGCCGACCCAGGCCGAGAGGCGCTCGTCGATCTCGCGCAGCCGCCCGGGGTCGAGGTCGCTGCGGTCGAGGTAGCCGGCCAGCGTGTGCGCTGCGTCCTGCAGCTGCGCCTGCGCGCCCTGCAGCGCCTCGATCGGGCCTTCGAGGCGCGCGTCGAACGCGGCGACCGCCTGCAGCGCGTCGATCGCGCGGCCGGCGAGGGCGTCGGCGTTCATGTCCGCGTCGGCGATCGCGTCGAGCGCGGCGCGCGCAGCGTCGATCAGCGACTGGCCGTGGGCGAGACGCGTGTGCTCGGCGTCGAGCTCGGTCCATTCGTCGGCGCCGGGCGCGAGCTTGGCGACCTCGCCGATCTGCCAGGCGAGCCGCTCACGCTCGTTCTCGAGCCGCCCCTGCTTCTCGCCGGCATCGGCGAGCGCCTGCGCCGACGCGCGCCACGCGCTCCAGCGCACGGCGAGCGCCGCCGCGTCGACCTGCGCGTAGACGTCGAGCAGGGCGCGCACGGCGGGCGCGCGCGTGAGCCCCTGCCAGGCATGCTGGCCATGGATGTCGACGAGATGCTCGGCCGCTTCGCGCAGCTGCGCCAGGGTCGCGCCGCTGCCGTTGATCCAGGCGCGGCTCTTGCCTTGTGCGTCGATCGTCCGGCGCAGCAGGAGTCGCCCGGCGTCGCCGGTGTCGGCGTCGAAGCCGGCGTCGGCAAGCCAGACCTCCAGCTCGGCCGGCACGTCGAACTCGGCCGCGATCTCGGCGCGTGCCGTGCCTTCGCGCACGACGCCGACCTCGCCGCGTCCGCCGAGCGCGAGCTGCAGGGCGTCGACGAGGATCGACTTGCCGGCGCCGGTCTCGCCGCTCAGCACGCTGAAGCCCGGCCCGAAGTCGATCTCGAGCGCGTCGACGATGACGAAGTCGCGGATGGCGAGCCGGTGCAGCATGACTAGACCGTGCCCGAGGCCCAGTGCAGCTTGCCGCGCAGCGTCGCGTAGTAGCTCCAGCCGCGCGGGTGCAGGAAGCGCACGCTGTGCGCCGAGCGACGCACGCAGATGCGGTCGCCGTGCGCGAGGCTGGTGAGCGACTGCATGTCGAAGTTGACGCTCGCGTCGCGGCCCGCCGCGATCTCGATGCCGACCTCGCCGCTGTCGGGCACGACGATCGGCCGGTTCGAGAGGTCGTGGGGCGCGATCGGCACGAGCGCCCAGGCCGCGATGCCCGGATGCAGGATCGGGCCGCCGGCCGAGAGCGCGTAAGCAGTCGAGCCGGTGGGCGAGCTCACGATCAGGCCGTCGGCGCGGATCTGGGCGACGAAGTCGCCGTCGATCTCGATGTGCAGCTCGACCATGCCGGCGCTCGCGCCGCGGCTGACGATGACGTCGTTGAGCGCCAGGCCCTCGAAGATGGTCGCGCCGTCGCGCTCGACGTGGCCCTCGAGCATGGTCCGCTTCTCTTCCTCGTAGTCGCCGGCGAGGATCGGCGCGAGCGCGCCCTCGTACTCGCCCAGGCCGATGTCGGTGATGAAGCCCAGGCGCCCCTGGTTGATGCCGACGAGCGGCGTGCCGTGGCGAGCGAGCTGGCGCGCGATGCCGAGCATGGTGCCGTCGCCGCCGACGACCACGGCGATGTCGCAAGTCTCGCCGAGCGCGCCCGCGGGAAGCTTCGCGAAGGCGTCGATGCCGGTGTTGGCGGCGGTGCCTTCCTCCAGCGTCACCGAGAGCCCGTGGCCCACGAGGAAGGCGGCCACCGATTCGAGCTCTTCGCGGATGCCCTCGGCGTTGAACTTGCCGACCAGTGCAGCGTGCCGGAAGCGGGTCGCCATTCGCGGGATTACACCACAGCGACCCGCGCCGACGCAGGCAGAATCGGCCTGCCAACCCCTGCCGAACGATGCTCGACGAGCGTGCCAAGACCCTGCTGAAAGCGCTGGTGGAGCGCTACATCGCCGACGGCCAGCCGGTCGGCTCGCGCACGCTCTCGCGCGCCAGCGGCCTCGAGCTCTCGCCGGCGACGATCCGAAACGTCATGGCCGACCTCGAGGAGCTCGGCCTGATCGCGAGCCCGCACACCAGCGCCGGCCGCATTCCCACGGCGCGCGGCTATCGGCTCTTCGTCGACACCATGCTGACGGCGCGGCCGAACCAGCTGCCGCATCCCGGCGAGCCGCGCATCGAGGCGCAGCTCAACGCCGACCAGCCGCAGCGCGTCATCGCCAATGCGGCGCAGCTGCTGTCGAGCCTGTCGAGCTTCGTGGGCGTGATCACGGCGCCGAAGAAGGCGAGCGTGTTCCACCACATCGAGTTCATGCGCCTGTCGGAGCGGCGCGTCCTCGTGATCCTGGTCGCGCCCGACGGCGATGTGCAGAACCGCGTCATCTTCACCACCCAGGACTACACCTCCGCGCAGCTTCTGGAGGCGAGCAACTTCCTCACCTCGCACTACGCCGGCCTCACGCTCGAGGAAGTGCGTGGGCGGCTCAAGACCGAGGTCGACGCACTGCGCGGCGAGATCTCGACGCTGATGCAGGCGGCGGTGCAGGCCGGGCACGACGCCGTCACCGAGAGCCACGAGCAAGTGGTGATCGCCGGCGAGCGCAACCTGCTCGCGATCCAGGACCTGTCGAGCGACATGGGCAGTCTTCGCAAGCTCTTCGATCTCTTCGAGCAGAAGACCCAGCTCATGCGCCTGCTCGAGGTGTCTAGCCGCGCCGACGGCGTGCGCATCTACATCGGCGGCGAGAGCCTGGTCGTGCCGTACGAGGAGCTCTCGGTCGTCTCGGCGCCGTACGAGGTCGACGGCAAGGTGGTCGGCACGCTCGGCGTTATCGGCCCGACGCGCATGGCCTACAGCCGCATGGTGCAGATCGTCGACATCACGTCGCGGCTGGTCACCAACGCGCTCTCGCAGAAGTAGCGCGGGTCGGCAGCATGGCGTTCGATGCCGACTATGCCAATCGCGACGGATTCGACGTCGAATTCCTGCGGCCGGGCAAGCTCGACGGCCGCGTCTTCCTGCCGACCCTGAGCGGCACGCTCGCGGCGCAGGCCGCGCCGCTGCTCGGCGCGAAGAAGGGCAACGTCCTCGACTACCACCACTACAGCGTCGTCCTGCACAAGGCGCGGCGCTTCGCGATCTACAGCGCCGCCAGCATCGACTTCAGCGGGCGCTTCGCGATCCCGCGCAACAAGGACGTGTGGCGCGTCGACCCGCGCATCGATGCGGGGCTGCAGGTGACGGGCGAGTGCTACCGCAACAACCAGTTCGATCGCGGCCACCTGACGCGCCGCGAGGACCTCGAATACGGTGCCACCGAGGCCGATGCGGTCGCCGCGGCCAACGACACCTGCCACTGGACCAACTGCACGCCGCAGGCCGCGAAGTTCAACGAGGGCAAGCAGCTCTGGGCCGGGCTCGAACTGCACATCCTCGAGCAGGCGGTCGAGAAGGACCATTTCCGCGCCCAGGTGATCACGGGACCGGTGTTCGACGCGCGCGACCCCGTGATTCCGGGCTTTCCCGGCCTGCGCTATCCGCTGCGCTACTGGAAGGTGGTGGCCGCGATCAATGCCTCGGGCAAGCTGTTCGCGACCGCCTACGTGCTCGACCAGCGCGGCCAGATCGAACCTGCGACCCGGGCCGCGCCCGAGGTGCCGTTCACCCCCTACAAGACTTTCCAGACGACGATCGCGAACATCGAGTCGCTGACCGGTCTGGCGTTCACCTGCAGCCGGGGCGCCCGGCGAGTCGCGCTGAAGACCTTCGATCCGCTCGCCAGGACGAAGGCGGTCGGCGGCTACCTGCCGATCGCGTCGTTCGACGACATCGTGCTGCACGCCTAGCGGCGCCGCGTTGCACGCGCCAGGCGGCGTGCGAAGATTCCGGCGCGGGCCGTTAGCTCAGTTGGTTAGAGCAGAGGACTCATAATCCTTTGGTCGTTGGTTCGATCCCAACACGGCCTACCAGACAGTCCAGCGCTTGCTCCGCGGACCGGATCCGGCCGACATGCCGCATGGCACCGACGTCATGTCGAGCCGATCGAATGAATGTCGCGCAGGACGGCAGCGAGCGACTCCAGTTCCTGCCGGTGGATCCGCGCCACGCGGTGCGCCAGACGGTCGCCCTCGGCGGTCAGAAACACCTGCACCTGCCGTCGGTCTCCTTGCGAAGGCACCCGCGTCACCAAGCCCGCCCGCGCGCATCGGGTGACGAGACTGACGGCGCCATGCGGCGCGATCTGCAGGCGCTGCGCCAGCTCGCCGATCAGCGCCCATCGGCGCCCGGTCATTCCCTTGATCTGAAGCAGCAGCTGGTACTGCAGCGGCGTGAGGCCGACCGAGCGGGCAGCGTCCTCGCTGAATCGAAGGAAGTGACGCAGTCGGTGCCGAAATTCGGCGAGCGCTGCGAATTCGCGCTTGGAGACGGCCCGCTTGTAGGACATGCGCTCGAGCTTTCAGGGGATCGACCCGGTTGGATTGCGGCGACAGATATGTCAAATTATGATGAATCATGCCGCGAATCGTCGGCGCATCGCCTGCATCGGCGAGAGAGCGTCGGCGGTCCGGCTTTTTCAAAGGAGACAGTGATGAAGACCTTGAGAGAAGGCGCGATCTTGTTCTCTGTCGCGGCGTGTGCGAGCCTCGCGCTGGCCGCGTCGCCCGCGCCGGCCGCATCGGGCGCCGCATCCGACGGTTACGCGACGATGGCGAAATCGATCGGCAAGACGAAGGCGAATGCCAAGGCGCAGGAAGACGAGAGGATGAGCAAGTGCAAAGCCATGAAGGGCGACGAGAAGAAGGGCTGCGAGAAGTACGCGAAATCGCTGGCCAATGACGCCATGAAGAACGGCGTGTCTTCGGCCGGCGACGCAATGCCGAAGAAGTAGGGGCGGACGGCGCGAGTCCGATCGGCTCGGCCTCGCGAATCACAGGCACGGTGCCCCGCCGGCCCGCGCCCGTGCCGGCGCCGCGCTCCCGATGATCGTTGTCTGACCAAGATCAAGGCGCGTGCGCGCTGCCAGGCCATGCTCGGTGGCGCGACGGGCGCGCGTACGCCGGGTCGCGAGCGCCTGTGGAGGCTTCATGACGCACCCGACCGTGAGCATCATCCGCAACGAGCATGCCAGCCTTTCGGCGATGCTGCGCTCGATCACCCTTTTGCTTGCAGAGAACAGGCGCCGTGGGACTTTGCCCGAGTTCGGCGTCCTGCGGGCGATGCTCTTCTACGTCGACGAGTTCGCCGAGCGGCTGCACCACACCAAGGAAAGCGAGTTGCTGTTTCCGCGCATGCGCGCCCGCGGCTGCGACATCGACAGCGTTCTCGACCGCCTGGACGCCGAGCACCGGCGCAGCGAGCTGGCGATCCGCGACCTCGAGCACCAGCTGCTCGGGTTCGAGATGATGGGCGACGCCGCCGACGGCCGAACGCGCCGCGTCGCCTTCGAGGCGTCGATGGAGCGCTACGTCGAGGCCTATCTGGTCCACATTCGCATCGAGGAGCAGGAGGTCCTGCCGGTTGCCGAACGCGTGCTCGGCGACGCCGACTGGGTCGAGCTGGACGCAGCGTTCATGAAGAACCGCGATCCGCTGACCTTCCGCGAGCCCGACGACGCCTACCGGCCGCTCTTCATGCGCATCCTGAAGACGTTGCCGGCGCCGATCGGCGTCGGGCCGGCTGTGTGAAGCGCTGGCGCCGTCGCATCCGCGACGATGAACGCGGAGCGGTGGCTGCGGATTTGACGCAGGTCAAGCCGGTGGTCGCCTGACCGGGATACCGTGCGGGTGTCGCCGCGCGTCAGCCACCCGATCGCCGAGGCGGCGGTCGCATTGCGACCCTGACCGGTTGCAAGCCCGATGGCGGATCGAGCGTCCAGAACGAACCGGAGCCACCATGGCCATCAAGACGATCCTGGTCCACCTCGACCCGGCTCCTCGCTGCGTTGTCCGCGTGTCGATCGCGGCTCAGCTCGCACGCTCGTTCGGCAGCCACCTCGTCGGGCTGGCGCCGACCGGCCGGGCCGACATCGCGCTCTCGATGAGCAGCGCCATTCCCGACGGCCTCGAATTCGTCCAGCTCTCGGCCAGGTATCTGCGTGGCCGGGCCGAGGCCAGCGCCGAGGGCTTCCGCGCCCGGGTCGAGCCGCTGGCGCTGCCGTCGTTCGAGGCGCTGATCGTGCAGGACGAGCCGGTCGACGCCGTCGTCGAGCTCGGCCGCTGCAGCGACCTCGTCGTCGTCGGCCAGTCGGAACCGGGCACCGTCCTCGAGAGCGTCGAGCGGGATTTCGCGCAGCAGGTGCTCATGAACGTCGGCCGCCCGGTGATCGTCGTGCCGTTCGCGGGCGAGTTCGCGAGCGTCGGGCGGCGCGTTCTCGTCGCCTGGAACGGAGGGCGCGAGGCGGCCGTTGCCGCCCGCGACGCCTTGCCCTTCCTGCAGGCGGCCAATCATGTCGAACTGCTTTCGATCGGCCGGCTCGAGGGCGACGCCGGCAGCGACCGCAACCGCCTCGACGACGCGCAGCGCTGGCTCGCGCGCCACGGCGTCGATGCGCGCTGCCGTGAGGCGAGCGACGCCGGGGACGTCGGCGAGACCCTGCTGTCACGCGCCGCCGATCTCGGGGCCGATCTCGTCGTGATGGGTGCGTACGGCCATTCGAGGATGCGCCAATGGGCGCTCGGCGGAGCGACCCGCTCGATGCTGGCGCACATGACGGTGCCGGTGCTGATGGCGCGCTGACCCCCGACCCTGCCGGCAAAGAAGGGCAGCGGTCGTTGCCAGCCCGGGCCGCCGCTCGCGTCGCCCGGGCGTCGCTTGGCGACAGCCGGCGGCCGCCGGTCGCTTCCCTGCTGCCGGCACGTCGCTGCGCCGATAGCGTGAGGGTTCTTCCATCAGGAGCGCCTCCATGTCCGGTCCCCTCTGCCTTCGAACCCGTGCGACCTTCTGGGCGGTTGCCTCGATCGCACTGCTGTCGCTCGCGGTCACCGTCAGCGCCCACGCGGCGGGCGGCGCTGCCTTCGACGCCGCCTATCGCTCCTTCGCCAGGGCGGCCGCCGGCGACGACGGGTCGATCGAGGCGGCGGCAAGCGCGTTCGAGTCGCTCCATTCGGCGGAGCCGGCCAATCCGGTCGTCACCGCGTATGCCGGCGCCACCACGACGATGCGGGCGAAGCAGGCGCTCGCGCCGCTCGACAAGATGGCGCGCGCCGACGACGGACTCGCGCTTCTCGACCAATCGCTCTCGATGCTGACGCCGGCCCACGACGCGCCGATCGAGCACGGCACGCCGGGCTCGCTCGAGGTCCGCTTCGTCGCCGCGAACACCTTCCTGGGCGTGCCGTCGTTCATGAACCGCGCAACGAAGGGCAGGAAGCTGCTCGACGAGGTGCTCGCCAGCCCGCTGCTCGACATGTCGCCGCTGCCGTTCCAGGGCAGCGTCTGGATGCGCGCCGCCGAGCTGGCCGCGAAGGACCGGCGTGGCGCCGACGCGCGCCGCTGGCTCGAGCAGGTCGTGTCGCGCCGTGCGCCGCAGGCCGACCGCGCACGGGCGATGCTGAAGGAGCTCGCATGAGCGCCGCCACGGCGGTCGCGACTGACGTTCGCGCGGCCCGTGCGGCTGGCGCCGCCTCGGGCGGCGACGCCGTCGTCGAGCTGATCGGCGTGACGAAGACCTACCGCCTCGGCCAGCACGTCGTTCATGCGCTGCAGGGCGTCGATCTCGTCGTCCGCCGCGGCGAGTTGGTTGCGCTCACCGGACCGTCGGGCAGCGGCAAGAGCACGCTGCTCAACCTGTGCGGCCTGATCGACACGCCCGACAGCGGCGAAGTCCGGCTCGGCGGCACGTCGGTCGGCGGCCTCGACGAGCGGCGCCGCACGCTGCTGCGTCGCGACGCGCTCGGCTTCGTCTTCCAGAGTTTCAACCTCGTGCCGGTGATGACCGTCGCCGAGAACGTCGACTACCCGCTCTTCATCGCCGGCGTGCCGGCTGCAGAGCGGCGTGCGCGGGTCGCCGCGCAGCTGGTGGCCGTCGGCCTCGAGGCGCACGCGAAGCACCGGCCCGATGCGCTCTCGGGCGGCCAGCGCCAGCGCGTCGCGATCGCCCGCGCCCTCGTCAAGCGGCCGCGTCTCGTGATCGCCGACGAGCCGACCGCCAGCCTCGACTCGCATACCGCCGACCAGGTGCTGGCGCTGATGCGGGAGCGCTGCCATGCCGAAGGCGCCGCCTTCGTGATCGCGACCCACGACGCGCGGCTCACGCCGCGCTGCGACCGCGTCGTCTCGCTGCTCGACGGGAGGCTGGCATGAAGTGGCTTGTCTTCGCGTGCCAGAACACGCTGCGCAACCGGCGCCGCTCGATCGTCACGGTGGCCGTCGCCGCGCTCGGCACGGCGTCGATCCTGCTGGCGAGCGGCTTCGCGCTCTCGACCTACCAGGCGCTCGAGCAGTCGGCGGCACGCAGCACCGGCCACCTGATCGTCGGCAAGCCCGAGCAGTTCACGAAGGACGAGGACACGCCGCTGCAGTACGGCCTCGACCACGCGACCGAGCTCGCCGCCAGGCTCGCCACCGACCCCGACGTGCGCCACGTCCTGCCGCGGATCGCGTTCAGCGGGCTGGTGAGCAACGGCGACAAGTCGACCGTGATGATCGCGACCGCCGTCGATCCGGACCACGAGTTCGCCGTCAAGGGCCCCTTCCTCAACGTCCTCTCGGGCGACGTGCTGGCGAGCGACGCGAAGCAGGCCGAGGTGATGCTCGGCGAAGGCCTCGCGAAGAGCCTGAAGGCCAGGCCCGGCAGCGGCCTCACGCTCCTCGCGAGCACCACCGACGGCGCGCTCAACGCGCTCGACGTGACGGTCAAGGGCGTCGTCTCGACCGGCGTGCCCGAGGTCGACAAGCGCCTCGTCTACACCGACATCGCGACGGCGCAGCGGTTGCTCAACACGAAGCGCGTCTCGACCCTCGGCGTGTTCCTGAAGAGCATGTCGGCGACCGCCGGCGCGCGCGAGCGGGTCGCCGCTGCGAACCCCGGGCTCACCGTCCAGACCTGGCTCGACCAGGCGTTCTTCTATCACTCGGTACGCGGCCTCTACAACCGCATCTTCGGCGCGCTCGGCCTCATCATCGGCCTGATCGTGGTGTTCGTCGTCGCCAACGCGATGGCGATGGCGATCATCGAGCGCACCCGCGAGATCGGCACGCTGCGCGCCCTCGGCACGCTGCCGGCGCAGCTGCTGCGCTCGCTCGCCCTCGAAGGCATGGTGCTCGGCGGGGTCGGCGCCGTCGTCGGTGCGCTGATCGCGCTCGCCGTCTCGCTGCTGCTCTACGCCTTTCCGGTGCAGATGCCGCCGCCGCCAGGCAGCTCGCGCGGCTACCCGCTTGTCACCGCGATCGACGGGCCGCTCTACGCGATGACCGTCCTGGCGATGGTCGCCGTGTCGATGCTCGCCTCGGCCTGGATCGCACGGCGAACGGTCCACGTGCCGGTTGTCGAAGCGCTCGCGCACACCTGAACGACAGGAGCACCACGATGAAACCTCGATCCCTGCGACATGCCGTGTCCCTGCTCGTCGCGAGCGCCGCGCTGGCCCTCGCTGCGACGGCCCGCGCCGACGACGTGAGCGCGCTCCTCAAGGCCGCCGACAGGTATCGCATGAGCGGCGAGAACATGCAGATCGACACGCTGATCAGCGTCTTCAACACCGACGGCACGCCCGACAAGGAGCGGCGCTATGTCGTCTTCGCGCAGGCGAAACACCAGTCGCTCGTCTTGATGCAGAGCCCGGCCGAGAAGGGCCAGAAGGTGCTGATGCTGGGCGACGACTACTGGCTGCTGATGCCGGGCAGCCAGCGGCCGCTGCGCATCACGCCGATGCAGAAGCTCCTTGGCGACGCCAGCACCGGCGACATCGCGACCCTCAGCTGGGCCGAGGACTACACCGGCAGCGTCGTCGGCGAGGAGCCGTGCGGAGAGCCGGCGCAGTCGTGCCTGCATCTCTCGCTGCAGGCCAACCGCAAGGGCGTCACCTACCAGCGCATCGAGCTGTGGATCGGCAAGGCGCGCCACGAGCCGGTGCGCGCCGACCTCTACGTCCAGTCCGACAAGCTCGCCAAGCAGGCGCGCTTCGTGGTGGACAAGCCGAACGCGCCGACGACGGTGACCGAGATGCTCCTGAGCGACCAGCTCACGAACAGGAAGGAGACGAGGGTGCGCTACCTCGGCCGCAAGGAGCATGTGGTGCCGCAGGCGTGGCTGAACCCGATGTTCCTCGCCCGCAACCCGACGCTCGAATGAAGCGCCCGAGGCTCACCGCAGCGGCGCTGGTGGGGATCGTGTGGGCGTCGGGCGCCGGCGCTGTCGACGTCGGCGGCTACCTCCGGCCCGCGTATGTCGGCCTGACGCAGGGGGAGCGCGGCCCGCTCGCCGACGCGAACCGGATCGCGCCGGGGACTGTGGCGACGACGCGATCGGGCCCCGAGAGCGACAGCGAGCTGCGCGCCAGCGGCCACGGGATCAGCGCCGTCGCATTCATCCAGGCGCAACGCCAGGACGGCGATCGCTGGCGCGCCCGCGGTCATTTCGACGAGCTCTACGCCGCGGGCAGCCTCGCCGACTGGCAGTGGAGCGCCGGCAAGAAGATCGTCGCCTGGGACGTCGGCTACGCGTTCCGGCCCAACGACTTCGTCGAGCAGGAGCCGCGCCGGCTGCTGCTCGAGACGACGCCCGAAGGCCGCACGCTCGTCAGCGCCGAGCACTTCGACGCCGCCACGGCATGGTCGTTCGTGCTCGTCAATCCGACCCACGCGCGCTCCGAGCGCGGCGCCCGCGAGCCGGCGCTCGCGGCCCGCGTCTACCGGCGCGACGGGGCCGTCGACTGGCACGGCTTCGCCCGCCTCGGTGCGCGGACCGGCGCGAGCGTCGGTGCGGCCAGCGCGTGGGTCGCGAGCGAGTCGATCGAGCTGCACGCCTCGGCGCGCTACTTGCAGCGCGCCGACACGCTGGCGCTCGACGGCAGTGCCATCGGCGCTGCGCCACTCGGCCTCGTCCGCGCCGACCCGTGGACGGCGACGACCGCGCACGGCGTCGCGCAGGCGCTGGTCGGCGGCACGTGGACCAACGCCGAGCAGGTCAGCGTGCTCGGCGAGGCGTGGTGGGACGGGACTGCGCTCGACGGCGCCTCCTGGAGCGGCTGGAACGCGCGCAGCCGCGCCCTCGCGATGCTCGCCGGCGGCCCGGCGCCTGCGAGCGCCGTCGCCGGCAACCTGGCCTGGCAGGGGAGCGCCCTCGGCGCCTCGACCAGCCTGCGCCGGGCCAACCTGTTCGCGCGCCTCAGCTGGCAGCACGAGAAGTGGCAGCCGGCGATCGACCTGCTCTACACGCCGGCCGACGCCGGCCACGTCGTCACGGCCTCGCTTGCCTGGCAGGGCGATCGGCTGCGCGTCGACGGCGGGCTGCGCGTCTACGGCGGGCCGTCGGGTGCGGTGCTGGCGCAATTGCCGACGAAGCGCATCGTCTATCTCGCCGGCACCTGGTCGTTCTGAGCCGCGGCGGCGCGGAGACGCAAGCTTGCCGCGGTCGTGGAGAGCGTGTCAGAGCGATCGCCTCGCTACCATTCGGGAATGGCCAGTCGCACGAGCGAAGCGAAGACGAGCACGCGGACACGGCGACCCGATCGCCTGATCCTCACCTGCGAGCACGCGGGCAATCGCGTGCCGTCTCGCTACCGGCCGCTCTTCGCCGGCCACGAACATCTGCTGCCGACGCATCGCGGCTGGGATCCGGGCGCCTTGCTGCTCGCGCGCGAGATGGCCACGCGTTTCGGCGCGCCGCTCTATTTCGAGGAGACGACGCGCCTGCTCGTCGACCTGAACCGATCGGTCGGCAACCCCGAGCTTCACTCGGAGGCAACGCGGCACCTGAGCCTGCGCGAGCGGCGCGAGATCCTCGAGGTCTACTACCACCCGCACCGGCAGACCGTCGACGAGGCGGTCGCCGCGGCCGTCGACGCGGGCGAGCGCGTGATGCACGTCGCCTCGCACAGCTTCACGCCCGAGCTCCACGGCCACGTCCGCACGGCCGACATCGGCATGCTCTACGACCCGGCGCGGCCGGGCGAGGTGGCGCTCGCGACGGCGTGGATCGAGGCCCTGCGAGCCGCGGATCCGGGACTGCGGCTGCGTCGCAACTATCCGTATCTGGGCAAGAGCGACGGCGTGACGATGAAGCTCAGGCGCCGCCATGCTCCCGACCGCTACGTCGGCATGGAACTCGAGGTGAACCAGCGCTACGTCGAGGCCGGCGGTCCGGCGTGGACGAGGCTGCGCCGGACGCTGGTCGAGACGCTCGGCGTCGCCCTCGGCCGAAACGCCTGAAGGCGCCGCGTCGGGACGAGGGTCAGCTGCGCGGCGGCACCGGGCCCGACGACGGATAGACAGGCTGCACGGGCGCGTTCGGATAGCCGGCGGGTGCCGGATAGCCCGACGGCGCGGGCGACCCGGGCGAGGGATAGGTGCCCGGAGCCGGCGCATAGCCGCTCGGCGCGCGCGCCACGCGGGTTCGGCCGCCGGTGGTGACGAGCACGACCGGCTCGCCGACCGCGTAGGTCTCGGTGCCGAGCGCCTGGATGACCGAGCGGCGCTCGCCGTTGCGCAGCTGGACGAGGATCTCGACCGCGTTCTCGCGCGTTGTGCCTCGCTCGACCGCATTGCCGATCACCCCGCCGACGACGGCGCCGAGGACGCCGGCGACGATCGAGTCGCGGTGGCCACCGATCGACGATCCGGCGACGCCACCCGCGACCGCGCCGGCACCGGCGCCCAGGCCGCTCTGGCTGCCTTCGACGGTGACCGGCCGGACCGACAGCACGGTCGCGTCGTAGACCTGCGACATGCGCTGCGCGTCGTAGCGACGCACGACATCGGGACTTGACGTGGTGCAGGCCGCCAGCGAAACGATCGCGGCGACGAGGAAAAGGTGCTTCATGGTGATCTCCGGCCTCGACCCAAGGACAACGCGGCAGGCCGAATTCGAGTGGACCACAAGCCCTTCTTCCCTGCCTTGCCGCCTGCAAAAGCCCGCGCAAAGAACTGTGAAGCGCGTGGCAGATGCCGCCGCGCTCAAAGGGCGCCTAGCTGTGCAGGCGACTCGAGCGCGGCACGCTCGCAAGGAGGAATTCCATCTGGTCGGCGAGGATGCGCCGGCCGCGCAGGATCATGTCCTCGTGCAGGCTCGGGACGTAGGGAAGGTAGTGCAGCGACATCCGCGCCTCTTCGGGAAGCCGGCTTCCCTTGTGGCCGTTGCAGGCGCGGCAGGCGGTGATGCAGTTCATCCAGCTGTCGGAGCCGCCGCGCGACGTCGGCACGATGTGCTCGCGCGTCAGGTCGTCGAGCGCGAAGCGACCGGTGCAGTAGGCGCAGACCTGGCGATCGCGGGCGAAGAGCTTGGGGTTGCTGAGCGCCGGCGAGCGGCGCCAGGCCCGGCTCGGCACGGCGCCGCGCACGGCGATGATCGGATGCACCTCGATTCTCGATTGCAGGCCGGTGCGCCTCTGCACGCCGCCGCGCAGGACGTGGAAGGTGTCGCCGAGCGTCCAGGCGACGCCGTCGCTGGCATAGATGACGGCCGCCTCCCGGGCCGAGATCCACGCCTGCGGCCGGCCGGACATGTCGAGCTGCAGCACTTCCATGAGGCGCTGAGCGTAATCGATGACGGTGAGGCGCTCAAGGCGCGCGCGCCCGCTGCTGATGCGCGTGCGCGACGTCGCGACGAACGGCGGGCTGTCGCTTCGTGAGCCGCCTCAGCGCGGGTAGAGACCGCGCTGGCGACCCATCAGACGCGTCAGGCCGAGCAGCGCGGCGATGTTCGGCGCGTCGACGCCGAGACGCTCGCCGATCTCGTGCACTGCGCCGACGATGGCATCGAGCTCGATCGCGCGGCCGGCGTCGGCGTCCTGGAGCATCGAGGTGCGAAAGACGCCGAGGTCGCGGGCGAGCTTCATCCGCTCCTCGCCCGACTGCTCGATCGCGCAGCCGATGCGGGCGCCGATCTCGGCCGCCTCGGCCATGCCGCGAAGCATGAACGCCTGCGCCAGCGGATCGGCCAGGATGACGTCGGTGGTCGCGCCGGTGAGGGCCGAGACCGGGTTCATCGTCATGTTGCCCCAGAGCTTGTACCAGGTGTCGCGCCGGATGTCGGCGCTCGGCTCGGCCTTGAATCCGGCGCTGGCGAGCGCGGCACAGACCGCGGCGACGCGGTCGGAGAGGCCACCGAGGGGCTCGCCGACGATCAGTCGCTCGCCGAAGCTGTGGCGGACGACGCCCGGCTCTGGCGTCGAGCAGGCGAGATGGACGACGCAGCCGAGAACCCGGTCGAGCGGCAGCCGGGCCAGGAAGCGACCGCCCGGATCGACGCTTTCGAGGGGCGCCTGGTCCGGCCGCGCTGCCGGCAGGAACCACCAGGGCACGCCGTTCATCGCCGGCAGCACGATCGTCGTCGGCGACATCAGGGCGACGATCGAGGCGAGGGCACCTTCGAGCGAAGGTGCCTTGAGCGCGACGATGACCAGGTCCTGCGGACCGAGGGCGTGCGCGTCGTCGCTGACGGCGAGCGGGGTCGAGAACGAGCCCGACGCGGCGTCGACGCGCAGGCCGTTCTCGCGCACCCGCGCCAGGGTCGCGGCGCGGGCGAGCGCCGACACCTCGTGCCCGGCGCGGGCCAGGCGCGCGGCCATCAATCCGCCGACCGCGCCGAGACCCACGATGGCGATCTTCACGAGCGACCCTTTCGGCTCTGAATCCTGCAAAACGACACGAATCAGTCTCCTTCGACCCTGCGCCTCGGCGCGCTTCCGGCAAAATAGCACGATCGTTCGATTTCGCGATCGGCCCCCGCCGGCTCCCTTCGACCCGTGAATTCTCTGCTCCACGACCCCGCTGCCGAGCGCGACCCTGACGGCGCCGCTTCGCCGCGTGCGCTGCCCAAGGGCCGGCAGACGCGCGCCGCGATCCTCGACGCGGCCCTCGCGCTGGCGTCGCAGATCGGCCTCGAGGGTCTGTCGATCGGTGCGCTCGCCGAAGTCGCCGGCATGAGCAAGTCGGGCGTCTTCGCCCACTTCGGCTCGCGCGAGGAGCTCCAGATCTCGGTGGTGCGCGAGTACCACGAGAAGTTCGAGGAAGAGGTGTTCCGTCCCGCCCTGCAGGCCGAGCGCGGCCTGCCCCGCCTGCGCGCGCTATTCGATCGCTGGCTCAAGCGCGTCTCGGTCGAGATCGATTCCGGCTGCATCTACATCAGCGGTGCGGTCGAATTCGACGACCGGCCCGGCCCGGTGCGCGACGCGTTGCTGACGATGGTCAAGACGTGGCAGACCGCGCTCGAGCGCGCGATCCGCGCCTCGGTCGAGGCCGGGCACCTGCATCCGCAGACCGATCCGGAGCAGCTGCTCTTCGAGATCCATGGCCTCATCCTCGCCCTTCATCACGACGCGCGCTTCCTGCGCAACGCCGGCGCCGAAGGCCGCGCACGCCGCGGCTTCGAGCGCGTGATCGCCGACAGCGCAGCCGACGCCCCACAAGCCAACCGCCTCGCCTGACCCCCGTTTCATTTCCCGGAGATTGAACCCATGCCGTCCTACACCCCGCCATTGCGCGACATGCGATTCGTCCTGCACGAGGTGCTCGACGTCGTCGGCGCCCTGAAGGCGCTGCCGGCGCATGCCGACGTCGACGCCGAGACCATCGACGCCGTGCTCGAGGAAGGCGGCAAGTTCGCCAGCGAGGTGCTGGCGCCGCTCAACGCCGTCGGCGATCTCGAAGGCTGCGTCCTCGACACGGCGACGCACGAGGTCAAGACGGCGACCGGCTTCAAGGAGGCCTACGCGCAATACGTCGCAGGCGGCTGGCCGGCGCTCAGCTGCGATCCGGCCTTCGGCGGCCAGGGCCTGCCCTTCGTCATCAGCCAGTGCCTGTTCGAGATGCTGAACTCGGCCAACCAGGCGTGGACGATGTATCCCGGCCTCTCGCACGGCGCCTACGAGTGCCTGCACACGCATGGGACCGACGAGCAGAAGCGCCTCTATCTCGGCAAGCTGACGAGCGGCCACTGGACCGGCACGATGTGCCTCACGGAGCCGCAGTGCGGCACCGACCTCGGTCTCCTGCGCACGAAGGCCGAGCCTCAGAGTGACGGCACGTACAAGCTCACCGGCAACAAGATCTTCATCTCCGCTGGCGAGCACGACATGGCGGAGAACATCCTCCATCTCGTGCTGGCGCGCCTGCCCGACGCGCCGACCGGCTCGAAAGGCATCTCGCTCTTCGCCGTGCCGAAATGGAACGTCAAGGCCGACGGCTCGCTCGGCGACAGGAACGGCATCTGGTGCGGCGGCCTCGAGCACAAGATGGGGATCCACGGCAACGCGACGGCGCAGATCGTCCTCGAAGGCGCGCTCGGCACGCTCGTCGGCGCGCCGAACAAGGGTCTGGCGGCGATGTTCGTGATGATGAACGCGGCGCGGCTCGGCGTCGGCATGCAGTCGCTCGGCCTGACGGAAGTCGCGTATCAGAACGCCGCCGCGTACGCGAAGGAGCGGCTGCAGATGCGCTCGCTGTCCGGCCCGAAGGCGCCCGACAAGCCGGCCGATCCGATCCTCGTCCATCCCGACGTGAGGAAGATGCTGCTCACGGCGCGCGCCTTCGCCGAAGGCGGTCGGGCGCTGGCCGTGTTCACCACGCTCCTGCTCGACCGCGAGATCGCCAGCGTCGACGAGGACGAGAAGAAGGAATGCGCCGACCTGGTCGCGCTGCTGACGCCGATCGTCAAGGCCTTCTTCACCGACAACGCCTGGATCGCGACCTCGCACTGCCTGCAGGTCTTCGGCGGCCACGGCTACATCCGCGAATGGGGCATGGAGCAGTTCGTGCGCGACTCGCGCATCAACATGATCTACGAGGGCACGAACACGATCCAGTCGCTCGACCTGCTCGGCCGCAAGGTGCTGTCCGACAACGGCGCGAAGCTGAAGAAGTTCGGCAAGCTGGTCGAGGCCTTCGTCGAGGAGGAGGGCACGAACGAGGCGATGCAGGAGTTCGTGAATCCGCTCGCCGACCTCGGCGGCAAGGTCACCAAGCTCACGACCGAGATCGGCATGAAGGCGCTCCAGAATCCCGACGAGGTCGGCGCCGCGGCGGTCGACTACCTGCGCGTCTGCGGCCACCTCGTCTTCGCCTACCTCTGGGCGCGGATGGCCAAGGTCGCGCTCGAGAAGGAGTCGTCGAGTGATACTTTCTACGTCGCGAAGCTCGCCACCGCGCGCTTCTATTACGCCAAGCTCCTGCCCGAGACGGCAGGCCTCATCCGCAGCGCCCGCGCCGGCGCCGCGCCGATGATGGATTTCGATGCCGCCTTGTTTTGACTGGATGACCACCATGACTGTTTCCAAGCGAAGCCTCTTCGTCGCCGCGCTGCTCGCGGGCTCGGCCCTTTCCGCGTTCGCGCAGGCGAACTCGCCCGCCGGCGTCTGGAAGACGATCGACGACGACACCAAGAAGGAGAAATCGCTGGTCCGCATCGTCGAGGCGAACGGCGTCTACACCGGCAAGGTCGAGAAGCTCCTCGACCCCGACGCGCCGAAGGATCCGGTCTGCAAGGACTGCAGCGACGATCGCAAGGACAAGCCCATCCTCGGCCTGACGATCATCAAGAACGTCAAGCAGGGCACCGACGACAAGACGGTGTTCGACGGGGGCGAGATCCTCGACCCGAACAATGGCAAGGTCTATCGCCTGCGCCTCAAGCCGATCGATGGCGGAAAGAAGCTGGAGGTGCGCGGCTATATCGGCCCCTTCTATCGCAACCAGACCTGGCTGCGGGTCGAGTAGCCTGACTCATCGGAGATTCCATGAACCGATTCAATGTCCGCAAGGTCGCCGTCCTCGGCGCCGG
>JBBSBZ010000039.1:0-18069 GCA_038250795.1 Burkholderiales bacterium | reverse complement strand
TGAAGTCGGCGATTGCGCGGCAGATGATGTTCGGCTCGCGATGAGCGCCCTCACCGATCGGCCGGCGCACGAGCTCGCGGCGATGCTCGCCCGGCGCGAGATCTCGTGCCGCGAGCTGATGCAGGCGACGCTCGCGCGCATCGACGCCGTCAACCCGGTCCACAACGCGATCGTCAGCCTGCGCGACGGCGACGCGCTGCTCGCCGAGGCCGACAGGTGCGACCGCGCCATGGCGGCCGAGCCGGCGGAGGCATCGCCTCGCTCGTTCCTCTTCGGTCTGCCGCAGGCGATCAAGGACATCGTGCCGACCGCCGGCCTGCGCTCGACCATGGGCTCGCCCCTCGCCGACCACGTGCCGAAAGTCGACGGCCTGCTCGCCGAGCGCATGAAGGCAGCCGGCTGCATCCTCGTCGGCAAGACCAACACCCCCGAGTTCGGCTTCGGCTCGCACACCTTCAACGAGGTCTTCGGCGCCACGCGCAACGCCTTCGATCCATCGAAGTCCGCCGGCGGCAGCAGCGGCGGCGCGGCGGTCGCGCTGGCGACGCGGATGCTCTCGGTCGCCGACGGCAGCGACTCGATGGGCAGCCTGCGCAACCCGGCCGGCTGGAACAACGTCTTCGGTTTTCGCCCGAGCCAGGGCCGCGTGCCGACGTGGCCGGCGGCGGACGCCTGGGTCACGCACTTCGGCACCGACGGGCCGATGGCGCGCACGGTCACCGACCTCGCGCTTCTCCTCGACGTGCAGGCCGGCTACGACGCGCGCGCCCCGCTCTCGCTCGCCACCGAGCCGTCGTTCGCGGCAAGGCTCGACACCGACCCGGCGGCGACGCGACCCGCCCGCATCGGCTGGCTCGGCGACCTCGGCGGCCACCTCGCGATGGAGCCCGGCGTGCTCGCGACCTGCGAGCGCGCGCTGCAGCGAATCGCCGGCACGGGCATGAGGGTCGAGCCGCTGTCGCTCGGCTTCGCGCCCGAGCGGATCTGGGACGCCTGGCTCACGTTGCGCTGGTGGGTCAACCGCCATCGCATCGCTCCCTTCCTGACGCTGGCTGCCAACCGCGAGCGCATCAAGCCGGAGGCGCTCTGGGAGCACGACCATGGCGCTGCCCTGACGGCATCCGACGTGATGGCCGCGAGCGCCGAGCGAACCACCTTCTATCAGCACGTGCTCGGGCTGTTCGGGCAGGTCGACTTCCTCGCCCTGCCCTCGGCGCAGGTCTGGCCGTTCCCGGTCGAGGAGCGCTGGCCGAAGACGATCGCCGGCCGCGCGATGGACACCTATCACCGCTGGATGGAAGTCGTCGTCATCCCGACCTTCGCCGGCCTGCCGGCAGTGAGCGTGCCGGCCGGGTTCTCGCCGAGCGGGCTGCCGATGGGGCTGCAGCTCGTCGGCCGGCCGCGCGGCGACCTCGAGCTGCTGCGCGCGGCGCGCACCTACGAGCGCGCTGCCGCCGACGTGCTCGCCGTCCGGCCGTCATGAGGGGCTTCAGGAGATTCCACCGCAATCTCGGCATCGACTCGCAGCCGGCGAGCATGTCGCCGGTGGTCCTCGCCTTTGCGATCGGCGCGGTCATCGTCGTCGCCAAGACCGTGGCCGCGGTCGTGACCGACTCGGCGTCGATGCTGGCCGAGGCGATGCACTCGTGGGTCGACGTGGCGGCCGAGTGCCTGCTGGTCACCTCGTACTTCATGGCGCGACGGCCCGCCGACCCTGCCCATCCGCTCGGCTACGGCCGCGACTCCTACGTCTGGTCGCTGTTCGCCTCGCTCGGCATGCTGATCGTCGGCGCCGAGGTCGGCGTCTGGCGCGGCATCACGCAGCTCCGTTCGACCGAGACCGGTGACGACTACTGGATCGGCTACCTCGTCGTCGCCGTCTCGTTTGTCCTCGAGGCCCAGTCGTTCCTGCAGGCGCTGCGCTTCATGAAAGAGCGCGCCACGGAGCAGGACCGCGGCGTCTTCGAGCACGCCTGGAAGACCTCGGACTCGCAACTGCGGGCGGTCTTCGTCGAGGATTTCGTCGCCCTGGTGACGCTCGCCATCGCGGCGCTCGGCATGGCGCTGCACCAGCTCACCGGCCGGGTCGCCTACGACGCCGCCGGCTCGATCCTGATCGGCCTGCTGATGGGGGCGACCGGCCTGGTCCTCATCAATCTCAACCGCCGCCTGCTCGCCGGAATGCCGGTCACGAGCGAGCAGCGCGCGAGCATCCTCGGCCTGCTGAAAAGCTCGCCCGGCGTCACGCGCGTGACGTTCCTGTTCACCGAATTCATCGGCCCGGCGCGGATACTTCTCGCTGCGCACGTCGGCATTGCCGGCGAGCACACGCAAGCTGAGCTCGCGACGATCCTGCGCGGGCTCGAGCGCGGCATCATGGACAGCAAGTACGTGGGCCAGGTGATCCTGACCCTGGCCGCACCGCATGAAGAGGACCTCTGACATGACCCCCCGCCCCCGCATTCCCGGCGTTCGCCAGCTGCACTCGCCCGGACCGACGCACGTCCCGGACGAAGTCGTCGCGGCCATGTCGCGCCAGCCCACCGACCTCGCCGATCCGCGCCTGGGCGTGCTGATCGCGAACTGCGAATCGGGGCTGCAGGGGCTCCTGAAGACCGAACGCGCCCAGGTGTTCTTCTATTCGGCGAACGGCCATGGCGGCTGGGAGGCGGTGATCTCGAACCTGGTCGCGCCGGGCTCGACGATCCTGATTCCCGGCACCGGCCACTTCTCCGATGGCTGGGCCGAGCAGGTCGAGGCGTTCGGGGGACGGGCGCTGCGCACGCCCTTCGTCGAAGGCCAGCCGATCGATCCGGCCGCGGTCGAGTCGGCGCTGCGCGACGACCGCGAGCATCGCATCGGCGCCGTCTTCGCCGTCCACACCGACACCGCGAGTGGCACGACGAGCGATCTCGCCGCCCTGCGCCGCGCGATCGACGCCGCCGGCCATCCGGCGCTATTCGTCGTCGACGTCGTCGCCTCGCTCGCGGCCGCGCCGTTCGCGATGGACGCGCTCGGCATCGACGCGGTGATGGGCGCGTCGCAGAAGGGCCTGATGCTGCAGCCGGGCATGGCCTTCTGTGCCGCCAACGCGCGGGCGATGGCCGCTGCCGAGCGCAATCCGACGCCGCGCTTCTACTGGGACTGGACCAGTCGCGTCAGCGACCAGTCGTACCGCAAGTTCTGCGGCACGCCGCCGCTCGCCCACCTCGCCGGGCTCGAAGCCGCCCTCGACCTGATCGCAACCGAAGGGCTCGACAACGTCCACCGCCGCCACTTCCGCCTTTCGCGCGCCGTCCACGCGGCGGTCGAGCGCTGGGGCGAGGGCGGCTCGATGCGTCTCTTCACCCGCGTGCCCGAGGCGCGCTCGGTGTCGGTGACGGCGATCGAGATGGCGCCAGGCATCGACCCCGAGGCACTGCGCACCGTGGCACGCGAGCGTTTCCAGGTCTCCGTCGCCGGCGGCCTGGGCCCGCTGCACGGACGCGTGTTTCGCATCGGCCATCTCGGCGACATGAACGAGGCGATGATCCTCGGCTGCCTGGCCGGCGTCGAGGCCGCGCTCGGCGTGCAGGGCATCGCCCACGGCAAGCACGGCGTCGAGGCGGCGATCGCCTCGCTCACCGCCGCGACCGCCTGACGACGGGCCGGTCGCGCCGTCGACGGGCGACGCGAAAGGCGTCGCCGATACTGCGGCCCCATGTCGGCGCTGGTCTTCGTCAAGCTGTTTGCGATCTTCGCCGTCGTCGCGATCGGCTGGGCGGTGGCCCGGAGCGGCCGGCTCGGCAGCGACGACGCCGCACAGGTCCTCTCGGGCGCCGCGTTCTACATCTTCGTGCCGGCGCTGCTGTTCCGGACGACGGCGCGAATCGACTTCACGCGCCTCGACACGCGCGTCCTGGTCGCCTTTTTCGCGCCGACCCTGGCGATGATCGCCGTCGTCTACATCGTCCTGCGCATTCGCACGCCGCCCGAGCCGGAGCGCGCCGCCGAGCCGAGCGTGCGCGCGATCGCGGCGTCGTTCGGCAACACCGTGCAGATCGGCATCCCGCTCGCGGCGGCGCTGTTCGGCGAGGCCGGCCTGGCGCTTCACATCACGATCGTGAGCCTGCATTCGCTGACGCTGCTCACCGTGCTGACCGCGCTCGTCGAGCTCGACCTCGCACGCGAGCAGCGCCGCGTCGATCCGCAAGGCCATCACGTCCTGCGCGTGCTCGCAACGACGGTGAGGAACACGGTGATCCATCCGGTGATCCTGCCGGTGCTCGCCGGCCTGGCCTTGAACGCGAGCGGCCTCGCGCTGCCCGAGGTCGCCGACGAGATCCTCGCGACGCTCGGCTCGGCGGTGGTGCCGGTCTGCCTGGTGCTGATCGGCGTCTCGCTCGCCCACTACGGCGTGCGCGGCGCGCTGCGCGCGGCCGTCTCGCTCTCGCTCCTGAAGCTCGTCGTGATGCCGCTGCTGGTGCTGGCGTTCGCCCGCGGCGTGATCGGCCTGACCGGCATGCCGCTCGCGATCGTGGTGTTGATGGCGGCCCTGCCGGTCGGCAGCAACGCCCTCATCTTCGCCCAGCGCTACCGGACCCTGGGCGCGGAAACGAGCACCGCGATCGTGCTCTCGACGCTCGGCTTCGTCGTCGCGGCGCCGCTCTGGCTGGCGCTGCTGAACGCGCTCGGCTGAACCTATCATTGCCGCTCGCTGCGGCATCGGCCCGGCCATCGTCATCGACAGGACACCCTTCATGAACCTTCGACGCTCCCTGCAGGCGACCGCCGCCGTCGCCCTCGTCGCGGCCTGCGGCGCGGCCTTCGCCGCCAAGACGCTCGTCTACTGCTCCGAGGGCAGCCCCGAAGGCTTCAACCCGCAGTTCTTCACGACCGGCACGACGGCCGACGCGTCATCGGTGCCGCTCTACAACCGTCTGGTCGAGTTCGACACCGGCACGACCAACATCGTCCCGGGCCTGGCCGAAAGCTGGACCGCCGCGCCCGACGGCCTGAGCTACACCTTCAAGCTTCGCAAGGGCGTGAAGTTCCACAGCAACGCCAGGTTCACGCCGACGCGCGACTTCAACGCCGACGACGTGCTGTTCTCGTACAACCGGATGGCCGATCCGAACCATCCGTTCGCGAAGGTGACGCCGGGCCAGACCTACGCGTACTTCGAGGACATGGGCATGAAGGACATCGTCGACCATCTCGAGAAGGTCGACCCGATGACGGTGAAGTTCGTGCTGAAGAAGCCCGAAGCGCCGTTCATGGCCGACATGGCGATGGACTTCGCCTCGATCCTGTCGGCCGAGTACGCCGACCGGATGATGGCGGCCAAGACGCCCGACGTGATCGACAAGGAGCCGATCGGCACGGGCCCGTTCCAGTTCGTCTCCTACCAGAAGGACGCGGTGATCCGCTACAAGGCGTTCGACGCGTACTGGGGCGGCCGGCCGAAGATCGACAACCTCGTCTACGCGATCACCACCGACGCCTCGGTGCGCTACGCCAAGCTGAAGACCGGCGAGTGCCACGTGATGGCCTTCCCGAAGCCGGCCGACGTCGCACTGATGAAGAACGATCCGGCGATCAACCTGGTCCAGCAGAACGGGCTGAACGTCGGCTACATCGCGTTCAACGTCGAGAAGAAGCCGTTCGACTCCAAGCTCGTGCGCCAGGCGCTCAACATGGCGACCAACAAGAAGGCGATCCTGGACAACGTCTTCCAGGGCGCGGGCGCGGTCGCGAAGAACCCGATCCCGCCGACGCTCTGGTCGTACAACGACAAGATCATCGACTATCCCTACGACCCGGCCAAGGCCAAGGCGCTTCTGGCCCAGGCCGGCTACCCGAACGGCGTCGACGTCGACCTCTGGTACCTGCCGGTGACCCGGCCGTACAACCCGGACGGCAAGCGCATGGCCGAGCTGATCCAGGCCGACTGGGCGAAGATCGGCGTGAAAGCCAAGCTCGTCACCTTCGAGTGGGGCGAGTACCGAAAGCGCAGCAAGGTCGGCGAGCAGCACGCGATGATGTTCGGCTGGTCGGGCGACAACGGCGACCCCGACAACTTCTTCGTGCCCCTGCTCGGCTGCGCCGCCGTCAAGGGCGGAGGCAACGTCTCGCGCTGGTGCGACAAGGACTTCGAGAACCTCGTCCAGATGGCCAAGCTGGCGACCCGCCAGGCCGACCGTGCCGGCTTCTACGCCAAGGCCCAGGTGATCGTGCACGAGGAGGCGCCGTGGATCCCGATCGCCCACTCGGTGCGCTTCGATCCGGTGCGAAAGGAAGTGACCGGCTACAAGATGGACGCCACCGCCCACCACTACTTCAACAAGGTGGACATGACCGGTCAGTAGCCGCGACGCGGTTCACGGCGTGTTCGCCTTCGTCCTCAAGCGCCTCGGCCTCGTCGTCCCGACCTTCCTCGGCATCACGCTGCTCGTCTTCTCGCTGATCCGCCTGATCCCCGGCGATCCGGTGGAGGCGATGTCGGGCGAGCGTGGCATGGCGCCCGAGCGCTATCAGCGACTGATCCACGAGTTCGGCCTCGACCGTCCGCTGCCGGTCCAGTACGGCGAGTACGTGTGGCGGGCGCTGCACGGCGACCTGGGCCTCTCGGCAGTGACCCACGAGCCGGTCTTCTCGGAATTCATCGCCCGCTTCCCGGCGACCGTCGAGCTCTCGCTCGTCGCCATCGTCTTCGCGCTCCTGATCGGCATCCCGGCCGGCCTCGTCGCCGCGGTCAAGCGGAACACGGTCTGGGACTACTCGGTCATGGGTGCGGCGCTCACCGGCTACTCGATGCCGATCTTCTGGTGGGGGCTGCTGCTCATCCTCACCTTCTCGGTCGGCCTCGGCTGGACGCCGGTGTCGGGACGCGTGGCGATCCAGTACGACATCCCACCCGTCACCGGCTTCATGCTGATCGACTCGCTCCTGTCCGGCGACAAGGGCGCGTTCCGCAGTGCGCTCTCGCACCTGATCCTGCCGGCAATCGCCCTCGGCACGATCCCGCTCGCCGTGATCGCGCGCATGACGCGCTCGTCGATGCTCGAGGTGCTGCGCGAGGACTACGTGCGCACCGCGCGCGCGAAAGGTGCGGGGCGGATCCGCGTCGTCGCCGTCCACGCGCTGAGGAACGCCCTGATCCCCGTCGTGACGACGATCGGCCTGCAGGTCGGCACGCTTTTCGCCGGCGCAATCCTCACCGAGACGATCTTCTCGTGGCCGGGCGTCGGCAAATGGCTGGTCGAGGCGATCCACCGGCGCGACTACGCGGCCGTGCAGGGCGGAATCCTGTGCACGGCGACGATCATCATCGGCGTCAACCTGATCGTCGACGTGCTCTACGGCGTGATCAATCCGCGGATTCGCCACGCATGAGCGCCGTCCCGCCTCTCGCCGCAACGATGCCGTCGGCGCCACCTTCGCCCGCGGCCGAGCTCTGGCGCGACTTCCGCCGCAACCGCGGCGCGGTGATCGGCCTGGCGGTGCTCGTGCTGCTCGTCTTCTGCGCGATCTTCGCCGACGCGATTGCCCCCTACAGCCCGAGCGAGCAGTACCGCGACGCGACCCTCGCCCGCCCCTCGCTCGCGCCGGTCGGCGGCCACGTCTTCGTGCTCGGCACCGACGAGGTCGGCCGCGACATCCTCTCGCGCCTGATCCACGGCACGCGCCTCTCGCTGGTCATCGGCATCGTCTCGGTCGGGCTCTCCCTTTCGCTCGGCGTCCTGCTCGGCCTGGTCGCAGGCTTCTATCGCGGCCGGCTGCCCGAGTACCTCGTCATGCGGCTGATGGACGTGATGCTGGCGCTGCCGAGCCTGCTGCTGGCCGTCGCCGTCGTCGCCGTGCTCGGCCCGGGCCTGGCCAACGCGATGTACGCGATCGCCATCGTCATGCTGCCGCACTTCGTGCGCCTGACGCGCGGTGCCGTGCTCGGCGAGCTGGCCAAGGACTACGTGCAGGCCTCGCGCCTGGCCGGCGCCGGCACCTGGCGGCTGATGTTCGACACCGTGCTGCCGAACTGCGCCGCGCCGCTCATCGTGCAGGCGACGCTCGGCTTCTCGTCGGCCATCCTCGACGCCGCTGCGCTCGGTTTCCTCGGCCTCGGCGCGCAGCCGCCGACGCCCGAATGGGGCTCGATGCTGGCGAGCGCGCTCGAGTTCATCCAGAGCGCGTGGTGGGTGGTGACGCTGCCGGGGCTGGCGATCCTCGTCACCGTGCTCGCGTTCAACCTCACGGGCGACGGACTGCGCGACGCCCTCGATCCGAAGCTGAAGACGTGAGCGCGCCGCTTCTGGAAGTGGAGCGCCTGTCGGTCGAGTTCGGCTCGGCGCAGTCGCCGCTGCGCGCGGCCAGCGAGGTGAGCTTCACGGTCGATGCCGGCGAGGTTCTCGGCATCGTCGGCGAGTCGGGCTCGGGCAAGAGCGTCAGCGCCCTCGCCGTGATGGGCCTCGTCGACGCGCCGGGCCGCGTTCATGCCGATCGGCTCGCCTTCGCCGGCCGCGACCTGCAGACGATGCCCGAGCGCGAGCGCCGCGCGCTCCTCGGCGGCGAGATGGCGATGATCTTCCAGGACCCGATGACGAGCCTGAACCCGTCGTTCACGGTCGCCTTCCAGCTGATGGAGACGCTCGCGCTGCACGAGGGCGGTTCGCGCAAGGCGCGGCGGGCGCGCGCGCTGCAGCTGCTGAAAGACGTCGAGATCCCCGACCCCGAGCGTCGCCTCGGCGCCTACCCGCACCAGCTCTCGGGCGGCATGAGCCAGCGCGTGATGCTGGCGATGGCGATCGCCTGCAACCCGCGCCTGCTGATCGCCGACGAGCCGACGACCGCCCTCGACGTCACGGTGCAGGCGCAGATGCTCGCCCTGCTCGCCCGGCTGCAGAAGGAGCGCGGCATGGCGCTCGTCCTCATCACCCACGACCTCGGCGTCGTCTCCGAGGTCGCGCAGCGCGTCCTCGTGATGTACGCCGGCCAGATCGTCGAGAGCGCGCGCGCCGGCGATCTCTTCGCCGCGCCGCGCCATCCCTACACCGAGGCGCTGCTCGCCTCGCTGCCCGAGCGCAACGCCGGCCGGCGCCGGCTGGCCTCGCTGCCCGGCGTCGTGCCGGGCGCGTTCGACCGGCCTGCCGGCTGCCTGCTCGCGCCGCGCTGCCCGTACGTGCAGGCGCGCTGCCGCGTCGAGCGGCCTCCGCTGTTCGAGGTCGGCGCCGGCCGCGCGCGCTGCTTCTATCCGCTCGGCGCGGCGCCGCGATGAGCGATCTCGTCCTCGAAACCGACGCGCTGACCAAGCACTACGAGGTGTCGGCCGGCTGGCTCGCGAAGGCGACGGTGCGTGCGCTCGAAGGCGTGACGCTCTCGCTCGCGGCCGGGCGCACGCTCGCCGTCGTCGGCGAGTCGGGCTGCGGCAAGAGCACGCTCGCGCGCCAGATCGCGATGCTCGAGGAGCCGACCTCCGGCACGATCCGGATCGGCGGCATCGACGCGACGGCGGCCGGCGCCGAGGCCCGGCGCTCGCTCCGCCGGGCCGTGCAGATGGTCTTCCAGAACCCGTTCGCGAGCCTCAATCCCCGCAAGAAGATCGGCCAGTCGCTCGAGGAGCCGCTGGCGATCAACACCGGCCTGGGCCGGCGCGGGCGCGAGGAGCGTGGCCGCTCGATGCTCGCCCGCGTCGGCCTCTCGCCCGAGCACTACCGGCGCTATCCGCACATGTTCTCGGGCGGCCAGCGTCAGCGCGTCGCGATCGCGCGGGCGCTGATGCTCGAGCCGCGTCTGGTGATCGCCGACGAGCCGGTCTCGGCGCTCGACGTCTCGATCCAGGCCCAGGTGCTCAACCTGCTGATGGACCTGCAGGAGGAGACCGGCGTCGCCTACGTCTTCATCTCGCACAACCTCGCCGTCGTCGAGCTGATCGCCGACGAGGTGATCGTGATGTACCTCGGTCGCGTCATGGAGCGCGCGCCCAAGGCGGCACTCTTCGCCGCGCCGCGCCATCCCTACACGCGCGCGCTCCTGGCGAGCACGCCGCGCGTCGACCGCGCCGCCGGCGGCGCGGCGCTCGAGCGTGCGGCGAGGAGCGCCCTCTCGGGTGACCTGCCCTCGCCGCTCGCGCCGCCTTCGGGCTGCGTCTTCCGGACACGCTGCCCGCACGCCGCGGCGGCCTGCGCCGAGGCCGTGCCGCCGCTCGAGAGCGTCGGCGACCGGCACGTCGCCGCCTGCATCCGCCTGGCCGAGATCGGCTGAAGACCGCACGACGCGCGGCCCGCGGATGCCAATTCGGTCGCGGGCGAGGTGGAGCGACTCTGAAACAATGACACCATGATCTCGGCCGACCTTCAGGCGACCGTCGCCCACATGGGCACGCTGGCGCGCGCCGCCAGCCGCACGCTTGCCGCTTCGCCGGTGGCGGCGCGCAACGCCGCGCTGCGCGCCCTCGCGCGACGCCTGCGTGACGGCGCTCACGAGCTCGAGGTCGCGAACGCCGGCGACGTCGCCGCGGCGCGCTCGGCCGGCCTCGCCGCGCCCCTCGTCGATCGCCTGAAGCTCGATCGCGCGACGATCGCGACCGTCGCCGAAGGCTGCGAGCAGATCGCGGCGATGGCCGATCCGATCGGCGCGATCGTCGACCTGCGCCAGCAGCCGAGCGGCATCCGCGTCGGCCGGATGCGCATGCCGATCGGCGTCTTCGCGATGATCTACGAGAGCCGGCCGAACGTGACCATCGAGGCCGCGTCGCTCGCGATCAAGAGCGGCAACGCCTGCATCCTGCGCGGCGGCTCGGAGGCGCTGGCGAGCAACCTCGCCCTCGGCCGCGTCGTCCAGGCCGCGCTCGCCGAGGCCGGCCTGCCGCCCGACGCGGTACAGCTCGTTGCGACCGCCGACCGCGCCGCCGTCGGCCACCTGATCGCCTCGCCGGAGTCGATCGACCTCGTCATCCCACGCGGCGGCAAGGGCCTGATCGAGCGGATCGCGCGCGAGGCGACCGTGCCGGTGCTCAAGCACCTCGACGGCAACTGCCACGTCTACGTCGACGCCGATGCCGATCTGGCGATGGCGCTGGCCATCGTCGACAACGCCAAGACGCAGAAAGTGAGCCCGTGCAACGCCGCCGAGTCGCTGCTCGTGCACGCGGCCGTCGCCGATCGCTTCCTGCCGATGATCGGCGCGGTGTTCGCGAAGAAGGGCGTCGAGATGCGCTGCGACGCGGCTGCGCTCGCGGCGCTGTCCGGCGTGGTCGGCGCGAACGCCGTCGCGGCGAGCGAGGCCGACTGGAGCGAGGAATACCTCGCCGAGGTGATCAGCATCAAGGTCGTCGACTCGCTCGACGCGGCGATGGCGCATATCGACCGCTACGGATCGCACCACACCGACGCCATCGTCACCGACTCGCATGCGAGCGCGATGCGCTTCCTGCGCGAGGTCGATTCGGCCAGCGTGATGGTCAATGCCTCGACCCGCTTCGCCGACGGCTTCGAGTACGGCCTCGGCGCCGAGATCGGCATCTCGACCGACAAGCTGCACGCGCGCGGGCCGGTCGGTCTCGAAGGATTGACGTCGCTGAAGTGGATCGTCTTCGGCCAGGGAGAAGTCCGTGGCACGTGACGCGCGCAGCGCCCTCGTGCTCTTCTCGGGCGGCCAGGACTCGACCGTGTGCCTGGCCTACGCGCTCGACCGCTACGAGCATGTCGAGACGATCGGCTTCGACCACGGCGAGCGACGCGACATCGAAGGCGAGAGCCGGCGCCAGGTGCGCTCGCACCTGCGCGGCCAGTTCCCGCAGTGGGCCGGCCGCCTGGGCGCCGACCACTCGCTCGACCTGCGCCTGCTCGACCAGATCGCCGACACCGCTCCGACCGCGAAGCGGGAGAGCGAGATGAACGCCGGCGGCCTGCCCAACAGCTTCGTGCCCGGGCGCAACCTTCTCTTCTTCACCTTCGCCGCGACCGTCGCCGACCGGCGCGGCCTCTCGGTGCTCGTCGGCGGCATGTGCGAGACCGATTTCTCCGCCTATCCGGACAGCCGCGACAACGCCCTCAAGTCGCTCCAGGTCGCGCTCAGCCTCGGCCTCGACACCGCCATCATGATCGACACGCCGCTGATGTGGCTCGACAAGGCGGAGACGTGGGCGATGACCGAGAACCTCGGCGGCGAGGCGCTGATCGAGCTCGTCGTCGAGCACACGCACTCGTGCTTTCTCGGCGACCGCGAGCACCGCCACGCCTGGGGCTACGGCTGCGGCATGTGCCCGTCGTGCGACCTGCGGCGCAAGGGCTACGACACCTGGCTCGCAAGCTGACGGCGCCGCCGGCGAGCCGCTTGACCCATGACGACGACCGAAGCGACGCTCGCCGGCCTCGGTGCGGTCGTCGTGTTCTGGGTCGTCGGCGCCCACAACCGGCTGGTGCGGCTCAGGACCGAACTGGTCGCGCGCTTCGCGGCGGTCGACGAGCGCTATCGCCAGCGCCACGCGCTCCTCGACAGCCAGCTCGATCTGCTCTCGACCGCGCTGGCCGCCGCGGCGCCGCGTCTCGAGGCATTGCGCGCGGCGTGCCGGCAGGCCGACGCGGCGCGCGAGCACGCCCGCGTGCGTCCGGGCGCGGCGAGCGCGATCACGAGCCTGCGCGTGGCCGACGACATCCTGGCCGACGCCCGCGCGCGGCTGCCGGTGCAGCAGATCCCGGGCGTCGACCTGCCCGAGCTCAACCAGCGGCTGGCGGCGAGCGACACGGCGCTCGCCTTCGCACGCAGCGAGTTCAACGGCGCGGTCTCTGCCTACAACGAGGCCGTGCGCCAGTTCCCTACAGTGCTGGTCGCGCAGCTGCTCGGCTTTCGCACCGCAGCGACGTTCTGAGGAAGATTCGATGAGCGACAACCACGACGTCTCGACCGCCGCGATCGGCGAAAGCGAGGCCGCCGATCGACTCGGGCGTGTCCATGGCGCCAACGAGCTGCAGGCCGCCATCCTCGCCCTGCTGCTGCCGGCGGGCAGCCAGCGCGCGCGGCGTGCCTGGCAGATCGAGACCACCGAGACCCCCGGCGCGGAGACGCTGCGCGCGAACACGGCGGCGCTCGCCGGCCCCGCCCGCCTGCCGTGGCTCGAGGAGCTCGTCGCCCGCATGGCGACGCAGCCGATCGCGGCCCGCCAGGCGCTGCTCCAGTCGACGCGGCGGGTCATGGGCGCGCGCGGTGTCGCACGGCCGATCGATCGCCTGCACTGGCTCGCGATGCGTCGCGGCCTCGGCGAAGGGGCGCCGCTCGCCCCGCGGGCCGAGGGGAAGGCCGAGGTCGCCGAGTGGCTCGAGTCGGACGTGCTCGCGGTCGCCGTCTATACCGCCTTCCTGTCGCGCATGGTGCCCGGCGCCGAGGTCGACAGCGACGCGGGACGGGCCTGGTACGACGCCGTCATGTCGACCTGGCAGCCGTTCGCCGAAGTCCCGTCCTGGGAGCCGCCCAACGCCGAGGCAATGGTCGAGGCGCTGGCGCGGATGCAGACGCTTTCCTGGATGCAGCGGCCGGTGATCGTGCGCGCCTGGATGACGACGGCGCAAGGGCAGAGTCGCGGCCTTCGCCTCGCCGATCTGTCCGCCGACGCCCTCAGGTTGTCGTGCACGCTGCTCGATTCGCCCCTGCCGCCCGACCTGGAGAAGCACTACGTCACCGTGCCGGGCGGGGCCGCGTCGCGATGAGGGCAAGCGCCACCGCAGGAGCGAGGCTTGCTAAGCGCCTCGCATGACAAGGAGCGCATCATGAGCAGAAGCCCACCTGCGCCCAGCGACGTCGACGGCGGCGCCGATCTCGCCGCGGCCCCCGGAATCGACGAATCGGAGCCGGGTCGCGTGCTGCTGCACATGCCGGTCGACGTGCGCAGCCTGTCGCTCGTCGTCCTCGCGGTGATCGCGAGCATCTTCGCGCTGCAATGGGCCAAGGCGATCCTGGTGCCCATCCTGCTCGGCGTGATGTTCAGCTACGCCCTCACGCCGGTGATCGATCGCCTGAGCCGCTGGCACGTGCCACGCGCCCTCGGTGCGGGCGTCGTGCTCTCGGCCATCATGGCCCTGATCGGCTGGGGCGTCTGGTCGCTGTCGGACGACGCCTCGGCGCTCATCGAGACACTTCCGCAGGTGGCGCAGAAGGTGCGCCACGGCCTCGAGAACGCACGGCGCAAGCCCTCGGGATCGACCATCGACAAGGTGCAGCAGGCGGCCAACGAGATCGAGCAGGTCGCGGTCCAGCCGGCGGCGTCGGCCGGTGCGAGCGCGCCGCGCCGCGCCGCGCGCGCCGCGCCGGCGACGCCTGCGACGCCGCCGGTGGCGCCCGGCGTGACCCGCGTCGTCGTCGAGCGCCCTGCGATCAACGTGCGCGACTACCTCTGGACCGGCACGCTCGGCCTGTTCGCCTTCCTCGGCCAGCTCGCGATCGTCTTCTTCGTCACGCTCTTCCTGCTTGCCTCGGGCGACACCTTCCGGCGCAAGATGGTCAAGCTCGCCGGGCCCCGGCTGAGCCAGAAGAAGATCACGATCCAAGCACTCGACGAGGTCAGCGAGCACATCCAGCGCTATCTCGTCGTGCAGCTGGCGACAAGCGTCATCGTCGGCGTGGCGACCGGCCTTGCCTTCGTGCTGCTCGGCCTCAACAATGCGGGCGTGTGGGGCGTCGTCGCCGGCGTCACCAACCTCGTGCCGTATGTCGGCGCGGCGCTCGTCGGCGGCGGCTCGGCGGTGATCGGCTTCATCCAGTTCGACAGCCTCGACAAGGCCTTGCTGATCGGCGCGAGCTCGTTTGCCATCCATGCCCTGGTCGGCAACCTGTTGACGCCCTGGCTCACCGGCCGCGCCAGCCGCATGAGCCCGTTCGCGGTGTTCGTCGGCGTGCTCGCCTTCGGCTGGCTCTGGGGGGCCGTCGGCCTGATCCTGGGCACGCCGATCCTGATGGCGGCCAAGACGATCTGCGACCGTGTCGACGAGCTGAAGCCGATCGGCGAGTTCCTCGGGGCCTGACGTCAGGGCGGCGGCGGCGCGACCGGACCCGCGCGCGCAAGACGCCAGACCAGCGCGCCGAGGGCCGCGACGCCGGCGAGCAGCACGCCCCACAGCAGCAGCGGTCGCCAGCGTTGCTCGGCCTCGGAGCGCGCGGCCGCGCGTTCCGCCGTCGCGTCGGCGCCGAACGCGCCGAGCTCGCCGCGACCGAAGCGGGCGCGCTCGAGATCGAGCTGCGGCACCAGCGTCGCCAGCGGCAGCGCGCCGGCCGGTGCGTCGATCGAGCCGGCGAGGAGGCGAAACGGCGGCTCGCCCTGCGCCGCGAACACGAGCGAGGCGAGCGCGGCATGGACGACGAGCGACGCGCCGCCCGCCTCGAGCGCCGCGCTTCGTTCGTCGGGCACGAGACGCAGATAGCGCACCGTCGCCGGCAGGGCGATCGCGGGTGCCTGACCGACCTCGCCGCCCCGCTCGAGGCGATAGAAGACACCCGCACCCAGCTCGCGCCATGGGTCGTCGACGCGGCTGCGCCCCTGGATGCGAACCGGCGCGACGTGCGTGCCGGAGACGAAGCGCAGGTCGACGTCGATCAGCGGCAGGACACCGCCGAGATCGAAGTGGAGGGCGCGGCGCGACGCAGCATCGGGCGCGGCGCGGCTGGCCGGCTCGGCGCTCGCCGCGAGCACGAGCTCGCGCGCCGAATCGAGGGCGACAAGGTGGCGCTCGGCGACGAGCACGTCGGCACCGGTGAGCGCGGGCGCCTCGGCGGCATCGGCCCACACCAGGCGCACGAACCGGCCGGACGCTTCCGGCAGGGCGACGACCGGCTGGGTCAGCGAGCCGGCAGGCGACTGCAGCGCCATGACCTGGCCGGTGCCGGCCGGGCGCCACTGGCGCAGGTCGTCGCTGCTCTCGAGACGGAAGGCGGACGAGAACTCCGCCGGGCCCGACCAGCGCAGGGCCAGGCTTTGGGGAGACGGATCGCCCGCGCGCGTCTCGCCGGTATCGATGAGCCAGCCGCCGGATTCGCGCGGCGGGCGTGCCGCCGTCGCCGGGTCCGGGCCGTGACGATGCACGCTGATGCGGTCGCCCTCGACGACGACGTCGACCGGCGAGGCCCAGGCGCCCGCCGAGTTCGGCCGGGCCGGCAGCGCGAAGAGGCTCGCCGGCCGCAGCTGCTGGGTCGTGTGCAGCGTCGAGCGCGGCGCGAGCAGCGCGAAGGGGGCGCGCTCGCCGCGTGCGTCGACGACGCGCAGGTCGCGCAGATCGTCCTGCAAGGCATGGGCATAGGCCGCCGGTGGCAGGGCGACCTGCACGAAAGGCGCCGCCGCCGAAACGACGATCGGCGCGCTGTAGCGGTACGGCGCCGGATCGGCCAGGACGGCCGATGGCACCGCGAGCGCGCCGGCGAGCGCCGCGATCCGGCCGAAGCGATCAGGCAGTCGCATGCTGAACCTCCCGCGCCGGCAGCGGCGCCACATAGCCGATGACGAGCATCAGCACGCCGACGCCGATGAACGAGACGATGCGCGTGACACTGCCGCTGCCCGACAGATCGACGAGCAGAAGCTTCACCACGACGGCACCGAGCAGGGCCGCGCCCGCGACCCAGGGCATTCGCTGGGCGCGTGCGGCGGCGAGCCACATCGTCACGAGCGCGATCGCCGTCCAGAGGAGCGTGATGCCGGTCTGCACTGCGAGCGAGCCGATCCAGGCGTCGAAGCGATAGGGCACGCCGTCGTAGTGATGGAAGCCGCGCACGACGACGGCGTTGAGCCAGACGAAGCCCGCCGCCGCGGCGAGTGCGAGCGACCAGGGCGCGACCCGGCCGATGCTGCGCAGCCAGAGGAGCGTCGCCGCGAGCGCGATGCCGACGCCGACATCGAGCGGATTGAGGAAGGGCACATGCGGCAGCGGCGCCGCCGAACCGTCGGACGAGAGGTTGGCGACGAGTGTCCAGAGCCAGAGGCCGGCGGCGAGCGCGGCGCCGGCGCTGTCGCGATAGGCCTCGGGCTTCATCCGCAGCGGCCACGGTCGCGCCCCCGCGAGCCGCGGCAGGGCGAGCATCAGCAGCGCCGGCACGATCAGCCAGCCGAGCCACGGCCAGGCGCTGGCGTCGTCGCCCCAGCGCGCCGTCGCCGCCCGGCCGAGCAGGGCGCCGACGAGCGCGAGCACGATGGCGCCGAGCGCGTGCACGGCGTGGGCGACGAGGCCCGGCCAGCGCGTCGAGGCGAGGCCGAGGACGACACCGTGGGCGACGAAGGCGAACGGCCACGCCCACCAGCCGCCGTCGCTCGCCGGATTCGCCAGGAGCGCGGCGTCGAACAGGGCGACGAGCAGGAGGAAGGGCGCATGCGCCGCGGCCGGCCACGCGATCGCCGACCAGTCGAATCGCGAGGCCAGAGCGGCATAGACGATGGCGACGAGGCTGCCGGCGGCGAGCGTTGCGGCGAGGACGAAGCGCGCCGCGACGAAGGCGTCGATCTCGAGCGCGAAGGTCGAGGCGAGCCAGAGTGTCGCCAGCCCGATGAGCACCGGCTCGCAGGCGCTCTCGCCGTCGCGCATCGCGCCGGTCGCCCGGGCGCGATGGAGGAAGAGCGCGGCGGCGAGCGACGCGGCGGCGGCCATGAGGCCATTGAAAAGGTAAGCGTTGAAGATCGTGGCCGGCGCGCCGAAGCGCTCGTGGCCGAGCAGCATCGCCGCGCCGGCGACGACGAGCAGGCCGTAGCCGAAGGCACGCGGCCAGACGCGACGCTGGCGAAAACCGATCCAGACGAGGCCCGCACCCTCGAGCGTCCAGGCGCCCGCGGTGCTGCGCTCGTCGAGCGCGAACGGGATGACGAGGGTGAGGAACACGGTCGCGATCGCGAGGCTGGCCTCGAACGTGATGCCGAGCTCCGGGCGCTTTCTCATCCACGAGGCGAGCGCGACGTAGACGCCGGCGAGCACGAGCGCGGCAAGCGCGGCGCCGAACGGCGTGCCGCGCACCAGGCCGTATTCGAGCGCGAAGGTCACCGTCGGCAGGCCGAAGAGCAGGCTGCTGTTGACCCAGAGATCGCTGCGCGGCATCGCCGGCGCGTTTGCCCGCAGGCGTCGCGCC
>JBBSBZ010000038.1:0-18228 GCA_038250795.1 Burkholderiales bacterium | reverse complement strand
GCAAGTTCGCACGTCGCTGCGAAGGCGGTGCCAGCGCCAGCTCGCGCCATTCGTCGTCGTGCATCCAACCCGGGGGCTCGCCGCCGCGCGCCAGGTACTGCAGCGCCGGCAGATCGGGCAGCATCGCGCACCATTGCAGCGGCGCCCGCCAGCGTACGGGCATCCAGCTCGCCACCTCGGCGACCCGTTGGCGCCAGTGGCTGCGCAGGACCTGCTCGATGCGATGGACGTCGCTGTCGACGGTGATCCCGTCGAGCCAGGGCCAGAGAGCGGTGCCACGCGCCAGCTCGAGCATCCGACGCAGTTCGCGAACAACCTCGATACGTCGCCAGACGGTCTCGTCGGCACGCTTTCCGTGCCGCGCCTGCAGCCGTGCCAGCGCGTACTCGAGGCTGCCGCATTCGATCATGGTGACAACCCCACGCAGGATCGCGCCACGGCTCGCACCTGGCGGCCAAGATCGGCGAGTTGCTCAGGCGAGATCACATGTGGCACGAGCAGGCGCGCCGCCTCCGCCTCGATCGCCGCAAGCTGCGCTGCGCTCTCACGCTCGAACGCGGCCGTCAACGCACGTATGCGACGCTCGGTCCGGTCGCCCAGCGCTCGCGCGGCCTTGCGGGCCTCGTCGGCGATGTCGTCGATCTCGAGGCGCGCCGCCTCGATGTCGGCGCGAGCGGCGCTCTCGGCGCCGAGAACGCGCGCGATGGCGGCCTCGGCAGCCGAATCGAGAGGGCCCTGATCGGATCGCCGCATCTACGAAGGCGCTGCCACGGCCGGCGTTCGATGCATGTGCCTCGCCAGCATGTAACCGAGCGACATCAAGGCCAAGGTCAGCGCGCCGAAGAGCAGCGCCCGGTCGTCGGCCCAGCGATCGACGGACGCGGAGACCTGCCGCGTGACGCCAAGCGCGGCCACGCCCAGGCTGGCGAGGGCAACCGCTCCGCCCATCAGGCGCGAAGCGCGCGCTGCCAGCGAATCGGCGCGGCGGATGAGACGGCTGATCCACAAGCCATTCAGTCCATCTGTCACGAGCATGCCGGCAACGAAGATCGCACCGAGGGCGATCGAATGTGACAAGCCGCCGAACTGGGTCGCCGTCGCCGAGAACAGCGCGACCTGGCTCATGGTGTCGAACGACAGCGCGAACAGGGCGCCGACGGCAGCCACTGCCCAGGGGCTCCTCGCTCGAGCCCAGCGTCCGAGGAAGCGGCCCTTGACTCCAACCACGGCGACGCATTCGCCGCGTGGGGTCGTCAGCACGGCACGCAGGTTGACGGTGCCGAGCGCGACGAGGACGGCGATCGAGAACCAGGCTCCCGCGCTGTCGATCCAGCCCGGTGGGTGCCAGAGCGACCGCGTCTCGCCGACCGCGGCGGCGACAAGCATGACGACGACGCCGTGGCCGAGCGAGAACAGGGTCCCGCACCAGTTGGCGAGCCGACGCTGCCCCCGCGCGTGCACCCGCGTCATGCTGTCGATGGTCGCCAGGTGATCGGCATCCAGGCCATGCCGCAGGCCGAGCACGCAGACGATGACGCACAGCGCGGACCAATCGGCAGGAAAGTCTGACATCGAGACTCGGCGGTTCTGAAGGTAAACGTAATCGAGGTCGGCGACGCGCGGTTGACCTGGATCAAGCGCTGCTTCGGTCGAGCCCGAATGTGATCGCCGGTCGCGCACTTGACTGACTTGGATCAATGAGAGCGCGCGAGTGAGGTTTCAAATCGGCTTGTTGAATCGCCCGAACCACGGTCCATCCATATTGCACCGCAGGAGTCTCGACGATGATCGAAACCTACTACGAACTGATGCGTCGGCAGGGCATCTCCCGCCGCAGTTTCGTCAAGTTCTGCAGCCTGACGGCCGCTTCCCTCGGCCTCGGCGATGTGGGCGCGCAGGAAATCGCCCACGCGATGCAGACCAAGCCGCGAACGCCCGTGATCTGGCTGCACGGTCTCGAATGCACGTGTTGCAGCGAATCGTTCATCCGTTCGTCGCACCCGCTCGCCAAGGACGTCGTGCTGTCGATGATCTCGCTCGACTACGACGACACGCTGATGGCCGCAGCCGGCCACGACGCCGAGGCGCAACTCGAGGAGACGATCAGCAAATACAGGGGCAACTACATCCTCGCCGTCGAGGGAAATCCGCCCTTGGCCGACGACGGCGTGTACTGCATTCCGGGTGGCAAGCCCTTCGTCGAGAAGCTGCGCTACGCCGCCAAGGACGCCAAGGCGATCGTGTCCTGGGGATCGTGCGCCTCGTGGGGCTGCGTGCAGGCTGCCAAGCCGAACCCGACGCGGGCGACGCCGGTGCACAAGGTCATCACCGACAAGCCGATCATCAAGGTTCCCGGCTGCCCGCCGATCGCCGAGGTGATGACCGGCGTGGTCACCTACATCCTGACGTTCGACCGTCTGCCCGACATGGACGCGCAGGGCCGGCCGAAGATGTTCTACAGCCAGCGCGTGCACGACAAGTGCTACCGCCGGCCGCACTTCGACGCCGGCCAGTTCGTCGAGCACTTCGACGATGCCGGCGCGCGCCAGGGCCACTGCCTCTACAAGGTCGGCTGCAAGGGCCCGACGACCTACAACGCCTGCTCGGCGACGCGCTGGAACGAGGGCCTCTCGTTCCCGATCCAGGCCGGCCACGGATGCATCGGCTGCTCCGAGGACGACTTCTGGGACAAGGGCGGCTTCTACAACCACCTGACGACGATCGGCGTGCCAGGCATCGCCGGCGCCGAAGGCACGGCCGACCGCATCGGCGTGACGGCGCTGGTCGGCGCGGGCGCTGCGGTCGCCGCCCACGCCGCCGTCAGCGCCATCAAGCAGGCGCGCAGCAAGTCGGCCAACGACAAGGTCAGCGAGATCGAGAAATAAATCATGACGACCATCCAGACGCAGGGGTTCACGCTCGACAACAGCGGCCGGCGCATCGTCGTGGACCCGATCACCCGCATCGAGGGACACCTGCGCATCGAGGTCAACGTCGACAAGGACCACGTCATCCGCAACGCCGTGTCGACCGGCACGATGTGGCGCGGCCTCGAGGTGATCCTCAAGGGCCGCGACCCGCGAGACGCATGGGCCTTCGTCGAGCGCATCTGCGGCGTGTGCACCGGCGTGCACGCCCTCGCGTCGGTGCGCTCGGTGGAAGACGCGATCGGCATCAAGATCCCGAAGAACGCGAACATCATCCGCAACCTGATGCACTCGACGGGGTTCGCTCAGGACCACCTCGTCCACTTCTATCACCTGCATGCGCTCGACTGGGTCGACGTCGTATCGTCGCTCAAGGCCGATCCGAAGAAGACCGCCGAGCTGGCGCAAAGCATTTCGCCGTGGCCGAACGCCTCGTTCGGCTACTTCCGCGAGGTGCAGAACCGGTTGAAGAAGTTCATCGAGAGCGGCCAGCTCGGCATCTTCGCCAAAGGCTACTGGGGCAGCCCCGCCTACAAGCTGCCCCCCGAGGCGAACCTGATGGCCACGGCGCACTACCTCGAGGCGCTCGACTTCCAGAAGGAGATCGTCAAGATCCACACGATCTTCGGCGGCAAGAACCCGCACCCGAACTGGCTGGTCGGCGGCGTGCCCTGCTCGATCAACGTCGACGACACCGGCGCGGTCGGCGCGATCAACATGGTCTACCTGAACATGGTGGGCGACATCATCAACCGCACGATCGACTTCATCGACCAGGTCTACGTGCCCGATCTCCTCGCCATCGCCTCGTTCTACAAGGACTGGACGAAGTGGGGCGGCGGCCTCTCGGCCACGAACGTGATGTCGTACGGCGAGTTTCCGGACATCGCCAACGACTTCTCGAACAAGAGCCTGCTGATGCCCGGCGGCCTGATCCTCAACGGCAACCTGAAGGAAGTGCACGATGTCGACCTGAAGGCGCCCGACCAGGTGCAGGAATGGGTGACGCACTCCTGGTACAAGCAAGGCGACGAGAGCAAGGGACTGCATCCGTTCGACGGCATCACCGACCCGAACTTCGAGCTCGGCAAGGGCACCAAGGGAACGCGACTGAACGTCGAGAACTTCGACGAGTCGGCCAAGTACTCGTGGGTGAAGTCACCGCGCTGGAAGGGCAACCCGGTCGAGGTCGGACCGCTGGCGCGCTACATCGTCGGCTACGCGCGCGGCCAAGAGGACATCAAGGAGCAGGTCGACATGGTCCTCAAGACCCTCGACGTGCCCATCACCGCGCTCTTCTCGACGCTCGGCCGAACCGCGGCCCGCGGCCTCGAGGCGTCGTGGGCGGCGCACAAGATGAAGTACTTCTACGATCAGCTGATCGCCAACATCAAGGCGGGCGACCTGAACACGGCGAACATCGAGAAGTGGGAGCCTTCATCGTGGCCCGCCGAGTGCAAGGGTGTGGTCGGGGTCGAGGCGCCGCGCGGTTCGCTCGGGCACTGGGTGAAGATCAAGGACACGCGGATCGAAAGCTACCAGTGTGTCGTGCCGACGACCTGGAACGCCGGTCCGCGCGACGCCAAGGGGCAGATCGGCCCCTACGAAGCGGCGCTGCTCAACACGCCGATGGTCAACCCCGAGCAGCCGCTGGAGATCTTGCGCACGATCCACAGCTTCGACCCTTGCCTGGCCTGCGCGACGCACGTGATGTCACCTGAGGGCGAAGAGCTCGTGTCGGTGCAAGTCCGCTAGCGATTCAAGGAGACATCGATGCAAGTCGAACGATGGACCGGGCGGGTGATAAGCGGCCCACTCGTAGATACCTACGTCTACGAAGCGCCGGTGCGCCTCTGGCACTGGGCGATGATGCTGTGCTTCATCGTCCTCGGCGTCACCGGCTACCTCATCGGCTCGCCGCTGCCGGCGATCGGCGGCGAGGCCGTCCATAGCTTTTGGATGGGCTATATCCGGATGATCCACTTCTCGACGGCGATGATCTTCATTGTCGCCTTCCTGGTGCGCATCTATTGGATATTCGCCGGCAATCACCACGCACGTGCGATCTTCATCCCACCGATATGGAGCCTGGCGTGGTGGCGTGGCTTGTTCGGGCAGGCCGGCTACTACCTGTTCCTGCGCCGCGACTCCGAGCTCTGGATCGGCCACAACCCGCTGGCGCAGATAGCGATGTTCTTCATGTTCACGCTCGGCACGTTCGTGCTCATCATCACCGGGCTCGGTCTGTACGCGCAGGCCTACGGCTGGGGCAGCGGCTGGATGGACGCCTTCGGCTGGGTGACCGTGCTGATCGGCACGCCCCAAGCGGTACGTACCGTGCATCACCTCGCGATGTGGTACGTGCTGCTCTTCGCCTTCATCCACATCTACATGGTGTTCCGCGAGGACATCATGAGTGAAGAGTCGGTCGTCGGCACGATGATCAACGGGATCCGGATGTTCAAGGGTGCGCCGCGGCCCTGATCAGCAGCGCGCGATGACGATGCCGTTGCCGGCGCGCGAGGGCGGGTGCGCGCGAATGCCCGAGCCGCGCCCGCCGCGTCTCTCGTGGCCGGTGCGTCGGCCGCCGCACCCGGGCGAGTTTCTGCGGACGCGCTACCTCGCGCCGCTCGGTATCAGCCAGAGCGAGTTCGCGCTCGCCCTCGGTGTCTCACGCCGGCGCGTCAACGAGCTCGTCAAAGGCCGGCGCGCGATCACGCCCGACACCGCCGTTCGCCTCGGCGCCTTCTCTGGCACCGAGGCGGCGTTCTGGATGCATCTGCAGGTGGCGTGGGACATGCACCGCGCGATGCAAAGCGCGGTCGTCGTGAATGCGCAGTCCGCCTCACGCTCTCTTGATGCAACGCAAGACCCGGGGTCGATCCGCCGCTAGCCTGCTCGTGTTACGGCCTGCGTTACAGGAGGCGCATGGACGATCGAACGGAGGTTTTGGTGCTCGGCATCGGCAACGTGCTCTGGGCCGACGAAGGCTTCGGCGTGCGTGCGGTCGAGGCGTTGCACGAGGCCTGGGTCTTCCCTGCCGGCGTGCGCCTCATGGACGGCGGCACCCTCGGCCTCGGCCTCTTCGAAGACGTCGCACGCGCCCGCCGCGTCCTCGTCTTCGACGCGATCGACTTCCGCCTCGCGCCCGGCGAACTCAGGGTCCTGCGCGGCGGCGAGGTGCCAACGTGGGGCACCTCGCGCCTCTCGCCACATCAAAACGGCTTCAACGACGTGCTCGCGCTCGCCCAGTTGCGCGGCGAGTCTCCCGAGCTCGTAACGGCGATCGGCGTGCAGCCCGTCACCCTCGATGACTTCGGCGGCAGCCTGCGCCCTGAGGTCAAGGCGCGCCTGCCGGAGGTGTTGGCGCTGGCCGTCGCCGAGATCGCCGCCTGGGGCTTCCCGCCCGTACCGCGCGCGCCTGGCAGCGCCTTCGAGCCGCTCAACGACCGCTCGCTCGCCCTCGACCGCTACGAAGCCGGTCGCCCTTCCGCTGAAATGGCCTGCCGCGAAGGCGACCCGCGTGTGCTCGCCCTCTCGGGTGCGCTGCCTCAGCCCTGACCGGAGCGGGAGATGTGCATCGGAACGCCGATGAGGATCCTCAGTTGCGAAGCCGGCATCGCCGTCGCCGAAGGGCGCGGCCAGCGCGAGCGGCTCAACGCGCTGATGGTGGGCGACGTTCGGCCGGGCAGCTGGGTGCTCGCTTTCCAGGGCTCGGCGCTGCGCGTCCTGAGCGAGGACGAGGCGGCGCAGACCGACGCTGCACTCGACGCCCTCGCGGCCGTGCTCGCCGGCGCGGCGGACACCTACGCGCATTTCCGCGACCTGATCGAACGCGAACCGCAATTGCCCACCCACCTGCAAGGAGACCGTTCATGAGCGTCATCCCCATGCCCGTCCTGCCCGGCGCCGACCTCGTCGCCTCGTACCCGCTCATCGCCCGACTGTTCAGCCGGCACGGCTATGCCGAGCTGGACGCCGGCGGTTTCGATGCCTTCGTCGCCCGGCCCGGCCACGCGCTGCTCGTCTTTCTCGAAGACCCGGCGCGCATCAAGGAAACGCTCGACATCGCGGTGATCGTCCCCGAGTTCGAGCGTGCGTTTCCGGGGCGCTTCCCGATCGGCGTTCTGCTGCCCGAGGCGGCACGACAGTTCCAGGCGCGCTACGGCTTCAACCGCTGGCCGGCGATCGTGCTGCTGAAGGACAGCCGCTACGTCGGCGCCATCGACGGCCTGCGCAACTGGGACGAGTACATCGAACGGCTGACGGCGCTGCTCGCCGCCGAGCCGTCGCGGCCACCGACCGTCGGCATTCCGGTCCGCGGCGCCGGCGGCCCGGCCAGCAGTTGCGCGGCGTGAGCGACCCACGGCAGAAAGCGCTGCCGGTTTCGAACCAGGAGATGCGATGAAGGACTTTCCGATTCCCGTGCGGGCCGTCGGTGCAGGCACGCAGCCCGACGAAGAAGACGCCCAGCTCGACTACCTCGAGATGCCGACCGGCATGAACACCTTCCAGATGCCGCGCCTGCCTGAGACAGCCGACAGCGCCGCCATGGCCGCTTCGCGCGACGTGCTGGCGCGCTTTCTCGCCGAGCTCGAGCGCTGGGATCCGGAGCACGAGCCGCAAGGGCCGAGCACCGAGATGACCGGCATCGAGCCGGCGGCGCTGGAGATCACGAACCAGATGCTGGGCGAAGGCGAGGTCTCGATCCAGATCGCTGGAGAGCGCCGCTTCAGCATTCAGGAAAGCGTCTTCACGGGCCTGTGGCGCTGCTGCGAGCTCGACGCGAAAGGTCTCCTCATGCGCGACTGGCTCGAGGCCGCGGCGGTGCCGCAGATCGCCATCGATGCGGCGCGGGCGGGCGCAGCCGACGGGGTCGTCGCGCCGGCGTGGCCGCCCGGCGCGATGAACTCGCCGGCACTCGTCGCCGAGATCGGCAGCCAGCTCGCGGCGCGCACGCCCGGCGAGCGCGCGCACGTGATCAATCTGACGCTCTTTCCGATGACGCCCGACGACCACGACGTGCTCGCCCAGGCGCTGCCGGTCGGACCGGTAGCGATGATGTCGCGCGGCTTCGGCAACTGCCGCGTCACCTCGACATCGACGCGCGATGTCTGGCGCGTGCAGTACTTCAACGCGATGAACACGATCATCCTCAACACGATCGAGGTCGTCGACATGCCCGAGGTCGCGCTCGCTTCGGCAGAGGATCTTGCCGACAGCCGCATCCGCATGGCCGAACTCGTCGCGTGGATGAGCGAATCGTGCGTCGAGGCTTCCGGAGCGCCTGCGTGAGCACGGTCGCCTTCCAGGGCTTCGGCCACGATCGCGAGATCGGCCCGCTGACGCGGCTCGAATGCAAGATCTGCTGGACCGTCTACAACCCGGTCGAGGGCGACCCGGTGTGGCAGGTGCCGGCCGGCACGCCTTTCGACGCCCTGCCGGAGCACTGGACCTGCCCCAATTGCTCGGCGACGCGCGAGCAGTTCATGGTGCTCGACGATGACTGACGTCGCGCCGCCGCCTCCCCTGCCCGATCCGTCGGCGCATCTGGCCGCGAGCTTTCGTGTCGTCGCTCGGCGCATGGCTGGCCTGGATTTCGTGAACCCGGCGCTCGAGGTCGAGGCCGTCGCGTTCGCACCGTGGCAAGGCCACTGGCTTGGCGTCATGGTGACGCCGTGGTTCATGAATCTCGTGCTGATGCCGCGCGAGCGCGACGCATGGCAGCCGCTGCCGCTCGGAGCCAAGCGCAAGCTGCGCTTCCCTACCGGCATCTACGAGTTCATCGGCGCCGACGACGCGACGGTCGGCGAGCACCAGACCTGCTCGCTGTTCTCGCCGATGCACGAGTTCGAGAACCAGACGGCGGCGCGTCTCGTCGCTCAACTCGCGCGCGAGGCCCTGTTCGATCCGGCCAACGCCGAGCAGCCGGAGTATCCGAAGGGTGACCTCTCGTCGCCGCAGCGCGCCGACGGCGAAGCGGCCGGCGAACACGGCGAGAAGCGCGCCGAGGTCGCGGTCTCGAAGCGCGACTTCCTGCGCGGCCATTTCAGCGGCAGCGGCGATGCCGATCGAAGGTGAGCTGCTCGTGAGCCTGCACTGCGACGGCCGGCGCGTGCGACGGGTCGAGGTGCGATCGACGCGGCCGGCGATCGGTGCGCGCGTCGCGATCGGCCGCCGCCCCGCGGAAGCGGCGGCGCTGTTGCCCGCGCTCTTCGCAATCTGCGGCCATGCGCAAGGCAGGGCGGCAATCGCGGCGATGCGCGCGGCGGGTGCCGAGCCCGACGAGACGGCCGGCCGGGCTGCTTGGTCGGTGCCGCTCGAGGCCGTGCAGGAGACTTTCTGGCGCCTGCTCATCGACCTGCCGCGTGCGCTCGCGCTCGCCTCCGAGGCCGCGGTCGTCTCCGCTGCGCGAGCGACCGTGAGCCGGGCCATCGGCGCGCTACGCGCTGCGCCGGCCGATGCCGGATCGACACTCGCCGATGCCGCGTTGGCGCTCGCAGCGCTGGCCCGCGACCACGTCTTCGGCAGCGATGGCGACGCCTGGCTCGCCGACACCGATCTCGATGCCTTCGATCGCTGGCGCGACGCGGCGGCGACGCTGCCGGCACGGGCGCTGAAGCGCGTCGCCGAAGGCGCGCGAAGCCTCGGCCGCAGCGACACCGCGTTGATGCCGGGCCTCGAGGGCGCACTCTGGCAGTCGGTCGTCTTGCCGACCCTGCAGCGCGACCCGGCGTTCGCGCAGGCACCGACCTGGGGTGGGCGACCGGTCGAGACCGGGGCGCTCGCGCGCATGCGGGCGCAGCCGCTCGTCGCCGCCCTCGTCGAGCGCGAGGGCCGGAACGCAACGGCGCGTATCGCCGCCCGGCTCGTCGATCTCGCCGAGGTGCTTGCGACCTTGCGGCGCGGCGTCGCCGAGCCCGAGCGCTGGGTTCGCGCCTGGTCGCTCGACGCCGGCGAGGGCGTCGCCGCGGTGCAGACCGCGCGCGGCCTGCTGCTGCACTACGCGCGACTCGACGACGGCCGTGTCGGTGCCTACCGCATCGTCGCGCCGACCGACTGGAACTTCCATCCCGAAGGTGCTCTGGCGACGAGCCTTCGAGGCGCCGAGGCCGACGACGAGCCCGCGCTCCTCGCCCAAGCCCGCCTCGCGGTGCTCTCCCTCGACCCCTGCGTCGGCTATCGCGTCGAGGTCGCGCGCGATGCATGAGATGTCGCTCGCCGAAGGCATGCTCGGACTCGTCGAGGACAGTGCGCGCCGCAACGCGGCGAGCGCCGTGAAGGCCGTGTGGCTGGAGATCGGCGCACTCGCGCAGGTCGAGGTCGAAGCGCTGCGCTTCTGCTTCGATGCGGTGACGCGTGGCACGCTCGCCGAAGGCGCGCGCCTCGAGATCGTCGCCACGCCTGGCGCGGCCTGGTGCATGCGCTGCGGCGAGCGGGTGGCCATCGGTCGCCTCGGCGACGCCTGTCCGCGCTGCGGCAGCCATCAGCTGCAGGTCGTGCAGGGCGACGCGATGCGCGTCCGTGAAATCGAAGTCGTCTGACGAGGAGAACACCATGTGCGTCACTTGCGGCTGCGGCCAGGGCGAGACCAGGATCGAAGGGGAGCCGGCGCAGGCCGCGAGCGAGGCGGACGCTGGCATGCACACGCACGCCGATGGCACCCTGCACCGGCACAGCCACGAGCCCGAACATGTGCATGGGCATGCCGGCGCCCACTGGCACCGGCATGCCGACGGCAGCTGGCACGACCACGCGCACGGCGACGCCTACGCGCATGGCCACGAGCATGGCCACGAGCACGAACGAGCCGGAGCGACGCTCGGCGCCGTGCATGCCGCCGGCATCGAACCCGCGCGCATGGTGCAGATCGAGCGCGACATCCTGGCGAAGAACGACGCCGTCGCCGCGGCCAACCGGCAGCTCCTCGCCGACCGCGGCATCTTCGCGATCAACCTCGTCTCCAGCCCCGGATCGGGCAAGACGACACTGCTGGTGAAGACGATCGAGGCGCTGCGCGGCCGCGTCGCGGCATCGGTGATCGAAGGCGACCAGCAGACCTCGCGCGACGCCAAGCGCATCCGCGCCACCGGCGCACCGGCGATCCAGGTCAACACCGGCAAGGGCTGCCATCTCGACGCCGATATGGTCGGCCGCGCCCTGGCCAGTCTCGACCCAACCGACGGCAGCCTGCTGCTGATCGAGAACGTCGGCAACCTGGTCTGCCCGGCGGCTTTCGATCTCGGCGAAGCGCACAAAGTCGCGATCCTTTCGGTGACCGAAGGCGACGACAAGCCGATCAAGTACCCCGACATGTTCCATGCCGCCGATCTCCTGCTGATCAACAAGATCGATCTCCTGCCCTATGTCGATTTCGACGTCGAGGCGGCGATCGCCTTCGCCCGCCGCGTGAAGCCGGACATCGAGGTGATGCGCGTCTCGGCGAAGACGGGTGAAGGCTTCGACGCCTGGCTTGCCTGGCTCGAGCGAGGCACGACCACGGCGAAGGGGCGTCGGGATGCCAGTGTCGCTGCGCTGCGCCGCCGCCTCGGCGAGCTCGAGGCGGAGCGCGCGAGCGCCTGAGCCGCCATGGATGCCCTGACTGTCGACGAACTGCACACGCGCCGCCGCGTCCAGGTCGGCGGCATCGTCCAGGGCGTGGGCTTCCGCCCCTTCGTCTATCGCCTGGCGAACGAGCTCGGCCTCGGCGGCTGGGTGCGCAACGACGGCCAGGGCGTGACGATCGAGGTCGAGGGCGAGACCGCGGCGATCGACGCCTTCATCCGCCGCCTGCGCAGCGATGCGCCGCCACTCGCGCGAGTCGACCGCGTCGCCGGCGAACGAGAAGTGCCGCAGGCCGGGCAGACCGGATTTGCGATCGTCGACAGCTGGGGCGGCCGCGCGGCGACGGCGATCGGCCCCGACAGCGCTGTCTGCGCCGACTGCCTCTCGGAGATGTTCGATCCGGCCGATCGCCGCTGGCGCTACGCCTTCACCAACTGCACGAACTGCGGCCCGAGATACACGATCACCCGCGTCTTGCCCTATGACCGGGCGACGACGAGCATGGCCCGCTTCGCGCAGTGCCCGGCCTGTCTTGCCGAGTACCGCTCGCCGCTCGACAGGCGCTTCCATGCCGAGCCGAACGCCTGCCCGACCTGCGGGCCGCGGCTCGCGCTGCTCGACGCAAGAGGCACAGCGATCGAAGGCATCGACCCCGTCGCCGGCGCGCTCGAACACATCGGCCGCGGCGAGATCGTCGCGATCAAGGGACTTGGCGGCTTTCATCTTGCCTGCGACGCGCGCAACGCCGCGGCAGTCGCATTGCTGCGCGCGCGCAAGGCACGCGAGGAAAAGCCGTTCGCCGTGATGCTTGCCAACTGCGCTTCGATCGCGCCGCTGGCGAGCTTCGGCGCGGCAGAATGCGAGCTGCTCGAAGGCGTCGAGCGGCCGGTCGTCCTGCTGCGCAAGGAGAAGGACGCGGACACGCTCCTTCCCGGTGTTGCGCCCGGCCTCGCCTGGCTCGGCGTCATGCTGCCCTGTACGCCGCTGCAGGCGCTGCTCTTCCACGATGCAGCGGGACGGCCGGCGGGCACTGGATGGCTCGGCGCCGCGCAGCCGCTCGTGCTCGTGATGACGAGCGCCAACCCCGGCGGCGAGCCGCTGGTGATCGACAACGACGAGGCGCGGCATCGGCTCGCCGGGATCGCCGATGCCTTCCTCCTCCACGACCGAGACATCGTCCAGCGCTGCGACGACAGCGTGCTGCGTGCCGTTGCGGGCGATGCGGCTCGCGGCTTCCAGTTTGTCCGCCGCGCGCGCGGCTGGACGCCGCGCTCGATCCGTCTCGCCGCGAGCGGCCCCCCGGTTCTCGCCCTCGGCGGCCACTTCAAGAACACCATCTGCGTGACGCGCGGCGACGAGGCCTTCGTCTCGCAGCACGTCGGCGATCTCGACAACGCGCCGACCTGCGAAGCGCTCGAGGAAGTCGTCGCGCACCTGCTCTCCATCCTCGAGGTCGTGCCAGCCGTGGTCGCGCACGACCTGCATCCCGACTTCTTCGGCACGCGCCTCGCGGCCCGCTTTGGCCGCGACTACGGCGTGCCGCTGCACGCCGTGCAGCACCATCACGCGCACATCGCCGCCGTGCTCGCCGAGCATCGCGTCCAGGGCCCGGTGCTAGGACTGGCGATGGACGGCGTCGGCCTCGGCAACGACGGTTCCGCCTGGGGCGGCGAGCTGCTGCGTGTCGACGGCGCGTCGTTCACTCGCCTCGGCCGACTGCGCCCCCTTCGCCTGCCGGGCGGCGACCGTGCCGCGCGCGAGCCGTGGCGCATGGCCGCCGCTGCGCTCGCGCTCGCCGGCCGCGGCGACGCCATCGCCACGCGCTTCGCCGACGAACACGCAGCGGCGCCGGTCGCGGCGATACTGGCGAGCGGCTTCAACGCGCCGGAGACGAGCAGCCTGGGGCGCTGGTTCGACGCCGCCGCCGGCCTGCTTGGCGTGCGCCACCGCATGGCCTTCGAAGGACAGGCCGCGATGCTGCTCGAGGGACTGGCCGAACGGTACGGTCCGGTCGCGGCCGAGCCCGCGCTCGTTGGCATCGACGCTGCGAACGAGCTCGATCTCGGCCCCCTCGCGATGCGTCTCGTCGACGAGCGCGAGCCCGGCCGCGGCGCCGCCCTCTTCCACGCCACCCTGATCGCGGCGCTCGCCGGGTGGTTGGCGCGTGCCGCCGACGCCGAAGGTGCCACCACCGTCGCCTGCGGCGGCGGCTGCTTTCTCAATGCGCTGCTCGCCGGCGGCCTGCGCCGGGCGCTGGCCGCGCGCGGCCTCGCGCTGCTCGAAGCCGAGGCCGTGCCGCCGAACGACGGCGGCCTCTCGCTGGGCCAGGCCTGGGTCGCGCTGCAGGCGCGTGCCCGCCCTTGAAGGAGAAGAATCGATGTGCCTCGCCGTTCCCGCCCGCGTCGTCGCGCTCGTCGACGACGACCAGGCGCTCGTCGATCTCGGCGGCGTGCGCAAGCACGTCTCGCTGGCGCTGGTGGAAGGCATCGTGCCCGGCGACTACGTGATCGTGCACGTCGGCTACGCGCTCGCGCGCCTCGATCTCCACGAAGCCGAGCGCACGCTCGCGATCTTCGCTGAGGCCGGCCTGCTGACTGCAGACTCGCTCGCCACTGCAGACGCAGCGCCATGAAATACATCGACGAATTCCGCGACGGAGATCTTGCCCGCGGCCTGGCCGGCGCGATCGCCCGCGAGGCCGATGCATGGCGCCGCTACAACCTGATGGAGTTCTGCGGCGGGCACACGCACGCGATCTCGCGTTACGGGCTGAAGGACCTGCTGCCGCCGAGCGTGAACATGATCCACGGTCCCGGCTGCCCGGTCTGCGTGCTGCCGATCGGCCGCATCGACAACGCGATCGAACTCGCCGCGCGCCCCGGCCTCATCCTCTGCACCTATGCCGACACCATGCGCGTGCCGGCGTCGAAGGGACTCTCGCTGCTCAAGGCGAAGGCGCGCGGCGCCGACATCCGCATGGTGTATTCGAGCGCCGACGCGCTGCGCATCGCCGAGGAAAACCCGGATCGCGAAGTCGTCTTCTTCGCCATCGGCTTCGAGACGACGACGCCGCCGACCGCGGTGGCGATCCGGCAAGCCAAGGCCCTGGCGCTCACCAACTTCAGCGTCTTTTCGAATCACGTGCTGACGCCGGCGGCGATCAGTCACATCCTCGAATCGAAGGAAGTGCGCGAGTACGGCACAGTGCCGCTCGACGGCTTCATCGGCCCGGCACATGTCTCGACGGTGATCGGCAGCCAGCCCTACGAATACTTCGCGGAGGAGTACGCGCGGCCGGTGGTGATCGCCGGCTTCGAGCCGCTCGACGTGATGCAGGCGATCCTCATGCTCGTGCGCCAGATCAACGAGGGCCGCGCCGAGGTGGAGAATGAATTCACGCGCGCCGTCACGCGCGAGGGAAACGGGAAGGCCAAGGCGCTGGTCGCCGAGGTCTTCGAGCTGCGCCGGACCTTCGAGTGGCGCGGCCTCGGCGAAGTGCCGTACAGCGCGCTGGCCATCAAGTCCGCGTACCGGGCGTTCGACGCCGAGGCGCGCTACGGCATCAGCTATCGCTCGGTCCCCGACAACAAGGCCTGCGAATGCGGCGCCATCCTGCGCGGCGTGAAGAAGCCGAGCGACTGCAAGGTGTTCGGCACAGTCTGCACGCCGGAGAACCCGATCGGCTCGTGCATGGTCTCGTCCGAAGGCGCGTGCGCAGCGCACTACAGTTACGGCCGCTTCAAGGATGCCGCGATCGTCGTCGAACCCCAGCGCCGTGCCGTCACTTGCCTTTGAACGCCGGCTTTCGCCTGGCCTTGAAGGCGCCGATGCCTTCGCGGTAGTCCTCGCTGTCGTAGACAACCCGGCGCAGCCCCTGGACACGCTCGAATCCCTGCGGCGACATCGGACGCGCGCCGCTGAGAATCCTCAGCTGCTCCTTCATCACCGCAATGCTGAGCGGCGAATTGGCCGCGATCTGAAGCGCCAGATCGCGCGTGAACGGCACCAGTTCGGCGACCGGGACGAGGTGGTTGATGACGCCCAGGCGCTCTGCCCTTTCGGCCGAAATGGGCTGGGCCGTGAATGCCATCTCCTTGACGATGCGCAGGACGGCTGCATTCATGAAGGTCACCATGCCGGAGACGTTGTAGGGCACGCCGATGCGGGCCGGTGTGACGGCAAAGGACGCTGCGGGCGACGCGACGATCAGGTCGCAGGCGAAAGCCGTTTCGCAGGCGCCGCCCCAGACGGTGCCTTCGATCATCGCGATACGGGTGCGGGGAAATTCTCGATCTCGCGGATCAGGTGGCGCAGCGGATCGTCCCAGCCCAGCGGGTCGCGGCGCGACTCCGGCAGCTCGTCGACGTCGTGCCCTGCCGACCACACCTTCGCGCCGGGGTGCGACTGCAGCACGACGACGCGCACGTGCTGCTCCCTGAAATCCGTGAGCGCAGCGAGGATCTCGTCTACCAGCGATTCGCTGAGCACGTTTCGCTTCGCATCGCATCGTGATTGAGCGTGATGAACCCGATGCCTTCTTCGACGCTGACCAGGACTAGCGGCATGAAACGTTCCCCGAAAGTGGAGGCGATGGCGACGCTGGCGATCGTAGGTCTTCCCAGGTCGGTCCTGTCGTCGCGCGATGCACGGGCACGGCCGGCGAGCGCGTTCGGCCGCTCCGAAGCGCTCATCCCGGAGCGCGTCGCGCGGAGTGTGGTCCAGTGAGCACGGCACGCAAGGACTACGTCCGCCCGATCGACTTCAAGCACGGCTGCGTCGAGATGACGCACGGCGGCGGCGGCCAGGCGATGACGCAGCTGATCGACGAGCTCTTCCTGCGCGCCTTCGACAACGAGTGGCTGCGCCAGGGCAACGATCAGGCCACGTTCAGCGTGCCCACCGGCCGCCTCGTGATGGCGACCGACAGCCACGTCGTCTCGCCGCTCTTCTTTCCCGGCGGCGACATCGGCTGCCTTTCGGTGCACGGGACGATCAACGACGTCGCCATGGCTGGTGCCGTGCCGCTCTACCTCGCCGCGGGCTTCATCCTCGAGGAAGGCTTTTCGCTTGCCGAGCTCAAGCGCATCGTCGAGTCGATGGCGGCGGCGGCCAGGGAGGCGGGGGTGCCGATCGTCACCGGCGACACCAAAGTCGTCGAGAAGGGCAAGGGCGACGGTGTCTTCATCACGACGACTGGCGTCGGCGTCGTCCCGGCCGGTGTCCGCATCTCGGGCGACGGTGCCCGCCCCGGTGATCGCATCCTCGTCAGCGGGACGATCGGCGACCACGGTGTGGCGATCATGTCGATGCGCGAGAACCTGAGCTTCGAGACGACGCTCCTCTCCGACACCGCGGCCCTGCACGGCCTCGTCGCGGCGATGGTCGAGTCCGTCCCTGGCATCCACTGCCTGCGCGACCCGACGCGGGGCGGCCTGGCGGCGACTCTCAACGAGCTCGCGGCGCAGTCGGGCTGCGGCATGCTGATCGCCGAGGCGGCGGTGCCAGTGCGCCCCGAGGTCGAGGCGGCCTGCGAGTTCCTCGGCCTCGATCCGCTGCACGTCGCCAACGAAGGCAAGCTCGTCGCCCTCTGCGCCGAGGCCGACGCCGCGCGGCTGCTCGCCGCGATGCGTGCGCATCCGCTCGGCGTCGACACAGCGATCGTCGGCGAGGCGATCGCCGATGCGCACCACTTCGTTCAGATGGACACACGCTTCGGCGGTCGGCGCATCGTCGACTGGCTCACCGGCGAACAGCTGCCCCGGATCTGTTGATGCGCATCCTCTTCCTCACGCACGCCTTCAACAGCCTCGCGCAGCGTCTCTTCGACGAGCTGACGCGGGCCGGCCACGAGGTCTCGGTCGAGCTGGACATCAACGACAGCGTGACGGAGGAGGCGGTGGCGCTATGGCGGCCCGAGCTGATCGTCGCGCCCTTTTTGAAGCGACGGATCGCCGACGCGGTGTGGCAGAAGCACCGCTGCCTGATCGTCCACCCCGGCATCGTCGGCGACCGCGGCCCGTCGTCGCTCGACTGGGCAATCCTCGAGGGCGAGCGCGAGTGGGGCGTCACCGTCATCGAGGCGAGCGGCGAGCTGGACGGCGGCGCCGTCTGGGCGAGCGCGAGCTTTGCGATGCGCGCGGCCACCAAGAGCAGCCTCTACCGCAACGAAGTCACCGAGGCTGCGGTCGAGGCGATGCGCCAGGCCATGCAGCGCATCGCCGAAGGCTGCGGCCCCGTCCCGCCGGCGGCGCTCGGCGATGCGGCGCGTGGCCGCGCCCGGCCGCTCATGCGCCAGGTCGACCGGGCGATCGACTGGACGGCCGACGACAGCGAGACCGTTCTGCGCAAGCTCCGCGCCTCCGACGGAGCGCCTGGCGTGCGCGACGAGGTGCTCGGCCTGCCGGTGTATCTGCACGGCGCGCATCGCGAAGGCGGTGCATGGCCGGCGGCGCTGCCGAGCGCCGTGCTGGCGCAGCGCGACGGGGCGATCCTGCGCGCGACGCGCGACGGCGCGGTCTGGATCAGCCACCTGCGCCGCGTCGACGGCTCCGAGCCGGCCTTCAAGCTGCCCGCGGCGATGGTGCTCGGCGAGCGGCTGGCCGGCGTGCCCGAGTCGCCGCTGGCGGCCGATGCCGAGGCGGGAGCGCCGAGCCTGCAGCCGATCCGCTACGAGGAGAGCGGGGCGGTCGGCTGGCTGCACTTCGACTTCCACAACGGCGCAATGGGCACGGCGCAG
>JBBSBZ010000037.1:0-18286 GCA_038250795.1 Burkholderiales bacterium | reverse complement strand
GTTCTCGCTGCGGTTCTGGGGACGGCTGGAGGGCGGAGCGCCCGCCCGGGAATCTACACGTTAGGGGAACACGCTCCCCGCAGTCGTGGGACAAGCCGCAGCGCAGCGGTAAGACAGCGCCGACGCGAGCTGCGGCACTGATGGCGAGCTCATCGTCCTGGCGACGCTGTTCGCGCTGCTGAACATGGCGACCGACATCTTCCCCGAGATCAACATCTCGGTGAACTCGACCATCTGGAACTACAACGGCCTGCCCGGCGCGGAAAATGGGCCAACGGATCGCGGCGCAAACGGCCCCGCTTTCGGGACAGCGCCTGCTCACTTCCGTGTTCCTGATCAAGGCACTCGGCAGCGGCTGGGATCGGCCCGCGTCGAGCGTCGCGGGCGGCTGAGCCCGCCGCCCGACGCCTTGAAGTCGCCGAGCGCGTCCTCAGGTGGGAGTCGTGTCCTCGCTCAGGCGAGGCGGAAAGCGCACCTCATGTCCACCTCTTCATCCACCGCATCGCTGCAGTCCCGCCTCGAGACCTTGATCGCGCTCGCGCGACTGCTCGAGCGTGTCGAGGCCAGCGTGGTCGGCGTCGGCGCCGACCAGTACCTGGCCCTCGTGCGCCAGATCCAGGCGGCCCTGCAGGTCGAGCTCCCCGAATCGGCGCGCGACGCCATCCTGGGCGCCCACCCGGCCACGGCGACGATCTACGAGAACCTGCACTACGAGACTTCGGGTCTCGCCCGTTCCTCGCTCGACCGCTCGGTCGCCACCGAGATGCTGGCGACCGGCCTGATCCACAAGGCCGCGCGCCGCGACACCCCCGGCGCCTGAACGCGCGCTGCCGCGCCGCGCCGCGGTTCAGAGCTTGGGGATGCGCAGCGTCTTGCTGACCATCAGGGTTCCCGACAGCGCGAACATCAGGACCAGCGGGTGCAATTGCGCACCGGCGACGCTCCACGCGCCGCCGTACAGGCCGGCGCCGATGCGGCCCTGCCAGACCGCCCAGGCGAGGACGGCGACGAGGACGACGCTGGTCGGGATCGGTGTGCCCTCGAAGTACTTCACCTTGCCGCTGTCGCCCGAGAGCGATTCGGCGGTGACGTTGTACCGCGCCAGCCGCGAGACGCCGCAGCAGACGAAGTAGACGAGGACGACGCCGTCCCAGAAGCCGGTCATGCCGCAGGCGAAGGCGAGTGCCGCGGGGGCGACGCCGAAGGAGATCACGTCGGCCAGCGAGTCGAGCTCGCGGCCGAGCGCCGAGGCCGTGCCCTGCCAGCGCGCGACCCGCCCGTCGAGGACGTCGAAGACGAAGGCGGCCGGCAGCAGCGCCGCGGCGACGAGCAGGTCGCTGACGTCGCGGTCGAGGCCGTAGCGCATCGCCATCAGCACGGCGGCGACGCCGCAGGCCGCGTTGCCGAGCGTGAACACGTCGGCGAGCTGGAAGCCGCGGAGCATCGAGAAGTGCGTGCGCAGATCGGGTCGTGTGGACATCCGGGAAGTGTCGGTCGGGCGCGAGCGCCTGTCTGCCAGTCATTTCCCACAGCGAGACGCGCGTTCCACGCCTCGCGGCAGGGCGCCGAAACGGGTCCACTCGGCGTTCGACGCGTTCCTACCGCGACGCAGGAGACATCCCATGAAGACCGACCCCGGCAAAGCGACCACCACCACCGGATCGCCAGAACGCGAGGCGCTCGCCAGTTCGGAAAAGAAGGCGAGTGCGCAGCAGCCCGGCAGCTACAAGGACAAGGCCACGGCCGAGAAGGTCGTCTCCATCCCGCCGGCCGGCCCGGGCAAGAAGCCGATCCGGGGCCTCGACTCCAAATAGCTTGCGGCCGTCGCGGGCGCGGCGGTCAGGCCATCCGCCCGCGGCCAGGGGGTGCTGTCAACGCTCCTGACACGGGCAGCCTGCTCGGAGGCGGGTACGATGCCACGCCGATCCGGCAGCGTCGAACCGAGCCTGCGATCATGCCCACATCCGCCGAGAAGGCGCTTCGCCTTCGCTCCCTCCACGCCGGCCCGCGCGCCTTCGTCATCGCCAACGCCTTCGACGCCGGCTCTGCCGTCATGCTGGCCGGGCTCGGCTTCGAGGCGCTCGCCACCTCGAGCGGCGCGGCGGCCGGCGTGCTCGGCCGGCGCGACGGCGAGATCACGCGCGACGAGGCGCTGGCGCATGCGCGGTCCATCGCCGCGGCGACCGATCTGCCGGTCTCGGCCGACCTCGAGAACGGCTTCGGCGATTCACCCGACGACGTCGCCGAGACGATCCGGCTGGCCGGCGCGACCGGCATCGTCGGCGCCTCGATCGAGGACTACGGTGGCAATTCTTCGGCAGCGCTCTATCCGATCGACCTTGCGGTGGCGCGCATTGCCGCCGCGGTCGACGCGGCACGGGCGCTGCCGTTCGCGGGATTCTCGATCACGGCCAGGGCCGAGAACTTCCTGCGCGGCCGTGCCGACCTCGCCGACACCATCGCGCGGCTGAAGGCCTACGAGGCGGCCGGCGCAGACGTGCTGTTCGCGCCGGCGCTGCCCGATTTCGATGCCGTGCGGGCGGTGTGCGCGGCGGTGACCAGGCCGGTGAACTTCATGGTCGGCATGAAGGGCAAGTCGTGGGATCTCGCGACCCTGGAAGGGGCCGGCGTGCGCCGCGTCAGCCTCGCGACATCGCTCTGGCGCGCCGCAATGGGCGGCCTGCGCGCCGCAGCCGTCGAGGCGCGGGCCGGCACCTTCGGCTACGTCGACCGCCTGTAGCGTGCGGATCGGGTCGGTGCTTCCGGCCATGAGATCGTCCGCGATGAATGCTTCCTTCAGCGATCCCGTCACGGCGATGCGCTGCGACCGCGCCATCGCATGGGCGACGCTTGCGGCCACCGTGCGTCCTAGGTTCGTCGGCTAAAGGGTGTCAAGATTGCACTCATGTCGGCTCCAAGGCGCGCACTGATCCGGCCCCTCGTCGCGATTTCATTGCTGACTGCCGTCCTGCTGGCGCCCGAGGCGCTGGTCGCGCAGGGTTCCTCGCCGCTGCCCCGGGTCGGCGTGTTGAGCATCTCGTCGAACGACACGGCACCGTCCCGGCTGGTCCAGGGAATGCGCGAGCTCGGCTATGTCGACGGTCGCAGCGTCGCGTTCGAATGGCGCGACGCTGGCGGACGGCCCGAGCGGCTGGCTCCGCTGGCAGCCGAGCTCGTTCAGGCGAAGGTGGATGTGATCGTCGCCGGCGGCCCGGGCCCGCTCGCGGCATTGCGTGCAGCGACGTCGTTGATCCCGATCGTCGCCATCTCCGGCGACGACCCTGTCAGCGACGGCTGGGCGAAGAGCCTGGCGCGACCCGGGGGCAATGTCAGCGGACTGACCGTGACCTTCCCGGAGCTCGGCCCGAAGCGCCTCGAGCTGGTGAAACAGACGCTGCCCGGAATCGTGCGGGTCGCGATCGTCATGGCGCCCGGCGAGCTGCCAGGGCAGGGTGTCGCAGTGGTTCGGGCCATGTCGGACGCGGCGCGCAGCCTGGGGCTGCAGCTACAGATCCTGCAGGTGCGCGGCGCCGCCGACTTCGAGCGCGCCCTGCGAGAGGCGCGTGACGCGCGTGCCCAGGCGCTGCTCACCGTCGAAACCACGTTCGTTCTCCTCAATCGCGACCGCATCGCGGCGATGGCGGCGCAGCAGGGGTTGCCGGTGCTCGGAGAGTTCACCGCTTTCGGAGTCGAGGGGGTACTCGTCGCCTACGGGGCGAACCTCAACGAGCTGTGGCGACGGTCTGCGACCTGGGTGGACCGAATCCTGAAAGGAACGCCCGTCGGCGACCTGCCGGTCGAGCAGCCGACCAAGCTCGAGCTGACCGTGAACCTCAAGGCGGCGCGCGCGCTCGGCATCGCGCTCCCGCAATCGCTCCTGCTGCGCGCCGACCGTGTCGTCGAATGACCCGCCGCTGGCGACTCTTTCCGAAATACGCGCTGCTGATCATCACGCTGGTCGGCGGCATGCTCGTCGCGAGCGGCGCGATCGGTGCCTGGTTCTCGTGGCGCGAGACGAAGGCCCATCTCGTCGAGCTTCAGGACGAGAAGGCCCGGAGCGCGGCGACGCAGATCGAGCGGTACATCCTCGACATCGCCCACGACATGAGCTGGACCGCGCTGCCCGCGGTCCAGGGCGGCGACGCGCTCGAGCAGCGGCGCATCGAATACCTGAAGCTGCAGCGGCAGGCGCCGGCGATCACCGAGGTGGTGTGGATCGACAGCGCCGGCCGCGAGCAGCTGCGCATCTCGCGCCTGGCGATGGACGTGGTCGGCAGCGGCACCGACCTGTCCAACGAGGCGAGGTTTCGCAGGGCGTCGGCCGGCGAGCCGTATTACGGTCCGGTCTACTTCAGGAAGGGCACCGAGCCCTACATGACGATCGCGCGACCGGCCGGGAGCGGCGGTGGCGTGACCGCAGCCGAGGTGAACCTGAAGTTCGTCTGGGACGTGGTCTCGGCGATCAAGGACAAGGGCATCGACAAGAACCAGGTCGGCTCGAGCTACATCCCCTACGTCGTCGACGCCAAGGGCACCCTGATCGCGCATCCCGACATCAGCCTGGTGCTCAAGCAGTCCGACCTGAGTGCGTTGCCGCAGGTGGCCGCCGCGCTCGCGAAGCCGCCGCGGGAGTCACCGAACGGGCGCGACCTGAACGGCGCGGAGCTGTTCTCCGCGCACGCCCGGATCCCGACGCTCGACTGGACCGTGTTCGTCGACTCGCCGCGCGCCGAGGCCTTCGAGCCGCTCTACGCCACTTTGCAGCGGACGGCGCTGGTGCTCGTCGCCGCGCTCCTGATCTCGATCGCGGCGAGCTTCTTCCTCGCCCGCGCGCTGGTGCGGCCGCTGCGCGCGCTGCAGGAAGGAGCAGCCAAGATCGGCGCCGGCGACCTCGACCGGCACATCGAGGTCCGCACCGGCGACGAGCTCGAGGGCCTGGCCGAGCAGTTCAACCGCATGACCGGACAGCTGCGCGAGTCGTACGCCGGACTCGAGCGCAAGGTCGAGCAGCGCACGGCCGAGCTGACGGAGGCGCTCCAGTACCAGACCGCGACGGCCGACGTGCTCCAGGTCATCAGCGGCTCGATCGCCGATCCGCACCCCGTTTTCGTGGAGATCCTCGAGAGCTGCAAACGTCTGTTCGCGGGCGCCGAGATGGGCATTACGCTGGTCGGCGAGGACGGTCTGGTGCGCTTGGCGGCCCACCTCGGCTCGGCGCACGCCGCGGTCGAGCGCGAATATCCGCGGCCGGTCGATCCGGTGGCGATCCGCATGGGCATGGCGGGCACCGACGTGCTGCACATCGTCGACGCCCTTGCCGAGCCGGAGTTGCCGATCGGGATGAGACGCATCGCCGAGCAGATCGGCAGCTACTCGATCATCCTCGCTCCGCTCGTCTGGGAAGGAAGGAACGTCGGATCGATCCATGTCGTGCGCCAGCCGATCCAGGCGTTCAGCGACAAGGAGATCGGCCTGCTCAAGGTGTTCGCCGGTCAGGCCGTGATCGCGATCCAGAACGCGCGCCTCTTCAACGAGACTAAGGAAGCCCTCGAGCAACAGACCGCGACCGCCGAGGTGCTGCAGGTCATCAGTAGCTCGGTCGCCGACACCCAGCCGGTGTTCGACAAGATCCTCGACAGCTGCGAGCGGCTGTTCGCGGCCAACGGCATGGGCATCTACTTGGTCGACGAGACCGGCAGACTCCATCTCGGCGGATTCCGCGGCCATGGCGAGGTGACGCGGGCCGCGACGCAGGCGGTGAGCGACACCTTCCCCCGGCCGCTCGCGGGCACCGCCACCGAGATCGCGGTGCGCGAGCGGCGGGTCGTCCACTTCCCCGACGTGCTTGGCGCCAGCGAGATTCCCGGACCGCTGCGCCGCATCGCCGCGCAGGCGGGGAACTACTCGATCGCGTTCGCGCCGATGCTCTGGGAAGGCCGCGGCGTCGGCGCGATCCAGGTGTCGCGCGACCCGCCGCAGCCGTTCACCGACAAGGAGCTGAAGCTGCTCAACACCTTTGCAGACCAGGCGGTGATCGCAGTGCAGAACTCGCGCCTGTTCAACGAGATCGAGACCAAGAGCCGCGAGCTCGAGCTGGCCAACAAGCACAAGTCGGAGTTCCTCGCCAACATGTCGCACGAGCTGCGCACGCCGCTCAACGCCATCATCGGCTTCTCGGAAGTGCTCTCCGAGAAGATGTTCGGTGACGTCAACGACAAGCAACTCGAGTACTTGCTCGACATCCACACCTCGGGACATCACCTGCTCTCGCTCATCAACGACATCCTCGACCTGTCGAAGATCGAGGCCGGCCGGATGGAGCTCGACCTCGCCACCGTCAACCTGCCGATGCTGCTCGACAACTGCACGACGCTCGTGCGCGAGCGGGCCAGCCGGCAGGGCCTGACGCTCGCGCTCGACGTCGAAGACGGCGTCGGCGACTGGGTCGCCGACGTGCGCAAGGTCAAGCAGATCGTCATCAACCTGCTCTCGAACGCCGTCAAGTTCACGCCGGCCGGCGGCCGCGTCACGTTGCGCGCGCGGCGGCTCGAGCACGCGGTCGAGATCGCCGTCGTCGACACCGGCGTCGGCATCGCCAGCGACCAGCAGGCGCTCGTCTTCGAGGAGTTCCGCCAGGCCGGCGGCGACTACCTGCGCAAGTCCGAGGGCACCGGCCTCGGCCTCTCGCTCGCCAGGCGCTTCGCCGAGCTGCATGGTGGCTCGATCCGGGTCGAGAGCGAGATAGGCCACGGATCGACCTTTGCCATTGTTCTTCCCGAGCGCGAGCTGGAGGCCGTATGAGCACCATCCTCATCGTCGAAGACAACGAGAAGAACATGAAGCTCGTGCGCGACATCCTGCGCCACGCAGGCCACGAGACGCTCGAGGCGGCGACCGGCATCGACGGCGTGCGCCTGGCAGTCTCGAAGCGTCCCGATCTCGTGCTGATGGACATCCAGCTGCCCGACATCGACGGCATCGAGGCGCTGCGCCGCATCCGCGAGGTGCGCGAACTCGATGCCGTGCCGGTCGTCGCGGTCTCCGCCTCGGTGATGCCCGACGACCAGCAGAAGATCGTCGCCTCGGGCTTCGACGCGTTCGTCACCAAGCCGATCAACCTCAGGCAGTTTCTCGAGACGGTGAAGCGCTTCCTGGCGGGCGGACGCGCGGCGCGATGACGACGGCGCCGCGCTCGATGCCCGTAGGCGGCCTGCTGGCGAAGGTGGCCGCCGTGGCGCTCGCCCTCGTTGCTGCCCTGGCGCCGGGCGCCGCCGATAGTCAGGCGCGCGCCGGCGTCGCGCGCATCGGCGTGCTGTCGTTCTTCCCGCCGCCGTCGGCCCGCCATCCCGACCCGACCGAAGCCGCCTTTCGCCAGGGATTGCGCGAGCTCGGCTACGTCGAAGGCCAAAACATCGTCATCGAGCGTCGCTTCGCGAGCGGCCGGCCGGAGACGCTCGCCGCGATGGCCGACGAGCTCGTCCGCCTGAAGGTCGACGTCATCCTCGCCGGCGGGCAGCCTCCGCGCGAGGCCGCGCGCAAGGCGACGACGACGATCCCGATCGTCACCGTCAGCGGCAGCGATCCGGTGCGCGAGGGCTGGGCGCAGAGCCTAGCGCGGCCGGGCGGCAACGTCACCGGCATCACCTTCACCTTTCCCGAGCTCGGACCGAAGCGGATCGAGCTGCTGAAGGACGCGTTTCCGGCACTCAGGCGTGTCGCGCTGCTGATCGACCCGATCGAGGTCGTCGATTCCGGCGACGTGCTGCGCGAGATCGAGGCCGGAGCGCGGCGGCTCGGTGTGGAGTTCCAGGTCTTGCGTGTGTCAGGCCCCGACGGGCTGCCGGCGGCGTTCGCGGCAGCGCGCCAGGCAGGCGCGCAGGCCGTGCATCCGATCGCGATGTGGCCGCATCGCGCACGTGTCGCATCGCTCGCGGTGAGCGCGGGGCTGCCGACGATGGGCGAGTCGTCGGAGGAGGTGCAAGAGGGCTACCTGCTCGCATACGGCGCCGATCTCAACGATCTCGTGCGCCGCTCGCTCCAGCAGATGGACAAGATCCTGAAGGGCGCGCGTGCCGGCGACCTGCCGATCGAGCGACCGACCAAGTTCCGACTCAGCGTCAACCTGAAAACGGCGAAGGCGCTCGGCGTCATCGTCCCGCAGGCGCTTCTCGTGCGCGCCGACGAGGTCGTCCAGTGAGCGCCGCGGCTGGCCCTGCCGCCAAGATCCTCGTCGTCGACGACGTCGCGATGAACGTCAAGCTCCTCGCCGACCTGCTCGGCGCGAAGGGCTACGCGACGTGCACCGCATCGTCGGGCGCGGAAGCGCTTGCGAAGCTCGACAGTGATCGCCCAGACCTCGTCCTGCTCGACGTCATGATGCCGGGCATGAGCGGCTACGAGGTCTGCGCGTCGATCCGCGCCGACCCGGCGCAGGCGATGCTGCCGATCGTGCTCGTCACGGCGCTCGACCCCGCCAAGGAGCGCGCCAAGGGGCTGGATGCCGGCGCCGATGATTTCCTCACCAAGCCGGTGAGCCAGCACGAGCTGCTCGCGCGCGTGCGCTCCCTGCTTCGCATCAAGTCGCTCTACGACGAGGTGCTGCGCCAGAAGCTCGAGCTTGCTGAGCTCAACCGCACGCTCGAGGCGCGCGTCGAGCACGGCGCGCGCGAGCTCGAGAAGGTCGGTCGCCTCAAGCGCTTCTTCTCGCCGCAGCTCGCCGAGCTCATCGTCGCCGGCGGCGCCGACGATCCGATGAAGAGTCACCGGCGCGAGATCACCGTCGTCTTCCTCGACCTGCGCGGCTTCACCGCCTTCACCGAGACCGCCGATCCGGAGGACGTGATGGGCGTGCTCGGCGAGTACCACGCCGCCGTCGGCCGGCTCGTGCTCGCGCACGAAGGCACGCTCGAGCGCTTCTCGGGCGACGGCATCATGGTCTTTTTCAACGATCCGCTGCCGGTCGTCGATCCGGCGGCGCGGGCGACGCGCATGGCGCAGGCGATCCAGGCCGAGGTGCGCGAGCTGGCGCGTGGCTGGGCCCGTCGCGGCTACGACCTGACGATGGGCATTGGCATCGCCCAGGGCTTCGCGACGATCGGCGCGATCGGCTTTCCGGGCCGGATCGACTACGGCGCGATCGGCACCGTCACCAATCTCGCCGCGCGCCTGTGCGGCGAGGCGCGCGGCGACGAGATCCTCGTCTCGCAGCGCGTGCGTTCGCTGCTCGACGGTCACGGCATCGTGGTCGAGGCGGCGGGCGAGCTGGCGCTGAAGGGATTTCATCGACCGGTGCCGGCCTATCGTGTCGTTTGATGAGGTTTCGAGGGAGGCGATGGGCTAGAGTGAATCGCTCGTCGCGGCCCTCGCGTCGATGTGGCCTCGCGACGGGCGCCACTCCAGGACCCGTGATGAATCGACGCCAGATCCTCTTCGCCGCGGCCGCGCTGTCGGCGCTGCCGCGAGCCGCCTTTGCGCGAGCCGACGCGCGTCCGGCGCGCATCGGCTGGGTCACCGCGCAACGCCCGGCGAGCCTCGTGCCCTATGTGCAGGCGTTTCGCGCCGCGCTCGCAGAGCGCGGCTTCGCCGAGGGCACCAACCTCACGATGAGCTTTCGCTATGGCGACGACGACGTCTCGAAGGTCCCGGCGCTGACCGAGGAGCTCGTCAGGCTGCCGGTCGACCTGATCGTCGTCCAGGGCGAGGCCGTGCTCGAGCTGCGCGGGATGAATCTGCCCGTCCCGGTGGTCTACGCCTACAGCGGCGACCCGGTGGCCGCGGGCCTCGCCTCGAGCCTGGCGCGGCCGAACGCGACGATGACCGGCCTCACCTTCCTCGCGACCGAGCTGAACGGCAAGCGTCTCGAGCTGCTGAACGAACTGGCGCCGGGCGCGCGCCGGGTCGCGATCCTCGCCAACCCGCAATACCCGGGCGAGTCGGGCGAGCGTGCGAACGCGGAAGCCGCGGCCGGCCGGATCGGACTCGACGTGCACTACTACGCCGCGCGAACGCCCGAGGAGCTGGCAGCCGCGTTCACGAGGATGACCGCCGACCGCATGCAGGGCATTTCGCTCTTCGCCGACAGCTTCACGGTGCAGAACCGCGTCGGCATCATCGGCTTCGCCCTGCGCCAGCGCCTGCCGCTGGTCACGAGCTGGCCGGTGTTCGCCGACAGCGGCGCGCTCTGCACGTACGGCCCGCGCCTGGTCGATTCGTACCAGCGCCTCGCCTATTACGCCGACCGCGTCCTGCGCGGCACCAGGCCGGCCGACCTGCCGATCGAGCAGCCGGCAACGATCGAGACCATCGTCAACCTGAAGACGGCCGGCGCGCTCGGCCTCAAGGTCCCGCAGTCGGTTCTGGTGCGCGCCGATCGGGTGATCGGCTGACGAGCGCGAACGCCGCCGCGCTGGGCCGTGGCGGGCGCGTCCATCGCGAGCACCTCGCCGTCGCGGCCGAGGAGAGGATGGACATCGGTCTCGACGGCGAGCCCGCGTGCGCGCCGCGGCGAGGAACTTGTCGCGCGCCTCGTGTAGCTCTGTGCGAACTAGCGCGCGACTCCCGTCATCGCTGCTGGGGCGCGGCCAGCCAGGCTTCGGCCATGCGGACCCAGAGCGAGCCGCCGAGCGGGATCAGGTCGTCGTTGAAGTCGTAGCTCGGGTTGTGCAGCATGCACGGTCCCAGGCCGTGGCCGCCGATGCGGTGGGTGCCGTCGCCGTTGCCGATGAGGAAGTAGCAGCCTGGCTTTTCAAGCAGGTAGTAGCTGAAGTCCTCGGAACCCATCGTCGGCTCGAACTCGTGCACGTTGTCGGCGCCGACCATGTCGGTCATCACCCGACGCGCGAAAGCGGTCTCGTCGGGATGGTTGATCGTCGGCGGGTAGTTGCGCTTGAACTCGAAGTCGCACTGCGCCCCGAAGGCCGCGCAGGTGTGCTCGGCGATCTCCTTCATGCGCGTCTCGATCATGTCGAGCACCTCGAGCGTGAAGGTGCGCACGGTGCCCCTCATCTCGCAGCTGTCGGGCACGACGTTGATCGCCTCGCCGGTGTGGATCATGGTCACCGAGATCACGCCGGCGTCGATCGGCCGCTTGTTGCGGCTGATGATGGTCTGGAAGGCGTTGACGATCTGGCACGCGACCGGCACGGGGTCGATCCCGTCGTGGGGCATCGCGGCGTGCGATCCCTTGCCGCGGATGGTGACCTTGAACTCGTTGCTCGATGCGAACGCGGGGCCGTTCTTCAGCGCGAACTGGCCGGCCTTCATGCCGGGCCAGTTGTGGGCGCCGAACACCGCCTCCATCGGGAACTTCTCGAACAGGCCGTCGCGGATCATCTCGCGCGCACCGCCGCCGCCTTCTTCGGCCGGCTGGAAGATGAGATAGACCGTGCCGTCGTAGTTCTTGTGCTTCGAGAGATGCTTGGCAGCGGCCAGCAGCATCGCGGTGTGGCCGTCGTGGCCGCACGCGTGCATCTTGCCGGTGAAGAGGCTCCTGTGCGGGAAGGCGTTCTTCTCGGTGATCGGCAAGGCGTCGATGTCGGCGCGCAGGCCGACCGCGCGATCGCTCGTGCCGTTCTTCAGGATCGCGACGATGCCGGTGGTGCCGAGGCCGCGATGGATCGGGACGCCCCACTCGGTGAGCAGACCGGCGATCAGGTCGGACGTGCGCTGCTCCTGGAAGCAGAGCTCCGGATGGGCGTGGATATCGCGGCGGACGGCGGCGATCTGGGCCGCGTCGGCGAGGATGGATTCGATGACTTGCATGGCGAAAGCTCCGCTTGGAAACCCAGTTTACCCGTGGGTCGCCGACCCTGCCGGGCCCTGTGCCATAGTTTCCGGATGAGCCCGTCGCCGGTCTGCGCCGCCTGCGAAGTCTTCGCCGACGCCGCCGCGTCCGCGCAGGCGTGAGGCGGCGCGTACGCATGGCGCTCTGGGGCCTGGGCGGCGTCGCCGCCGTGGCGCTGCTCGCCGGCGCGACGGTCTGCGCGACCTCGGGCTGCAGCACCGTCGGCTACTACGCGCAGTCGGTCACCGGCCACCTCAATCTCGTCGAGGCCGCGAGGCCGGTGTCGCAATGGCTCGCCGACCCGTCGACGAGCGCTGACGTCAGGCAGCGGCTCGTCCTCTCGCAGCAGATCCGCGACTTCGCGGTCAGCGAGCTCGACGAGCCCGACAACGCAAGCTATCGCCGCTACGCCGACCTCGGCCGCCCGGCGGCGCTCTGGAACGTCGTCGCCGCGCCCGAGCTCTCGCTCGTGCCGAAGACGTGGTGCTTCGCGATCGTCGGCTGCGTCGGCTATCGCGGCTACTACGACGAGGCGCGAGCGAAGGCGCTGGCCGACGACTTGCGCGGCCAGGGGCTCGACGTCGCGGTCTATCCCGTGCCGGCGTACTCCACGCTCGGCCGCCTGCCGACGGGAGGCTGGCTCGCCGATCCTCTGCTCAACACCTTCATCGACTATCCGGAAGGCGAACTCGCACGGCTCATCTTCCACGAGCTTGCCCACCAGATCGCGTTCGCGCCCGGCGACACGCTCTTCAACGAGTCGTTCGCGAGCGCGGTCGAGAAGATCGGGGTCGAGCGCTGGCTCGCGGAGCGCGCCGGGCCGCAGGCGCGGGCGCAGTCGGCGCGCGGCGAGGCGCGGCGTGAAGACTTCCGTGCGCTCACCGAAGCCTATCGCGCCAGGTTCGCCGCGCTCTACGCCAGCGGCGCGAGCGACGCCGACAAGCGCGCCGGCAAGGCGGCGCTGCTCGCCAGCCTGCGCGCCGACTACGCGACGATGAAGGCGGCGCGCTGGAACGGCTACTCCGGCTACGACGAGTGGTTCGCGCGCGCCAACAACGCCGCCTTCGGCGTGCTCGCGAGCTATACCGCGCTCGTGCCCGCCTTCGAGCGACTGTTCGAGCGTGAAGGGCAAGACTTCCCGCGCTTCTACGCCGAGGTCAGGAGGATCGCGGCGCTGGCGCCGGAGGTGCGGCGGGCAGCGCTGGAGCGCTGATACTTGCCCCATCACCGAGAGACGCGAGAGACATGGCCGACATCCGCATCCATCGCACCCATGCGCTCGGCCTCGCCAAGGCCAGGAAGACCGCGTGGATCTGGGCCGAGCAGGCCGAAGCGAAATTCGGCATGGAGTGCACCGTGATCGAAGGCAAGGCCGGCGATGTCGTCGAGTTCACGCGCGCCGGCGTCGAAGGCCGGCTTGTCGTCGATGCCGACTCGTTCGACCTCACGGCGCGGCTCGGCTTGTTGCTCGGCGCCTTCCGCAGCCGGATCGAAGCGGAGATCGAGGAAAACATCGACGCCGTCCTCGCCAGCGCCAGGGCAACCCCGAAGAAGCCGCCGGCGAAGAGGAAGTAGGCGCGACGAGCGCCGCGTTGCCCTTGGAGAGTGCCATGACCATGATGAAAGCCGCTGTCTTCGTCGAGCCCGGGCGGATCGTCCTCGACGACAAGCCGATCCCCGACGTCGGCCCGCAGGACGCGCTGATGCGCGTCACCACGACGACGATCTGCGGCACCGACATCCATATCCTCAAGGGCGAGTACCCGGTCGAGCGCGGCCTGACGATCGGCCACGAGCCGGTGGGCGTGATCGAGAAGCTCGGCTCGGGGGTGCGCGGCTACCGCGAGGGCCAGCGCGTCATCGCCGGGGCGATCACGCCGAGCGGCTGGAGTAACGCGTGCCTGTGCGGTGTCGGCTCGCAGGACGGCGCCGGAACGGCCCATGGCTGGAAGGCGATGGGCGGCTGGAAATTCGGCAACACCATCGACGGCTGCCAGGCCGAGTACGTGCTGGTGCCCGACGCGATGGCCAACCTCGCGCCGGTGCCCGACACGCTGAGCGACGAACAGGTGCTGATGTGTCCCGACATCATGTCGACCGGCTTCAGCGGCGCCGAGAGCGCGGGGGTTCGCATCGGCGACACGGTGGCGGTGTTCGCACAGGGACCGATCGGCCTGTGCGCGACGGCAGGCGCGAAGCTGAGCGGCGCAGCGATGGTGATCGGCGTCGACCGGCTCGCCGATCGCCTCGCCATCGCCGCCAGGATGGGCGCCGACCATGTGATCGACGGCAGCAAGGTCGATCCGGTCGAGGAGATCATGCGCCTCACCGATGGCCGCGGCGTCGACGTCGCGATCGAGGCGCTCGGCACCCAGCAGACCTTCGAGGCGTGCCTGCGCGTGCTGCGCCCCGGCGGAACGCTGTCGAGCCTGGGCGTCTATTCGACCGACCTGACGATTCCCCTCGGGCCGTTCGCCGCCGGGCTCGGTGACCACAGGATCGTCACCACGCTTTGCCCCGGCGGCAAGGAACGGATGCGCCGGCTGATGGCGGTGATCGCGGCGCGGCGGATCGACCTCGAGGCGATGGTGACGCACCGCTTCAAGCTCGACGACATCGAGGCGGCCTACGAGCTTTTCGGCCATCAGCGCGACGGCGTGCTGAAGGTCGCGATCACGCCATGAAGACGCGCTGCGCGCCATGAGCCCCCGCCCGGCCGTTCCGAAGGGGGCTCGCGCGGCAGTGCGAAGCACGGAGGTGACCCAATGAGCATCCGCCATCTGGAGCAGCTGCTCGAGCCGCGCTCGGTCGCGGTCATCGGCGCCTCCGGCCGCCCCGGCAGCGTCGGCGCGACGGTCTGGCGCAACCTGCGGGCAGGCACCTTCGCCGGCCCGGTCTACGGCGTCAACCCGAAGCACGCGAGCCTCGACGGCGTGCCGATCGTCAGCCGCGTTGCCGACCTTCCCGCGCCGCCTGACCTGGCCGTGCTGTGCACGCCGCCCGGCACGATCGCCGGCCTGATCGACGAGCTCGGCCGGATCGGCACGCGCGCCGCCATCGTGATGACCGCCGGTCTCGGCGCGGCGCAGAAGCAGGCCGCACTCGACGCCGCGCGGCCGTACCTGCTGCGCCTGCTCGGCCCGAACTGCCTGGGCCTGCTGTCGCCCCACATCGGCCTGAACGCCAGCTTCGCCCACACCGACGCATTGCCTGGCGGGATCGCCTTCGTCTCGCAGTCGGGTGCGCTGGTGACCGCCGTGCTCGACTGGGCGCGGTCGCGGCGCATCGGCTTCTCGCACATGGTCTCGCTCGGCGAGCGCGTCGACGTCGACTTCGGCGACCTGCTCGACCATCTCGCCAGCGACGCCCAGACCCGCTCGATCCTGCTCTACATCGAATCGATCGAGTCACCGCGCAAGTTCATGTCGGCGGCCCGCTCGGCAGCCCGCAACAAGCCGGTCATCGTCGTCAAGGCGGGACGCGCCGGCAAGGGCTTGCAGGCGGCCGCTTCGCACACCGGCGCGCTCGCCGGCTCCGACGTCGTCATCGACGCCGCCATCCGCCGCGCCGGGATGCTGCGCGTCGACACGCTGCAGGACCTCTTCATGGCGGCCGAGACGCTGGCCCACTTCCGCGGCAATCCGGCGGGCGGCCTGACGATCATGACCAACGGCGGCGGCGCCGGCGTGATGGCGGCCGACGCCGCGGCGCCCGCTGGAGTCGATCTGCCGGCGCTGAGCGAGGCCGTGTGCAGCAAGCTCGACGCCGTGCTGCCGCCGACCTGGTCGCACGCCAATCCCATCGACATCATCGGCGACGCGCCGGTCGAGCGCTACACCGCGACCCTTCGCACCCTGCTCGACGACCGCCAGGCCGGCACCATCCTGTTCATGCACGCACCGACGGCGATCGTGCGCAGCGAGGACATCGCCCGCGCCTGCGCGCCGCTGGCCCGCGAAGCGGCCGGCCGGCTGATGAGCTGCTGGCTCGGCGAAGGCGGCGTCGCCGAAGCGCGGCGCATCTTCGAGGAGGCGGGCGTCGCCGGCTACGAAACGCCCGAAGCGGCAGTGCGCGCGTTCGCGATGCTGGCGAGCTACCAGCGCAACCAGGCGCTGCTCACCGAGGCGCCGACAGCCAGCGAGGCGGCACCGCCCGACAGCGCGGCGGCGCGCGCCGTCGTCGTCGCGGCGCTCGACAGCGGCCGCGAGATGCTCGACGAGCTCGAGGCCAAGACGGTGCTGCAGGCGTACGGCATCCCGATCGTGCCGACGGTCGCGGTCGGGGCTTCAGCCGAGGAGGCGGCGGAGGCGGCACGCAAGATCGGCCATCCGGTCGCCCTCAAGATCCTCTCTCCCGACATCAGCCACAAGTCGGACGTCGGCGGCGTCGCTCTCGGTCTCGGCGACGACGCGGCGGTGCGCCTGGCGGCCGACGGCATGCTGGCGCGGGTTCGCGCGCTCAGGCCCGAGGCCCGGATCAACGGCTTCACCGTCCAGGCGATGATTCGGCGTCCGTACGCGCAGGAATTGATCGTCGGCGCGAGCGTCGATCCGGTGTTCGGCCCGGTCGTCCTGTTCGGCCAGGGCGGTACCGCGGTCGAGGTGATCGCCGACCGGGCGATCGGCCTGCCGCCGCTCAACCGCGTGCTGGCTCGCGACCTGGTGTCCGGCACGCGCGTGGCGAAGCTGCTCGCCGGCTATCGAGATCATCCGCCGGCGCGCATCGATGCGATCTTCGACGTGCTCGTCGCCGTCTCGCGGATGCTCGCCGACCTGCCCGAGCTGATCGAGCTCGACATCAATCCTCTGCTCGCCGATGGTGACGGCGTGATCGCCCTCGATGCCCGCCTGCGCGTCGCCCGGGCCACGGGCGCGGGCACGGCGCGCTTTGCGATCCAGCCGTATCCGGCGGAGCTCGCCGAGACCTGGTCGTTGCAAGGCCGACAGCTCCAGATCCGGCCGATCCGGCCGGAAGACGAAGCTCGCCATGGTGAATTCGCGCTGCAGCTCGCGCCCGAAGACGTGCGACTGCGCTTCTTCAGCACGCGCCGCGAGCTGCCGCGCAGCGAGCTCGCCCGCCTGGTGCAGATCGACTACGACCGCGAGATGGCCTTCGTCGTTCTCGAGCCGCAGCCCGACGGCTCGCTGCGCACGCTGGGCGTCGTGCGCGCCGTCGCCGATCCGGACAATGTCGAAGCCGAGTTCGCGATCATCCTGGCCGCCGATGTGCAGAGGCAGGGGCTCGGCCGGCGTCTGCTCGACAAGATGGTCCGTTACCTCAAGGCGCACGGCACCCGGCGCCTCGTCGCGGTGGTGCTGCGCGAGAACAAGGCGATGCGCGAACTGGCGACACGCAGCGGCTTCCAGCTCGATGCGACGGACTACGACGACACGTCGCTGCGTTACGTGCTCGAGCTGAACCCGGCAGCGCCACGCGTCGCGTGAGATCGACGCGACCGAGGCGCAGGCCGCGTCACTTCAGGGACTCGACCAGGTCGACGTACTCCTGCATCGCCTCTTCGTTCGACTTGCCGGCCAGGCCGTTCCAGGCGTCCCACTTCGCGCGCCCGACCATGTCGCCGAAACCCGGGCGCTTGCCGTCGGCATCGCCGCTCGACGCCTGCTTGTAGAGCGCATAGAGCTTCAGGAGCGTCATGTTGTCGGGCTTTTCCGGCAGGCTCTTCGACTCGGCGACGGCTTGCTCGAACTGCGCCTTGAGGTCGGCCATGGCATTTCTCCTTGGGTTCTTGCGTTATGACAAGTCGCGATTGACGGCGCCGATCTTAGCCAGCATCGTCGCCCGCATCGCGGCAGCCGCGGCCCACACGTCATGACGACATCGTCCTCAACTCCACGCGAACGCATGTCGCGCGTCGACACCGCGTGGCTCAGGATGGACAGCGACGTCAACCTGATGATGATCGTCGGCGTCTGGCTGCTCCGGCCGGGCATCGCCTATGAGGCGCTCTGCCGGCGCGTCGAGGACAAGCTCCTGCGCTACGGGCGCTTTCGCGAGATCGCCGTGCGCGACGCGAGCGGCGCGACCTGGGTCGACGACGACGACTTCGACATCCGCCGCCACGTCGTGCGCGAGAAGCTGAAGCGCGCGCGCGGTCAGGGCGAGCGCGCGGCGCTTCAGGAGCGCGTCGGCGCTCTCGCCTCGCAGCCGCTCGACCCGGCGCGGCCGCTCTGGCAGTTCCACCTCATCGATGGCTACGAGGGCGGCAGCGCGCTGATCGCCCGTGTCCATCACTGCATCGGCGACGGCATCGCCCTCATCTCCGTGATGATGGCGATCACCGACGGTGGCAGCGATCCGCCGCAGCGCGAGAGCCGGCGCGGCGGCGACGACGGTCTCGACGGCCTCGCCGGCGCGGCGCTGAAGGCCATCGACGGCCTGTCGGCGCGGGCCGCCGGGCTGGCTGGCGCATCGCTCGACCGCTCGCTCGCGCTCCTGGCCGATCCCCAGCAGGGAATCGCCGGCGCGCTCGTGAGCGCGAAGCTC
>JBBSBZ010000036.1:0-18593 GCA_038250795.1 Burkholderiales bacterium | reverse complement strand
TCGACCGCGAGCTCGGCGGGGCGGCGCTCGAGAAAGGCCAGGCGCAGTTCGGCACTCATGCCGTTCTTGGCCGGATAGAAGAGGTTCTCGGCGTTCTGGGCCCGTGCCAGGCGCTCGGCGTTGCCGTAATGCAGCGCCATCGCGCGCAGGGCCTTCATTCGATCCGCATCGATGGCCGGCGCACCCTTCGCCGACGCGCCGCGCCTGCGCTTCCTGCCCGACGGCGCGGTCGTCGCGGCGGCGGCATGACTTTCGACCATCACCAGCCGCTTGTATGCCGAGCCGAGCAAGGCCTCGCGCTCGACCGTCGGCCGGATCCCCACCAGCTGCTCGAGCCGCGCGATCGCCTCGTCGATGTCGCGCCGGGCCTCGACCGGGTCGCTGCGCGACTCGCCGCGTCGCGCCAGCTGGTTGGCGAGCTCCTCCGCTGCCCGGAACGAGGCACTGCCGTCGTTCGCGTCGACCGCGATGCGGTACCAGTCGATCGCCTTGTCGGGATCGCGTGCGTCGGCATAGGCCAGGCCGAAGGCTTCGGCGACGGCTCCCATCGCGCCCCAGAGCGGCGCGAAGCGCTCCTCGAGGAAGCGGATCTTGTCGCGCTGGGCCTGCTCGACGCCGCCGCGCTGGGCCGCGCCGTCGCCGCCGAAGCGCAGGCGGATCGAGATCGTCTCGAGCGCCAGCGTCACCGCCGGTGGCGACGACACGCCGGCGAACTCGTCGGCCGGCACGACCGCGACGCGCTGGCCATTGCCGACGTCGCGATGCCAGGTCCAGCCCGGGTCGCCGTAGCACTGGTACGCCGACCAGGTGTTGCCGCCTTCGCCGGCCCGCCACGCCGCACTGCGCGCGGCCGAGACGGCGTCGATGAAGCGGCCGCCGCCGAGGAGCGTGTCGTAGAAGGTCGTTGCGAAGAGCTCGGCCGGCTTGTCCTCGACGGCCCAGCCGGCGGCGATCACGCAGCGCACGCCGATCCGGATCAGCGCCTCGGCGATGTTGGCGGCGAAGCCGGCACGGTCGTAGTGGGTGAGCGCCGTCTTCGCGTCGCGCGCGGCGAGATGGCAGCAGTTGAGGAAGACGAGTTCGGGAACGGTCCGCATCGCCTCCACTTCGGCCGGGCCGAGGAAGGTGCCGCCCGAGAGGACGACGCCGCCCTTCTCGCCGGGCGCGCCGTGGCCGGCGACATGGACGACGCGATACGGCCGCTCGAAGAGCGCGTTGATGATGTCGCGCGCGTCGTCGGTGCCGCTGGTGAGGGCGCGCACGCGTGTCGCGCCGACGCCGTTCGGCCCGGCGCTCAGGCGCGCGGCGACGGCGATCGCCTCGGCGCGCGCCCCCGGCAAGGGCGGATACATCGTCTCGTCCACCATCGGCTCGCCGATGACGAGGATGCTGCCGTCGGCGTCGGAGTCGGAGACCTGCGAACGGAACTCGGCGGTGCGCAGCTTGCGCAGCAGCTTGCTGCGGATCGCCCACGGCCGCGGGTCGCCGCCGGTGAGCACCGACGACGCAGTGTCGAGCGCTTCCCAGGGCAGCGCCGCAGTGCCGCTGTCGAGCTCGATCACCATGTCGCTGGTGCCGCCGAGGAAGGGCTCCATCTCGACCGGCACGAGCAGGTCAAACAGGGTGCGCCCGATCTGCGGATCGCGGTTGGTGTCGTTCGACGCCTTGGCGACGAGCTCGCGCACGAGGGTGCCCTGCGTCTGCTGCGCGCGCACCTCGGTCCGGGCGCGCTTGGTGTCCAGCGTGTAGGTGATCGACGGCTCGCCGCCGGCGGTGCCGCTGGTGACGGCGCTGATGAAGTCGTACGACGCGCCCCGGTAGCTCGAGTCGAGCGAGCGGCGCAGCGCGCCCGCGCCGCTCTCCACGTAGCCCACGACCTTGAGCTGATTCGGCGCCGCCGTCGCCTGCACCTGAAGCGCGCGCCAGGCATCGCTCGCGCGGTCGAGGTAGAACTCGACCAGGATCAGCCGGCCGACCTGCGGCCAGCCGCTGTCGTGCAGCTTCTGGTTCGCCTCCCAGGTGCCCTGCGCGACGAGCTGGGCGGCAGTTCCCGCCGACACGCCCGTGCCGCCGCTGCCGAGCAGGGTCGCGGCGAGCTCGAACTGGGCCGGTGCGCCGTTCTGGTTCTCGGCGAGGCGCTGCGCGTAGGCGATGACCGCCTGGCGCACGGTGTAGACAAGGTCGACGGAGCGCAGCTTTCCTTCCTCGCCGAGCCCGGCGACGACCACCGCGAGCGGCCGTGCCATCGCCAGCACGTTGTCGGGGTCCTTGCGCAGGTTGCCGAAGATCTGGTGCATGCCGACGCCATCGGGGTAGAGCCCGGCGGCAAGCGACCGGCTCATCGCCTTGGCAACGAGCCGGTCGACGACGGCCTCGGTGCCGGTGAGGGCGAGCGAGCGGTAGTGGCCGACGACGAGCGGCTGGTGCACGAACTTGAGGTCGCCGTTCATCACCGAGACGTGGAGCGCACGCGACGCGCCCGCGCCGCGACCGCGATCGGCGGCGAGGCGCGTGCCGGCACCGAGCACGTCGGCCGGCGTCGAAGGCGGCACCGACGGCTGCACGCCGCGCGACGGGCGGCTGCGCGCCTGGCTCGCCGCCGGATCGGCCAGATCGCGCGCGGCGCCCGGCCGGGACGACCCCGCGGCCGAGCGCGAGGCGGCGCTCGCCGGATCGAAGACCTCCAGCTGCGCCGTGCTGCCGTCGACGAGCAGCTCCAGATACGCGGGGAAGGCCTTGGCGACGGTCGGCAGGTCGCCGTGCGACGCGTCGAGCTGCCAGGTCTTCACGCCGGGCAGGAGCGCGCTGTGCAGCGGCACGCGGCCGTCGCCACCACCGACGGCGTCGGTGTATTCGAGGCCGTTGTCGTCGAAGACGATGCCGCCGGGCGTGAACGGCGCGTGGCCGATCACGAGCAGCATCTTCTGCGCATCGGCGCCGAGCGCGGCGGCCTGCGCATCGAGGCGACGCCAGAGCGCCGTCGCCTGATCGAGCACGCCCTGCGGCGGCGCGCTCCAGCGGTAGATGGCGCGCTGCACGCTTTCGACGTGCCAGAGGCTGCGCTCGAGCAGCTTCGCGATGTCGTCGTCGGCGAGCTTTTGCCAGGTCTCGGCGCGATCGAGCCGCAGCGTCGGGTCGAGCAGGGCGGCCTGCAGCTGCAGGAAGCCGGGCATGCCGGCCATGGTCGCGCGCGCGCCGCCGTTGTCGAACAGCGAGCCGAGGGCGGCGAGCGCGTTGCCGAAGGTGTCGTCGCCCGACATCGTCTGCATCGGCGACCACGAGCCACCGTTGGGGGTGCCGAGCATCAGGAGCCGACCGCCGTCGCGCGCCACCAGGCGCTGCCAGGTGTCGGGCTTCTCCAGCATCATCGTGCGGGCGACGAGGCCACCCATCGAGTGGGCGACGATGCGCACCGGCTGCTGGCTGGTCGCGCGCACCGCGAGCGCGGCGTCGACGGCGACGGCGAGGCGGCGCGCCTCGTCCTCCACCGGCCGGCGCCAGTCGAAGGCGAACGGGATCACCTCGTGGCTGTCAGCGAGGCGCTCGATCAGGTCGCCGTAGACGCTGCCGATCGGCCCGTCGGGCTCGACGCTCGCGGCCGTGGCCGGATCCCAGGCAAGCGCCTTCAGGCCGTTGACGAAGCGAAAGCCGAGCCAGATGCGCTTGCCGTCCTTCTTCAGGTTCGAGCCGAGGATGCCCGGGATCACGAACACCGCCGGCCGGTCTGCGACCGACCCGGTGTCGCCGGGCGCGGCGCCGCGCGAGCGCGCGACGGCGAGCGCGGCACGCGTGCCGCTCGCGTCCTCGCCGGCCCAGGAGAGCGGGCCGATGGCCGCGAAGTCGGTCGGCATGTCGTCGAGCAGGGCGCTCGTGATCGCCTGGACCGTGCGGTCGTTGGTGAAGTAGTTGAAGTGCGAGACCTTGCCGCCCTTGTCGAGCAGGAAGCGCGCGCCGCTGCCGCTCGGCGTCTTCGCGCGCGGTGCGCCGCCGTACATCGAACGCGTCTGCACGACGAGATCGTTGTCGGTCCAGTAGAAAGCGTCGGAGAGGAGGGTCTTCACCCACGAGCCGATCGAGTCGCCGTCGAGGTCGCCGGCGATCACGCGCAGGTCGCCGGGAATCGTGTCGGCGCTGCCGTTGAGCCAGGCGACGACCGGGCTCTCGGGCGTCATCGCCTCGAGACCGGGCATCTCGGCCGGATCGGCCCGGCGCCGCGCCACTTCGTGCAGGAAATCGACGACCTCGGGCACGACCGGGATGTTGGCGAGCTCCAGGCACCAGTTGAGGATCGAGAGATAGGCGTCGAGCCGCTTCGACGCCAGCAGCGTGCCGCGCGCCGGACAGGCGACGCGGACGATGCGCTCGATGCGGATGCCCTTCTTCTGCGCCTCGGTGACGAGGGCGCGCAGGTCGCTGCGATGCTGCGCGTAGGCATCGCCGGCGAAGAGCGCCAGCACGTCGTTCGAGAGCGGACCTCCGCCGCAGGCACGGGCCAGCACCTCGGCGACGAGGCCGCCGCGCGAATGGGTGACGAGGTGCACGCGCGCACCGGCCGGCAGCGAGCGCACGAAGGAGAGCGCATTGCCGATCGGGCTAGCGCCGAGGGTCGGGTGATCGAGGCCGTAGACGCGGTCGCCGTAGCTCGCGAAGAGCTGGCGCACGACATCGGCGTGCAGCGTCCAGAGCTTGGAGAAGGTGCCGACGGTGTCCGAGAAGGTGCCGTGAACGAAGACCAGCATCGGCCCGCCGTCGGCCGCCGCCGGCACCTCGGCGAGGAGCCGGCCGCTGCCCTTGAGCGGCTCGAGGGCGTCGGCTGACAGGCGGTAGACGCCCGCCTCGACCTTGCCGTCGACCTTCTTCGTCACCGCCGCCGCGGCCATCTTCGCCGCCGGGTCCTTCACCAGGTTGCCGAGCACGCTGAAGTGGCTGAGCAGCACCTGGCCCAGCCAGCCGCGCGTCGCGCCGCGCGTCGCCTGCGACTCGATGCCGGGCCAGCCGAGCTGCGCCGGCACGACGACCTCGCTCAGCGTCGCGCCGCGCGCCGCGATCGCGCTGCGCGTCGCGGTCGCGCTCTGCGCCAGCATCAGGTCGCGCGCATCGGCGGGATGGAGAACGAGCGTCGGCCCGTTCGCGACCTGGAGGACGACGACGTCGTCGCCCGGCCGCGCCGTCACCCGCACCGGCTCGCCGCCGTCGCGCTGGGTGCCGACGCGCACCGAGGCCTTGGCGCTGCCGCGCATCGCCGCGCGAACCGCCGCCACGGGCTCGCTCTGCCCGGGAATGACGAAGGTGATGTCGTTGCTGGCGCTGGCCATGCCCGCTCCTCGGTGCGATGCGCGCCAGACGACGCGGGGAGTCTGAACGATCAGACCTTGAACGGTGTCTCGGCCAGGAACCTGCCCGTCGTGCCGAGCGTGAACAGGTTCGGCGTCTGGCTCGCCGGCATGCGCGCCTTGACCCGTGCGTGGAGGTTGGCGTAGTTGCCTTTGAACGCACCCTGGTTCCACACCTTCAGCACCTGCTCGGTGAAGGCGCCGTTGTGCTCGCCGTCCATCGAGGTCTGGTTGTCCTGGCAGCCGGAGATCAGGATCAGCGAGGCGTCGAACTTGCTGGCGATGGCCGAGAGCCGACCGCTCGCGGCCACCTGCGCGAGCGCGTTGTCGGGATCGACGACCGGCTTGCCGGCCGCAGCGGCGACGTCCTTCTGGATCTTGTCGTAGAACGCCTGGTGCTCGCGGTAGGTGCGCATCGCCACCGCGTCGGGCATGTTCTTCGGCCGCTGCGTCGGCGTGGTGGTCGGCGGGAAGATCGCCTCGCGCGTCACCGTGCCGCTGTGGCAACTGTCCGAGAGGACGAGGATGCGCACGCCCTTCTTGAACTTGCCGAGCTCGAAGTAGAGCTCGTCGTCGATCAGCTGGCCGTCGTAGAGGCACCAGGTCTCGTCCTTCTTGTCGTCCTCGTCGCCGTTGACGTCGGGCACCTGGCCGCCATGGCCCGAATAGCTGAGAAAGAAGAAGTCGCCCGACGCCAGCGACTTGGCCGCGCCGCGCATCGCCGAGAGCATCGCGGTGCGCGTCGCCTTCCTGGTGAGCAGCACGGTCGGCTTCATGCCTTGCTTCCTGGCGATCGCGGCCATGTCGTTGGCGTCGAACTCGCACGCCGCGAGCGGCCCGTCCCAGCCACCGTAGGCGGCGCCGCTGACGCCGTTCAGCCCCATGTGCAGCGAGATCGCACGCGCCTTCGCGCCTGCCGTTGCCGATGCCTTCTTTGCCATGTCGTCTCTCCGAGGTGGATGAAGCTCACCCGACCGCGTGGATCATCGGCGTGGCCGGCCGACGATGCAAGCGCCGAGGCCGATTGCAGCACCGGACCCGTCGATGCGGCAACCCTCGGACGATGGATGTCCGACACGGCGCTCGGCCGCAAGCACCGCAGATCCCGCTAAGGCGAGAGCTCGCGGGTATCGATCCAGTCGACCTCGCCGCCCGCCGCGCGCACGGCATCGACGAGATGGCGCGTTCCGCCCGGGCCGTCGCCGCCGCCGCCGTTCCACAGGCAAATGCAGCGCAGCCGGTCGGCGCCGTAGGCGAGCGCGGTCTCGAGCAGCCAGCGATTGGCGCGCACGAACGGATCGTCGTCCTCGGCGAGCGCGCCGAGCGCCTCGGGCGCCTCGCGTGGCGGCTCGGCGAGCCGCGCCGCCACGGCGCGATAGCGCGCGTGCCACGCCGCGCCGTCCTGCGAAGGCAGGAGCGACTGCGCGACGAACTCGGGCTCGGCGAGCGGCAGCAGCAGGTGCAAGGGGACGTCGCGCGCGAGGCAGGCTTCGGCGAACAGCACGTCGCCGCCGGCCGCGCCCTGCGTCAGGGCGAGGTCGGCCGGACCCGCGTCGAGCGCGTCGAGCGCTGCGGCGATGCGCCGCGCCGCCGCGGGAACAAGTTCGGACGGAAAGCGCGGCAGCGGCCGCCCGGGCGCATCGACCATGTGGCCGGTGAAGAGGATCACGTGCCGCGGGCAGCGTGATGCGCCGTCGTCGACCGCGCTCATCGGCGCTCGACGATCATCGGCACGATGCCGAGCGTGCTGCGCACGCGCGTCGCCGCGCCCTCGGCATCGTCGCGACTCGCGTACGGGCCGGCCTGCACGCGATAGAGCGAGGCATCCGCGAAGGTCGCGAGCAGCGGCGCGAGCCAGCCGGCGTCGCTGTCGCGGCCGACGTGGCGCTGGAAGCTCTGCGCGCCGTCGCGCTCGCGAAAGGCGGCGAGCTGGATCCAGAAGCCGGGCGCGGCCTCGCCAACCGGCCGCACGCCGGGCGCCGGGTCGGTGGCCGTCGCGGCCGAAGGCGCCGTCGACACGAAAGCGAGGTCGCTTGCCGCGATCGGCGCGTTGGCGGGTGCGTTCGACGGGACCGGCGCTGGGGCGGGGGCGGGAGCTGGAGCCGACGCGACCCGCGTCCCGGCATCGCTGCCGCGGCGCCAGGTTCCGGCCCGGATCTCGTCGCTGGTGATTCGCTCGAGCTCGACCGGTGCGACGCCGCGCAGCAGGTCGAGCTTGAGCGCCGCGGCGTAGCTGAGGTCGACGATCCGCCCGGCGTGGAAGGGGCCGCGGTCGTTGATGCGCACGATCACCTGCCTGCCGTTGGCGGGATTGCGGATCCGCGCGTAGCTCGGGATCGGCAAGGTCGGATGCGCCGCCGTCATCGCATACATGTCGTAGACCTCGCCGCTCGCGGTCGGCCGGCCGTGGAACTTGCGCCCGTACCACGAGGCGAGGCCGCGCTCGACGAACGGCCTGTCGGCGACGGTCGGCACGTACTCGCGTCCGAGCACCTGATAGGGCTTGTTCGGACCGCCGGCCCGGATCGCCTCGACGCGCGGCTCGGCGTCGGGCACGCTCGCCAGGTCGGCAGGCGGATTCACGCCGGGCCCGTCGCTGCCGCGCGGCGGCGACGAGGCGCAGCCGGCGACAAGGACGAGCACGCCGATCGCGGCGGCAAGGCGCTGCAGGCTCGTCGCTTCGAAGGTCGCTGTCATCGAAGCGGACTCGCTGCGGTCGCGACAGCCGCTCAGTGGCAGGCGACGGCGCGGAACTCGACCCGTCGGTCGAGCGCGTCGCGCGGGTCGTCGGTGCCGAGGCCAACGAGGATCTCGCGCGAGCCGGCACCCTCGGCGCTGATGCGCGGCGCGAGCTTGCGGTTCTGCCGCTCGAGCAATTGCTTGACGACCGCCGCGCGCTTGTTCGACAACACGTCGTTGGCAGCGGCGTCGCCGGTGCGGCTGGTGTGGCCGACGACCTGCAGACAGGTGTCACGCGTCGCCATCTGCAGCGCGACCTCGCGCAGCCAGAGCGAGTGCTGCGCCTGCAGGTCGGCACTTTGCTCGAGTGCCGTCGTGCCCGGCGCGAAGACCATCTTGACCGGGAAGCGCCTGGCGTCCAGGCCGACACCGACGATCTTGCCGAAGGTGTCGGCGGCCTCCTTCTTGCGTCCGAGCTTCCAGCTCGTGGTGTAGAGGCCGTCCAGCACGCGCAGGTCGTCGGCCGCGGCGAGGCCGCGCGCCTCGTGGAAGAGCTTGTAGGCGTCGCCGGTCTTGTTGTCGGCGTAGGCGATCATGGCCTCGTTGATCACCGCCGCGGCCGGCAGGCGGCGCAGGTAGGCCGGCGCGATCGCATCGCCCGCCGCGCTGGCGTGGCAGCTGCGGATGTAGCCGCGCGTCGTCTCGTCGAGCGTCCACGTCGGGCTGTCGCGATAGAGCGGCACCGGCTCGGCATCGACGCTCGTGGCGAGCGCGCGATCGCTGCTCCTGGCGACGAGCTTGCCGGTCTTCAAGTCGGCAAGCGCCAGGCAGACCTGGAAGACGTCGGCGTTCTCGTCTTTCGCGTTCCTGCTGTTGATCGGCGTCAGCGTGCCGATGAGGAGGAGCGGCTGCGACTTGAGGCTCGCTCGCGTCAGGGGCTGCACGTCCCAGGCCGGCATCCGGCGCGTGATGAGCCCGGCGAGCTGGGCGCCAGCCTGCACCGAGCCATGGGTCTGCGCGCCGGTGCTCGCGTCGACCAGCGGATCGATCACCAGGTCGCGGTGCGCCGTGCCGAGCGACGCCTGGGACTCCTGCAGCAGCCGATCGCCGGCGCGCGCGATGGCATCGGCGAAGGCTGCGGGCGGCGGTGGCGCTGCCGGGGCCGCGGCGACCGGTGCCTCGACCGGCACGGGCGCCGGCGGCGCCGGCGGCGCGGGCGCTTCCGCGGGCGGCGACGCACAGGCAGCGACCAGCACGGTCGTGACGGCGGCGGCGAGCAGGAACGGGCGAGTGGGGCTCATGAGGCGGCGCGCAGGCGTGAGGTCTCGGGGCAGCGAACTTTAGCGCTGCGGCCCGCCAGCGTCATGCACGGCACGTCACATGCTCTCGCGGCGCATGACCGAACTGCTCGACCTTCTCCAATGGCTGGCCATGGTCGCGACCATCGTCGCGGCCTGGCTCGTCGCCTCGAAACGAAAAGCGAGACGCGAGACCGGCTTCTGGATCTTTCTTCTCAGCAACGCGCTCTGGGTCGCCTGGGGCTGGCACGCCGCGGCATGGGCGCTCGTCTGCTCCAGGTCGCGCTGGCGGCCACCAACATCCGTGGTGCCGCGAAGGCGGCTCCCGAAGGCTCGTCGTGAGACACCCGCGATCGACCCTCTCCTACGACCACCGGCCGTGCCTGCCGACAGATCGCGCTGCCGCGGACTGCGAGGATGAGCTCATCGAAGAAGCGGAGCAGATCGACGCTCCGTGCATCGTTCGATATACAGCAACCAATTGAGCGAAGGACCACGCATGAACAAGGATCAAGTCAAGGGACGCGTCGAAGAGGCCAAGGGCTCCGTCAAGGAAGCGACGGGCAAGGCCGTCGGCAACCCGAACCTGCAGTCCGAGGGCGCTGTCGACAAGGCGGCCGGCAAGACCCAGTCGACCTACGGCGACGCCAAGGAAAAGGTCAAGGACGCCGTCGACAAGATCTGACGACCTCGGCATTCGGGCCGACGCCGCAACGACGGCGGTCCGTCATCAGCGGCAGCGCCTTCACCGGCACTGCCGCTTTTGTTTTTTGTGGAGTCGAACGAGCGGCTCAGCGCCAGCGCGCGCGCAGGCGCGCGCCCACGTCCACGCCGGGCGCGGCGGCATCGGCTTCGTCGCGAGGGGAGGCGGCGGCCGTCGCGGTCACCTGGTCGAACAGATCGCGCATGTCGGCCGGAATGAACCGGCTGATGGCGCCGTAGACGTGGCGATCGCCCCAGGCCGCCTGCTCGGTGACGTAGAAGCGCTGCGGCACGAGCAGGTGCAGATGGTGGCGCGCGCGCGTCATCGCGACGTAGAGCAGGCGCCGCTCTTCCTCGATGGCGGCGGCGCTCCCGGTCGCCATGTCCGACGGGATGCAGCCGTCGACGACGCGCAGCACCGACACCGCGCTCCACTCCTGCCCCTTGGCCGAGTGGATCGTGGAGAGGACGAGGTAATCCTCGTCGCGGCTCGGCACGCCCGACTCGTCGCTCGTCGCGGCGGGCGGGTCGAGCGCGAGCTCGGTGAGGAAGCGCTCGCGCGACGGGTAGCCGGCAGCGAGCCGGACGAGATGGGCGATGTCGGCGGCGCGCGGTGCGGCGTCGTCGTGACGGCGATCGAGCAGCGGAGCGAACCAGCGCTCGACGTCGGCGAGCTCCTTCGGCCAGGGTGACGCCGGGTCGCTCAGCGCGGCGAACAGTGCGACGAACTCCGCCCACGCGGGCGCGACCGCGGCCGGCGCAGCGAAGCCGGCGAGCGCCTGCGCGGCATCGCCGCCCCGGGCGATCGCCTCGAGCAGGCGCGCCGCGCTCGCCGCGCCGATTCCCGGCACGAGCTGCAGCGCACGCAGGGCGGCGCGCTGGCCGTGCGGATTGGCGGCGAAGCGCAGCACGGCGAGCAGGTCCTTGACATGCGCCGCCTCGAGAAACTTCAGGCCGCCGTACTTGACGAAGGGGATGCCGCGCCGCGCCAGCTCGAGCTCGAGCGCGGTGCTGTGCTGGGCGCTGCGAAAGAGCACTGCCTGGCTCTTCAGCGCCAGGCCCGACTCGCGCAGCGCGAGCACCCGTTCGGCGACCCACGACGCCTCGGCCGCTTCGTCCTCGACCCAGACCAGCGCCGGCCGCTCGCCCGCGTGCCGATCGCTCCAGAGGCGCTTGGCGTGGCGCTCGGCCGCCCGCTCGATGACCGCGTTCGAGGCCGCGAGCAGGGGCGCCGTCGAGCGATAGTTCTGCTCGAGCGGGACGACGGTCGCGGCGGGTACGAAGCGGCCGGCGAAGTCGAGGATGTTGCGGACCTCGGCGGCGCGAAACGAGTAGATCGACTGGGCGTCGTCGCCGACGACCGTCAGCCCCGCGCCGCCGGGCCTGAGCGCGAACACGATCTCGGCCTGGACGCGGTTGGTGTCCTGGTACTCGTCGACCAGGACGTGGTCGAAGCGCGAGGCGATCGCCGCGCCCGCCGTCGGGTCGGCCATCGCCTCGGCCCACCAGACGACCAGGTCGTCGAAGTCGAGAACATGCTGGGCCTGCTTCTCGGCGGCGTAGGCGGCGAAGAGGCGTTTCAGGTCGTCGCCGCTGTCGGCGCACCAGGGGTGACTTTCGGCCAGCACGTCGGCGAGCGACTTCCTCGCATTGACGACACGCGAGTAGATCGCCAGGCAGGTCGCCTTCTGCGGGAACCGCTTCGCCCCCTTGGCCAGTCCGAGGCGCTGGCGCAGGAGGTGGAGCAGGTCCTCGGAGTCGCCGCGATCGTCGACCGTGAAGCCCGGATCGAGACCGATCCGAGCCGCGTGCAGGCGCAGGAGGCGCGCGCCGATCGCGTGGAAGGTGCCGCACCAGGGCAGGCGGGGCGGCGCCTGCGTCGACCCCATGCCGAGCGCGTCGTGGAGGACGCGGCCGACGCGTCGCTCCATCTCGGCGGCGGCACGGCGCGAGAACGTGAGCATCAGGATGCGCGCGGGATCGGCGCCCGCGAGAACGAGCCGGCCGACGCGGGCGGCAAGAGTGAGCGTCTTGCCGGAGCCGGCGCCCGCGACGATCAGGAGCGGCCCGGCGATTTCGCCCGGCAAGGCGCCGTCGATGCCGAAGCCCGCGGCGCGGCGCTGGGCGTCGTTGAGGCTGTCGAAGATCGAGGACCGGCGTGGTGGACGGAGGGAAGGCGACAGGGCGGCCATTTCGGCGGTGATCGATCGGCGGTCGTGCGGAACGGAACGAGTCAGGGACTGTAAATCCATCCAGCCCGCGTCGTGCCCGTTCGTGGACGACGCACGCCCGCGGCCCTTCACTTCGCCGCCGTCTTGCCGATGTCCCTACATGCTGACCGAGCCGGCACCCCTCCCCCTGCCCCGCGATCCCCTGGCGACGGGTTCGCTCGCAGTGGTCGGGCCTCGCGGCGACCCGGTCGCAGCCGAACCGGACGCGAGCCTGGCCGTGCGCATCGGCCGCATGACCGAGTGGCTCGTCCTCGCCGTCGCCCTCGGCGTGGTCGGCGCGATGATGGGCTGGTCGCTCTACAAGTCGCACCAGGCGCTCGACGCGACCGAGCGCGATCGCCTGCGCGGCCAGGCCCGCGTCGTCGACGACAACGTCGGCCAGCAGCTCGACGGCGTCAACCGCGCCCTCGAGAGCGTGCGCGGCGAGTACCTGACGACGCCGCGTTACAGCGTCTCGACCCTGATCTCGACGCGCCTGAAGGCCCTGAGCGACGCGATTCCGGGCGTGCGCTCGATGGTCGTGATCGACGCCGACGGGAATGTCGCCGCGAGCAGTGTCGACATGCTGATCGGACGCGACTTCGCCGGCCGCGACTACTTCCGAAGTGCCCGCAGCAGCAGCGACAGCGAGACGCTTTATGTCGCGACCCCGTACCGCACGTCGCTCGGCAACTACACCGTCGTCTTCGCACGCGCCATCCTCGCGCACGACGGCAGCTTCGCCGGCGTCGTCGCGGCCGCGCTCGAGCCGCAGTACTTCCAGGTGCTGCTGCGCTCGGTGCTCTACGCCCCGGACATGTGGGTCTCGGTCGCGCACGGCGACGGCAAGATCTTCGTCACCATGCCGCAGGACGCCGAACCCATCGGCAGCGGCGACGACGCGACCATCTCGGCAATCGCCCGCACCGTCCGCCACGGCGAGGCGACGACCTCGATCGTCGTCGGCCCGTTCGGCGGATCGACGGCGCCGCGGATGACCGCCCTGCGCACCATCGCGCCAGAGCTCCTGCACATGGACAAGCCGCTCGTCATCGCCGTCAGCCGGGACGCCTCCGCCCTGCTGGCGCCCTGGCGGGCGCAGGCGCTTTCCTATCTCGCGCTCTTCGTTCTGCTGGGCGCCGGCGCGAGCCTCGGCCTTCACCGCGGCCAATACCGGCGCCGCTCGTACGCGCTGCTCCAGGCGAGCGCGGCGCGCGAGCGGCGCGCGAACGCCGAGCAGCTCGAGCTCGCCCTGACCGGCGCCGACCTGGGCCTGTGGGACTGGGACATCCGCAACGATCGCCTGAACCGCAACGACACTGTCGTCCAGCAGCTCGGCTACGCACCGGGCGAGATCAGCGCCGACGGACCGGCCTGGCGCACGCTCGTGCATCGCGAAGACGCGGTCCGCCTGCTCGTCGCGATCGAGGACCATTGCCGACGCGACACCGCGGCCTACGAGTGCGAGTACCGCGTGCGCCGAAAGGACGGCCGCTGGAGCTGGCTGCTGAGCCGCGGCAAGGTGGTCGAGCGCGACGCCTCCGACCGGCCGCTGCGCATGACCGGCACGCACATGAACCTGACCGTGCGCAAGGAAGCGGAGGCCCGCGCCGAGCGCTCGGCCCAGATCCTCCTGCGCACCGGACAGCTCGCCAACATCGGCGGCTGGGAGCTCGACCTGGCGACCAGCCGCCTCGAGTGGACCGAGCAGGTCTTCCTCATCCACGAGCTCGACCCCGGGACCGAGCTGCGCCTCGAGGAGACGATCGACTTCTTCGCGCCCGAAGGTCGGGCCGCGATGCTGTCGGCGATCGAGGCGGCCGCGCGCGACGGCGAGCCCTGGGACCTCGAGCTGCCCTTCGTCACGGCGCGCGGCCAGAGCCGCTGGGTGCGCACGCAAGGCGTCGCCCTGTCGCAGGACGGCAGGCCGGTGCGCCTGCTGGGTGCGTTCCAGGACATCACCGAGAAGAAGCTCAACGCGATCGAGCTGCTGCGCCTGAACGAGCAGCTGCTGCACCTGTCGACCACCGACGCGCTGACCCAGGTCGGCAACCGCCGCCTGTTCGACCAGACGCTCAAGGCCGAATGGCAGCGCGCCGCGCGCCGCAGCGCGCCGCTCGCCCTCCTGATGATCGACGTCGACCACTTCAAGGAATACAACGATCACTACGGCCACCCGGCCGGCGACGAGGTCCTGCGCCAGATCGCCCGCCTGGTCGCCGATTCGGTGCGGCGCGGCGGCGAGCTGGTCGCGCGCTACGGCGGCGAGGAGTTCGTGCTCCTGCTGCCGGGCGCCGACCTCGATGCGGCGCGGATCGTCGCCGAGCGCTGCCGCGAAGGCGTCGCCGGTGCCCGGATCGAGCACCGCGCGTCGAGCAGCTCGGCCTGGGTCGGCGTCAGCATCGGCGTCGCCAGCCAGATCGCCTCGGCCGGCGTCGACAGCCACACCCTGGTCGAGACGGCCGACGCCGCCCTCTACCGCGCCAAGCGCTGCGGGCGCGGCCGGATCGAGTTCTGAAGGGGCCGCGGCGACGCGCCCCCGGCCCGCGCGAGCGTGCCGAAATCACGCTCGCGAAGGCGTCCTACACCGGACTCGGAAGCGCACCGACTCCCCGCCGTATCGAACCGCGCTTCAATGACGGCAACGAAAGGACTCCGTCATGTCGCTCGTCGATGGCCTGGCTTCGGTACTCCGCGAAATGACGCTCGGTGAGCTCGCCCTCGTCCTCGCCGCTGTCCTTTCCTACTCGCTCGCGATCAACGGCTCCTACAGCTCGGCGTTGCGCAGCGGTGCCGCCAGCGTGGCGTTCGCCTCGGCGGTCGGCTTCACGACACTCACTCCCGCCTGGATGAGCGCGATCGTCTTCCTGGCGCTGGCGGTCGTCGGCGTCGCTGCGGTCGCAGGCGTCGCCTGGGCGCTGTCGGCGATCCTCGGCCTCGGCGAAGCCTCCCCGACGAAGCCCGCACGCGACGCCGTCGCGGCGCCTCCGGCATCGCCGGCACCGGCGCGCAGCTTCGCGCCGCACACTCAAGCGCAACCGCTGTAGCGGCCTTCGCTTCCGGCCCCGCTCCCGCCCGCTAGTAGGCGGCGAGAACCAGCGCCATCGCGAGCGCCGCCGGCACGGCCTGCACGAAAAGAATCTTGCGACCCACGGTCGCCGCGCCGTACAGGCCGGCGACGATCACGCAGCCGAGAAAGAAGAGCTTGACCGCCGTGCCCGCGGCGCCGAGCGAGAGGCCCCAGGCGAGGCCGGCGGCGAGAAAGCCGTTGTAGAGCCCCTGGTTGGCGGCGAGCACCTTCGAGGCGGCGGCCTCCGCGGCGGTGTGGCGAAAGGTCTTCAGGCCGAGCGGCTTGTCCCACAGGAACATCTCGAGGACCAGGAAGTACACATGGAGGAGCGCGACCAGCGCGACCAGAACATCGGCAGCGAGCTTCATGCCCTCGCTCCCCGCCGCGCCGCCGAGACGGCACGCGGCTTCTTGGCCGCCGTCGCGGTCGTCGCCCTCGCCTTGCTCGCCTTCGTGTTTGCGACCGACGGCGCCGAGCGGGGCGACGACGCGACGACGCGCAGCCTGGCGGGTCGCGACGCCGCCTTCCTGGCGACGGCCGGGGCAGTGGCAGCCGCGTCGACCGTCTCTGGCCCGGCCGTCGCCGGCGCCGGCAGCGCCGCCACAAGGGCGCGCAGGGTGGCCATCGCCCGCGTCACGTGCGCGCCGAGCTCGTGAACGTCGGGCACCGCGCGGCGGCAGGCGATCAGGCCGAAGCAGAGCTGGTCGACGTGGCTCTGCACCGTGATGTTGAGAGCGATGCCGTGGACCACGATCGAGAGCGGGTAGTAGTCGGTCATGCGCGCGCCGCACAGGTAGACCGGCACGCGCGAGCCGGGCACGTTGGAGATCGTGACGTTGGTGATGCGCAACCAGTCGGCGATGCGCGAGCGCCCGTAGAGCGCGGCCAGGCCGCTGATCAGCCAGGGCGAGCCGAGCGAGGGGAAATCGGTCGGGATGACGCCGCGGAAAGTGCCCATCTCGCGCTTCATCGCCGCCGTGCCGCGCTTGATCGCCTTCAGCCGCCCGGCCGGGTCGGCGATCTCGGTGCCGAGGTCGATGAGCGTGCCGGCGACCTGGTTGTTGGCCGTCGTGTCGCCCTCCTGGCGCAGCGAGATCGGCACGCCGGCGACGAGCGACTTCTCCGGCAGCTCGCGCCCTTCCTTGAGGTACGAGCGCAGTGCCGTGCTGCACAGCCAGAGGACGATGTCGTTGATCGATGCGCCGACGGTCTTGCCGAGCGCCTTGACCTCGGCCAGAGGCAGCGACACCGCGGCGAACGCGCGCTGGTTGGTGATCGAGTGGTTGAAGGGCGTCGCCGGGGCCAGCTTGAAGCGCGTCGGCGGCGCCTCGGCCCGACGCGCAGCGCGTTGCTCGCCCGTCTCGGCGCGCCGAGACGCGATCGCCTCGCGCGCCGCGCCGAGCGCCGTGCTCGCGATGCGCGGCAGCAGACGGACGCTCTGCACGAGCTGCTGGAGCTGGTTCTGCAGCGCCGCGGCGACCAGCTCGGCGACGCCGAGCTGGTAGGTGTTGGCGCGCACCTCGCGCGGCGGCTTGACGGCGCGCGGCTCGGGGCTGAGGTCGAACATGCTGGTCGCCATCGCGACGCCGGCCTGGCCGTCGACCGCCGCGTGATGCACCTTGCCGTAGAAACCGATGCGCCCGTCCTTCAGGCCCTCGATCACGTAGAACTCCCAGAGCGGACGGCTGCGGTCGAGCAGCATCGAGTGCAGCCGCGCCGCCAGCGCCTCGAGCTGCTCGGCCGTGCCGGGCTTGGGCAGCACCATGTAGCGCACGTGATAGTCGAGGTCGATGTCGTCGTCGTGGATCCAGACCGGATTGGCCACGTCGAACGGCATCAGCGCGAGCTTGCGGGTGAACACGGGCGCGAGGTGCATCCGCCGCGCGACGTGCGCCTTCACCGCCTCGTAGAAGCCTTCGCCACCGTAGCCCGCCGGCGGCTCGAACAGGTTGAGGCTGCCGACGTGCATCGGCATCTCGGCGCTTTCCATGTGGAGGAAGGCGCCGTCGACGATGCTCAGGTGTTTCATCTGCGTCATGACGCGGCTCCGCGGCGGGGGATGCAGGTTTTACCGCGCGGCGTCGCGAGCGGCCAGCGGAGTTGCCCCTGCAGGTCAGGCAGCGAGCGGTCGGCGCGACGCCTTCTGCCGGTACATCGCGGCATCGCCGCGGCCGACCAGATCCGGGGCCGACTCCACGCCGTCGAACTCGACGATGCCGGCGCTGAACTCGAAGGCGCCGACCGCCCAGCGCGCATCGTGCGCTGCGCAGAACGAGCGGATCCGCGCGACGACGGTCTCGGCGTGGGCGGCCGTGCTCGACGGCAGCACCAGCGCGAACTCGTCGCCGCCGAGGCGATAGCCGGCGTCTCCGCCGGCCCGCACCGTCTCGCCGATCGCCATCGCGAGCTGCCGCAGGACCTGGTCGCCGGCGGCGTGGCCGAAGCGGTCGTTGATCGCCTTGAAGCGGTCGATGTCGAGGTAGACGACGGTCAGCGGCGCGCCGGAGCGGCGCGCCCGCGCGCACTCCGCCTCGATCGCGGCCTCGAACGCGCGCCGGTTCGCCAGGCCGGTGAGGCCGTCGTAGCGCGCGAGGCGGTTGAGCGCATGGTGATCGCGCCGCACCCGCGTCACCAGCACGGCGATGATCAGCCCGCCCGCCATCTCGGTGAGCCAGCCGCGCGCCGTCGCGGGCAGCGCAGCGTTCTCGATCCAGTCGGTCACCAGCGGCAGCGGCACGAGCGCATAGAGCCAGAGCAGCGCTCCGAGGCGGCCGCGCAGCGTCGATGCGCGCTCGGCGACGGTGGGCACCGTCGCCGCAAAGCCGGGGTCGCGCGGGGTGCTAGACGAATCCGAGATTACGCTGACTGGCGTTGTAGTTCGCAAGGTTGGGCAGCACGGTGAGCAGATCAGTGTCGCTGATGCCGAACCACTTGCCCAGCGTGGCGGCGTAGGGATCGACGCCGGTGCTCGGCAGGAGGCGCCCCTGGCCGACGTCGTCGGGGCCGCCGTTGGCGACGACCGGCGCGGTGCCGTAGAAGCGGCCGCCGGCAACCGCGCCGCCGAGCATGAAGTGCATGCTGCCCCAGCCGTGATCGGAGCCGTCGTCGGCGGTGAGCGTGCGGCCGAAGTCGGAGGCGGTGAATGTCGTCACCTGGTTCTGCACGCCTAGCTCGACGGTCGCCTGATAGAACGCCGAGAGCGCCGTCGAGACCGTGGTGAGCAGGCCCGGATGGATCGCGGCCAGGCCGTCATGGGTGTCGAAGCCGCCGATCGAGACGAAGAACACCTGCCGCTTCGTGC
>JBBSBZ010000035.1:0-18990 GCA_038250795.1 Burkholderiales bacterium | reverse complement strand
CGCTCGGCACGACGCTCACCGCATCAGACGCCGACTTCGTCGATCTCGCGGTAGACGTCGCGCAGCCACATCTTGACGCGCTGCCGGTCCATCAGGCCCAGGCCGCTCGGATCCTTGTCGGACGCCTTGGCCTTCCAGAAGGTGCTGCTCGCGCTGTCGATCTTCTGGATCGCGTGCTCGTTGAGCTTCTTCACCGAGACGACGTGCGCGCCCATGCCGATCGCGCGCTGCTGCTCGCCCGACTGCTCGAGCCCGCTGAAATCGGAACCGCGCACCTGGTTGCGTACGAGCACGTAGTTCATGCCGGTGCCGAAGCGGTCGAGCAGGCGGCGCAGCAGGTCGACCGAGTCCTTGCCGGTGTCCATCACGTGCCAGTAGAAGAGCTTCATGCCGAGCTCGTCGGCCAGGCCGATGACGCCGGCGTCCTCCATCCACGAGGCGAGCGGATCGTGGGTCTGCGCCGCGAGGTCGACGAGGATGCGCCGGCCCGGCTGGTCGACGGCGGCCTCGACGATCGCGTCGAGCGACTCGATCCTGTCGATCGCCACCGGCGAGGCGAACGCGGAATAGAAGCGCATCAGCGCGCCGTGCGAGCGGTCGGTGTCGAAGCCGAGGAAGGGCAGCTCCCTGTCGATCAAGTACTGGGCGAGGACGCGAGCCATCAGCGACTTGCCGACGCCGCCCTTCTCACCGCCGATGAAATGGATGTTGGTGGTCATCGATGTGGGGTCATTGGGCCGGCGTCGGCGGGCTGCCGGGCACGGCGAGATCGATCGTCTTCTCGACGACCTTGCCGGCGACCTTCACGGTCGTGCCGACGACGGCGCCGCCGACGGAGAGGGCCGCGCCGACCGCGGCCCCCGCGACGGTCACCACCGCGCAGCCCGGCAGGGCGAGCGCGGCGCCGAGCAGGCCGGCGCCGAGGGCGGCGCGCTCATGCCGGCGCGAACGAGGGGTCGAGGCCATGGCGAAGATTGTGGGCCAAGCCCCGTGCCGCGGCCACGACTTTGCACCCTTGCGTGTCGCCGGCGCATCGGCATTGCGTCACGCGGCCAAGGCTCAGCCGCGGCCGACAAAGGGCATGCGCGTGGCCATGATCGTCATGAACTGGACGTTGGCGTCGAGCGGCAGGTTGGCCATGTGGACGACAGCATCGGCGACATGCTTGACGTTCATCGTCGGCTCGACGGCCATCGTGCCGTCGGCCTGCGGCACGCCCTTCTTCATGCGCTCGGTCATCTCGGTCGCGGCGTTGCCGATGTCGATCTGGCTGCAGGCGATGTCGAAGGCGCGGCCGTCGAGCGAGGTCGCCTTGGTGAGGCCGGTGATCGCGTGCTTGGTCGCGGTGTACGGAGCGCTGAACGGCCGCGGCGCGTGAGCCGAGATCGAGCCGTTGTTGATGATCCGCCCGCCCCGCGGCGACTGGCTCTTCATCAGGATGAAGGCCTGCTGCGTGCAGAGAAAGGGCGCCGTGAGGTTGATGCCGACGACCTTGAGCCACTGCTCGACGGTGAGCTCCTCGAGCGGCACCGGCGGCGCGCCCGTGCCGGCGTTGTTGAAGAGGACGTCGAGGCGGCCGAAGGCTTCCTTGGTTTTCGCGAAGAGGGCCTTGACGGCGGCCGGATCGGTCGCGTCGGTCGGCACGACGAGGGCGCGGCCGGCGCCGTCGCCGGTCGCCGCGGCGCGCGTCGCCTCGAGGGCGTCGGCACGCCGGCCGGCGAGGACGACGTGGAAGCCCGCGTCAAGCAGGCCGAGCGAGGTGGCGCGCCCGATGCCGCTGCCCGCTCCGGTGACGATGGCGACTTTCTTCATGGCGATCCTTTCGTGGACGGGTCGAGGTCTTCCGGCGGGTCGGCGTCAGACGGGGCCGGTGCGAAGCAGTCGGCGAAGGTGAACCAGAGGCTGGCGTAGAACACGGTCGAGAAGACCAGCGTCAGCGGGGTCGCGACGATCGTGAAGCGCTGCGGGCCGACCAGGCCGACGCCGAGGCTCACGACTGCGAGCAGCACCATCCAGAGCGCCATCCAGGCCAGGCCGTAGACCGCGAACGCACCCTTGTTGCGCCAGAGCGCGACGGTGCTGAAGAAGAGCGACTTGGCCCAGCTCTGGCGGCCCCAGTAGACGAGCGCCGGCGCGTGCCAGAACGGCACCGAGAGCGCGCCGGCGAAGACCAGGCGCAGCAGGAGCCCGAACTGCAGGCGCGGATCGGCGACGCGGGCGGCTGCCGATTCCGACGTCGTCTTGGCGTCGGGCAGGGCGTCGAAGAGGGCCTCGAGGGCGCCGCCGTCGATCACGCCGGCGAGCCAGAAGACGAAGAAGGTCGACGCGGCATAGACGAGGCCGAGCTTGAGGAGGGCGAGGAGGCGCGGCCGCCCGGCACCGGCGAGCTCGACGATGGCCATCGGCATCGGCTTGGCACCGGCCTGCGCGAGACGGCTGGCGATCATGAAGAGGAGCGAGCCGGCCGGCGGCAGGACGAGGACCGCGATCGAGCCGACGAAAGGCACCAGACCCAGCATCAGGAACGCCAGCAGGCACATCGCGAACAGCGTCGCGAAGCCGAGCGGCTGGCGCGTGAAGACCTGGAAAGCCTGGCGCACCCACTCGAGGCCGCGTCGGGGCGCGACGATCTGCAGCTTCATCGGGGGGCCGCTCCGTCACGTCGTGGCGGATGCCACGGAGTCTCGCGCCGATGTGCGAGGACGCGCTCGAAGTGCTCGGGGTCGTGCGCCTTCAGCACGACGGCGTCGCGCGGCAGCTGGGCGTCCCAGACCCGCGAGAGCCAGAAGCGGAAGGCCGCGGCGCGCATCAGTGCCGGCACGAGGCGGACTTCGCCGCTCTCGAGCGGTCTCACCGACCCGTAGGCGGCGACGAGCGCCGTGGCGCGGGCCTCGTCGAGCCGGCCGGTGTCGAGGTCGATGCACCAGTCGTTGAGGGCCACGGCGATGTCGAAGAGCAGCGTGTCGACGCCGGCGAAGTAGAAGTCGAAGACGCCCGCCAGGTCGTTGCCGACGAACATGACGTTGTCGCGGAACAGGTCGCCGTGGATCGCGGCGCGCGGCAGAGCCGCGAAGGCCGACGACGCCGCGAGATGCTGCTGGTAGGCGAGCTCGTCTTCCATCATCGCCTTCTGCGCCGCGCCCAGGCCGGGCAGGACGACGGGCACCGTCTCGTTCCACCAGGCGAGGCCGCGCAGGTTGGGCTGCGAGCGGGCGAAGTCGGGTGCCGCCGTGTGCATCCGCGCCAGCACCCGGCCGACGCTCGCGCAGTCGCCCGCGTCCGGCGCGAGGTGGTGCTCGCCTGGAAGCCGGTCGACGACCGCGGCCGGCTTGCCGTTCACCGCGAGCACGAGCGCGCCGCTCGCATCGGCGTGGGGCGCCGGCACCGGCAGGCCGCGGTCGGCGAAGTGCTTCATCAGCTCCAGGTAGAACGGCAGCTCGTCCGCGCGCAGCCGCTCGAACAGCGTCAGCACGTAGCGGCCGGACGCGGTGTCGGCGAAGTAGTTGGTGTTCTCGATCCCGCCGGCGCAAGGCGAGAACGACTGCAGCGGGCCGAGCGCCAGGCGGTCGATGACGGCAGCCGCTTCGTCGAACGACACCTCGGTGTAGACCGCCATCGGCCCTAGAAACGCAGGACGTTCCAGACCCGCTTGCCGGCAGCGCCGCCCAGGCCGACGATGCCGCCGTCGGCGACGTCGCGCGCGCCGTCGTGGGTGAGCACCTCGTAGTTCGGCGCGCGTCCCTTGTTGTCGACCGTGACCTTCTGCAGCTGGCCGCGCACGCGCAGCTCTTCGACCTTCGAGAGTCGGTCCTCGATCACCGTGCGCTGCACCGCCGGCTCGCCTGCGCGCGGGCGGTTGGGGTCGGCGCTTTCGACCAGCGGCGCCCCGGGCGACTGAACCGTGATCGCCGGCTGGGACGGCGCGCTCGTCGCGGCCGGAGCCGCGGCGGACGCGGGATCTGCGGCGTGGGCCGCGGCGCATGCCAGCACCGCTGCGCAGGCAGCGAAGGCGGTGGCGGCACGCATGTTCATGAGCCGATTCTAGGCCGCGCCTCGGGCGCGGAAGGTGGCCCTTCCATCACAATGGGCTGCATGGCGGACCGGACCCTGCTGCTCGTCGACGGCTCGAGCTATCTGTACCGCGCGTACCACGCGCTCCCCGACCTCCGCGGCCCCGGCGGCGTGCCGACCGGCGCGATCCGCGGCGTGGTCTCGATGATGAAGCTGCTTCGCGAGCAGTACCCGGCCGCGCACGGCGCCTGCGTCTTCGACGACAAGGGCCGGACGTTTCGAGACGATCTCTACGCCGACTACAAGGCGACGCGCACGGCGATGCCCGACGATCTGGCGCTGCAGATCGAGCCGATCCGCGAGGCCGTGAAGCTGCTCGGCTGGCCGGTGCTCACGGTGCCGGGGATCGAGGCCGACGACGCCATCGGCACGATCTCGTGCATGGCCGCCAAGGGCGGCTTCCAGGTCGTGATCTCGACCGGCGACAAGGACCTGGCGCAGCTCGTTGGCCCCAGCGTCACCCTGATCAACACGATGAGCCAGGAGCGGCTCGACGTCGAAGGCGTCGCCGCCAAATTCGGCGTGCCGCCGGAGCGGATCGTCGACTACCTCGCCCTGATCGGCGACTCGGTCGACAACGTTCCGGGCGTCGAGAAGGTCGGCCCGAAGACGGCCGCCAAGTGGCTCGCCGAGCACGGCTCGCTGGAAGGTGTAATGGCCGCGGCGCCGACGATGAAGGGTGTCGTCGGCGAGAACCTCAGGAAGGCGCTCGACTGGCTGCCGCAGGGCCGACGCCTCGTCACCGTCGTCACCGATTGCGACCTCTCGGGGCACGTCATGGGCTGGCCCGAGTTCGATGCGCTGGCGCTCGGCGACGTCGACGTCGACGCCATGCTCGCGTTCTACGACCGGTACGGCTTCGCCTCGATGCGAAAGGAGCTCGAGATCGCCGTCGGACGCGCACCGTCCGCGGCGCCGGGATCGGCGGCGCGTGCCCCTCGTGCCTCGGCAGCATCCGCGCTCGAAGTCGCCGACGCCGTGCCGGCGGAGGCGGTCGAGACGCACTACGAGACCGTGACGACGCTCGACGCGCTCGACCGCTGGGTCGCACGCGTCGAGGCGGCCGACCTCGCGGCGCTCGACGTCGAGACCGACTCGCTCGACCCGATCCGCGCCCGGCTGATCGGCCTGTCGCTCTCGGTCGCGCCCGGCGAGGCGTGCTACGTGCCGGTCGGTCACAGCTATGCCGGCGCGCCCGACCAGCTGACGCTCGAGGCCGTGCTCGAGCGTCTCCGGCCCTGGCTCGAGAACGCCGGCGCTGGCAAGGTCGGCCACAACACCAAGTACGACGCCCACGTTCTGGTGGGCGCCGGCGTCGCCGTGCGCGGCTACGCGCACGACACGATGCTCGAGAGCTACGTCTACGAGGCGCACAAGGCGCACACGCTCGAGAGCCTGGCCTTTCGCCACCTGGGCCGCACGGCGCTGACCTACGAGGACGTGTGCGGCAAGGGCGTGAGCCAGATCCCGTTCGCGCAGGTCGAGGTCGAGCGCGCCACCGCGTACGCGTGCGAGGACGCCGACATGGCGCTCGCCGTGCACCTCGTGCTCTGGCCGCGGATCGAGGCCGACGCGGGTCTCGTCGACGTCTATCGCCGGATCGAGATGCCAACCTCCGACGTGCTCGGCCGGATCGAGCGCGTTGGCGTGCTGATCGACTCGGCGCAGCTCGGCGCGCAGAGTCAGGAACTCGCCGAGCGCATGGCGGCGCTCGAACAGGAGGCCTATTCGATCGCCGGTCAGCCCTTCAACCTCGGCAGCCCGAAGCAGATCGGCGAGATCCTGTTCGGCAAGCTCGGCCTTCCGGTCGGCAGGAAGACCGCGAGCGGGGCGCCCTCGACCGACGAGGACGTGCTGCAGGAGCTGTCGGCGAACTACCCGCTGCCCGGAAAGCTGCTCGAGCACCGGAGCCTGTCGAAGCTGAAGGGTACCTACACCGACAAGCTGCCGGCGATGGTCAACCCGCGGACAGGGCGGGTGCACACCAACTACGCGCAGGCCGTCGCGGTGACCGGGCGGCTTTCGAGCAACGACCCGAACCTGCAGAACATCCCGGTCCGCACCCGCGAGGGCCGGCGCATCCGCGAGGCCTTCGTCGCACCCCAAGGCTCGGTCATCCTGTCGGCCGACTACTCGCAGATCGAGCTGAGGATCATGGCGCACATCTCGGGCGACGCCGGCCTGCTGCACGCCTTCGGCAACGACATCGACATCCACCGGGCGACCGCGGCCGAGGTGTTCGCCACGCCGCTCGACGAGGTCGAGCCCGAGCAGCGCCGCTTCGCCAAGGTGATCAACTTCGGCCTCATCTACGGCATGAGCGCCTTCGGCCTGGCCGCCAACCTCGGCATCGAGCGCAGCGCCGCCACCGCCTACATCGAGCGCTACTTCGCGCGCTATCCGTCGGTCAAGCGCTACATGGACGAGACACGCGCCTCGGCGGCCGAGAAGGGCTACGTCGCGACGCTCTTCGGCCGGCGCGTCTACCTGCCCGAGATCAACAAGCCCGGGCCGCGCAAGGCCGCGGCCGAGCGCCAGGCGATCAACGCGCCGATGCAGGGCACGGCGGCCGACCTGATCAAGCTCGCGATGATCGCCGTGCAGGAAGAGATCGATCGCGAGCAGCGCATGACGCGGATGATCATGCAGGTCCACGACGAGCTCGTCTTCGAGGTGCCCGTGGCCGAGCTCGACTGGGCGAAGGAGGCCGTGCCGCGCATCATGGCCGGCGTCGCCACGCTCGCGGTGCCGCTCGTCGCCGAGGTCGGCGTCGGTGCCAACTGGGACGAGGCGCACTGACTCCATTCGCGGCCCCGAGCCCGGGAAAAACCCGCACACCTAGGGCAAGACCTGTTTCATTAGAAATGCCGGGCCCTATGGTGCGGCATCGCCGAAGCGCCCGTCGCGCCCGCCGGTCCGAACCGATGTCCGACACACTGCTCGAGGTAGAGAACGTCACCGTCCGCTTCGGCGGCATCGTCGCACTCGACCGCATCTCGTTCGTCGTCGCGCGCGGCCACATCGTCGGATTCATCGGTCCGAACGGCGCCGGCAAGACGACGATGTTCAACTGCCTGTCGCGCCTCTATCCGTTCAGCGAGGGCCGGATCGCGTTCGAGGGCCGTTCGCTGCTCGAGACCGCGCCGCACGGCATCGCCAGCCTCGGCATCGGCCGCACGTTCCAGAACCTCGCGCTCTTCCGGACCATGAGCGTGCGCGAGAACGTGCTGCTCGGCGGCCACGCCCGCACCTCCACCGGCTTCGTCGCCAACGCGCTGCGGCTGCCGGTCGTGCAGCGCGAGGAGAAGCGACTCGGTGCCGCGGTCGACCATCTGCTCGATCTGCTCGACCTGCGCGAGCTCGCCGGCGTCCCCGTGATGGACCTGCCCTTCGGCACGCAGAAGCGGGTCGAGCTCGGCCGTGCGCTGGCGTGCGAGCCCAAGCTGCTGCTGCTCGACGAGCCGGCCGGCGGCCTGAACCACGAGGAGGTCGAGGCCCTGATGGAACTGCTGCGGCGGGTGCGCAACGAGCTCGGCCTGACGATGCTCCTGGTCGAGCATCACATGAACATGGTCATGCGCATCTCTGACCGTGTCGTCGCACTCGACTTCGGCCGCAAGATCGCCGACGGCACGCCGTCCGAGGTGCAGGCCAACGACGAAGTCGTTCGCGCCTATCTGGGAACGGCGGCGTGAGCGCGCCCGGCGTCCCGCTGCTCGACGTGCGCGGTCTCCAGGCGCAATACGGGACGACGCCGGTGCTGCATGGCATCGACTTCGCCGTCGCAGAAGGCGGCATCACGGCCATCCTCGGCGCCAACGGCGCCGGCAAGACGACGCTACTGCGCGCCGTCTGCAACATGATCAGGACGAGCGGCGAAGTCCGCCTCGCCGGCGCGCGCATCGACGGCCAGGCGACCGAGTCGATCGTTCGACAGGGCATTGCACACGTGCCCGACGGGCGCGGCACCTTCATGAACCTGAGCGTCGAGGACAACCTGCGCCTGGGCGCCTACACGAGACGCGACCGGGCGGCGGTGCGCGCCGATTGCGAGCGCATGTACGCGCATTTTCCGAGGTTGAAGGAGCGCAGGAGCCAGCAGGCGGGAACGCTCTCGGGCGGCGAGCAGCAGATGCTCGCCGTCTCGCGCGCGCTGATGCTCAGGCCGCGCCTGCTGCTGCTCGACGAGCCTTCGTTCGGGCTCGCGCCGCTCATCGTCCAGCAGCTCTTCGAGATCCTGCGCGGCATCAACCAGGTCGAGAAGATCGGCATGCTGCTCGTCGAGCAGAACGCGTCGATGGCGCTCGCGCTCGCCGACCAGGCCTATCTGCTCGAGACCGGCCGGGTCGTGATGTCGGGGCCGGCCGACACCATCCGCAGCGACGAGTCGATCCGCCGCTCGTACCTCGGTTACTGAGCCGCCCGATCGCAATGGAACTGCTGCTGCACCAGGTCCTTGCCGGTCTTGCCACCGGCGGCATCTACGCGAGCGTCGCGCTCGCGCTGGTGATGATCTACCAGGCGACCCATCTCGTGAATTTCGCGCAGGGCGAGATGGCGATGTTCGCCACCTACCTCGCCTGGGCGCTGCTCCAGGCCGGCGTGCCGTACTGGGGTGCGTTCGCGATCACCGTCGTTGCCGCGTTCGTCCTCGGTGTCGCGATCGAGCGGATCATCGTCCGGCCGGTCGAGAACTCGCCGATCCTGGTCATCGTCATCGTCTTCATCGCCTTGCTGGTGATCTTCAACAGCCTCGCCGGGTGGATCTTCAGCTACACCATCAAGCCGTTCCCGAGCCCGTTCCCGGCCCAGCCGCTGTTCGGCAATTCCTACGTCTCGTCGCACGAGCTCGGCTCGATGGCGATCACCCTCGTCGTCCTGCTGCTGGTCTTCGGCTTCTTCCGCTTCACCCCGCTCGGCCTGGCGATGCGCGCGGCGGCGCAGAACCCAGTGTCGAGCCGGCTGGTCGGCATCCGCGTCGGCTGGATGCTGGCGCTCGGCTGGGGCCTGGCGGCGGCGATCGGCGCCGTCGCCGGCATGATGGTCGCGCCGACCGTTTTCCTCGAGCCGAACATGATGGGCGGCATCCTGCTCTACGCCTTTGCGGGCGCGCTGCTCGGCGGCATCGACAGCCCCGGTGGCGCGGTGCTCGGCGGCTTCATCGTCGGCGTCTTGGAGAACGTGGTCGGCGCCTACGTCGGCACCGAGCTCAAGCTGACGCTGGCGCTCGTCGTCATCGTCGGCGTCCTCGTCGTCCGCCCGTCGGGGATGTTCGGACGCGTCAACGTGGTGCGTGTGTAGCGATGACCGGCCTCGACCGCCGCAAGCTGGTCGCCGTGGCGCTGCTGCTGGCGCTGGCCTGCGCGTTGCCGTTCTTCGTCGGCAACTACCGCGTCTTCCAGTTCACCCTGGTGCTCGTGTACGCGATCGCGCTGCTCGGTCTCAACATGCTGACCGGCTACAACGGCCAGATCTCGCTCGGCCACGGCGCCTTCTACGCGATCGGTGCCTACACCGCCGCGATCCTGATGGACAAGATGGCGTTGCCGTACTGGGCGACGATTCCGATCGCCGGTGCAGTCTGCTTCGTCGTGGGCTTCCTGTTCGGCCTGCCGGCGTTGCGCCTGGAAGGCCTGTACCTGGCCCTGGCGACGTTCGCCCTCGGGGTTGCCATGCCGCAGATCCTCAAGCACGAAGGTCTCGCCCACTGGACCGGCGGCTCGCAGGGCGTCGTCATCGTCAAGCCCGACGCGCCGGCGTGGAGTGGCCTGTCGCAGGACCAGTGGCTGTATTTCTTCACCCTGGCCTGGGTCATCGTCTTCTTCGTCCTCGGCTGGAACCTGCTGCGCGGCCGGATCGGACGGGCCATGGTGGCGATCCGGGATCAACCCATTGCGGCTCAGGCGATGGGGGTCAATACTTCCCTCGTGAAATCGCTGACCTTCGGCGTCTCCGCCCTCTATACCGGGGCAGCGGGGGCGCTCGGCGCCATCGCGATCCAGTTCGTGGCGCCCGATTCGTTCGGCTTCTTCCTGTCGATCACGCTGCTGGTGGGTGTCGTCATCGGTGGGCTGGCGTCGATCTGGGGAGCCTTCTTCGGCGCCGTGTTCATCCAGTTCATTCCCAACATCGCCGACCAGATCTCGAAGGCGGCGCCCTGGGCGATCTATGGCGTCGTCCTGATTCTCTTCATGTACGTGATGCCCACCGGCGTCGCCGGATTCCTGCGCGTCGTGCGAGCACGGTTCGCGCGCCGCGCGGGCCCCTGAGCCGCGCACCTCTTTCACCCCCACCTTCAACTTCGGAGCGAGACATGAACCCGACCTTCATTCGCATCGGCCGCCGCGCCGCACTGGCTCTCGCCATCGGCGCCGCCTTCGCCGCCCAGAACGCCGCCGCGCAAGCCGCGAAGTACGGCCCGGGCGCATCGGCGACGGAGATCAAGCTCGGCCAGACCATGCCGTACAGCGGGCCGGCCTCGGCCTACGGCACGATCGGCAAGGTCGAGCAGGCCTACTTCAAGATGATCAACGACAACGGCGGCATCAACGGTCGCAAGGTCAACCTGATCAGTCTCGACGACGGCTACAGCCCGCCGAAGACGGTCGAGCAGGTGCGCCGGCTGGTCGAGCAGGACGAGGTTCTGGCCCTATTCCAGACGCTCGGCACGCCGCCGAACTCGGCGATCCACAAGTACGTCAACGCCAAGAAGGTGCCGCACCTGCTGCTCGCCACCGGCGCCACCAAGTGGGGCGATCCGAAGGAGTTTCCCTGGACGATGGGCTTCAACCTCAGCTACCAGTCGGAAGGCCAGATCTACGCCAAGTGGCTGCTGAAGAACAAGCCCAACGCCAAGATCGGCATCCTTTACCAGAACGACGACTACGGCAAGGACGTGCTGAAGGGCGTGAAGGACGGGCTCGGCGCGGCCGGCGCCAAGATGATCGTGAAGGAGGCGACCTACGAGGTCACCGACCCGACGATCGATTCGCAGATCCTCACCCTGCAGGGCTCGGGCGCCGACACCTTCATCAACATCACGACGCCGAAGTTCGGCGCCCAGGCCGTTCGCAAGGCCTACGACTCGGGCTGGAAGCCGCTGCAGATCATCAACAACGTCAGCGCCTCGATCGGCTCGGTGCTGGTGCCGGCGGGCGTCGAGAAGGCGGTCGGCGCGATGACGGTCGCCTACTACAAGGATCAGAACGACCCGCAATGGAAAGACGATCCGGCGATGCTCGAGTGGCGCGCCTTCATGGGCCGCTACTACCGCGAGGGTGATCCCAAGGACGCGAGCAACGTGTACGGCTACCTCGCCGCGCAGGTCATGACCCAGATCCTGAAGCAGTGCGGCAACGACCTGACGCGCGAGAACGTCATGCGCCAGGCCGCGAACCTGAAGAACTTCAAGTTGCCGTTGCTGCTGCCCGGCATGGCGCTCACTACGAGCCCGACCGATTTCTTCCCGGTCCAGCAGGCGCAGCTCGAGAAGTTCACCGGAAAGCAGTGGGAGCTCTTCGGCGAGCTGATCAGCACCGACGCGCGCTGAAAGACCCGTGCAGGGCGACGCCTGTCACGCAGGCGTCGCAGGCGCGCTCTAGACTCGGGGGATGACTGCATCCGTCGCCGCGACCGCCGTGGCGATGCCGCCCCTTCTCACCCGCGAACGGGCCATCCTGGAATTCAACCGGCGCGTCCTCGCCATGGCGCGCCGAGAGGATGTGCCGCTGCTCGAGCGGCTGCGCTACGTGTGCATCGTCTCCTCGAACCTCGACGAGTTCTTCGAGGTTCGCTTCGCCGATTGCCTCGAGGCCTCGCGCAAGCCCGGCGCCGGCACGACGGCCGCCGGCATCGAGGCACTCGCCGTCGCGGCGCACGCGCTCATCGATGCGCAGTACGCCGTGGTCAACGACGAGGTGATGCCGGCACTCGCGGCCCAGGGCATCCGCATCCTCAACCACGCCGACCGCAAGGAGGCCGAGCGGCGCTGGGTCGCGCACTTCTTCGAGGAACAGGTGCGCCCGCTCCTGGTGCCGGTCGGGCTCGATCCCTCGCACCCGTTTCCGCAGGTCGCCAACAAGTCGCTCAACTTCATCGCCCGCCTCGCCGGCAAGGACGCGTTCGGTCGCCGCAACACGGTGGCCATCGTCAAGGTGCCGCGTGTCCTGCCGCGGGTGATCGCGCTGCCGCGCAGGAAGCGCTCGCGGGAGCAGAGCTTCGTCCTGCTCACGAGCGTCATCCGCGCCCATCTCGGCGCGCTCTTTCCGTCGCGCGAGGTCGAGGCGTTTTCCCAGTTCCGGATCACGCGAGACTCCGACCTCGAGCTCGATGCCGACGTCAAGAACCTGCGACAGGCGCTGCGCACCGGGCTGACCACGCGCCATTTCGGCCAGGCCGTGCGCCTCGAGGTCGTCAACACCTGCCCGGGCGAGCTGTCCGAATTCCTGCTCCAGCAGTTCGGCCTGCCGCCGTCGGCGCTCTACAAGGTGAACGGGCCGGTCAACCTCGTGCGCCTGAACGAGCTGATCGACCTCGCCGATGCGCCCGCGCTGCGCTTCCCGCCGTTCGAGCCTGCCTGGCCGGCATCCCTGCGCCGCCCGCAGACGATGTTCGAGCGGATCAGGAAGGGCGACCTGCTCCTGCATCACCCGTTCGAGTCGTTCGCGCCGGTCGTGCAGTTCCTGGATGAGGCAGTCCACGATCCCGACGTGCTGGCGATCAAGCAGACGATCTACCGGGCGGGCAGCGTCTCGCCGCTCATCGATCTGCTGATCGAGGCGGCGCGCCGCGGCAAGGAGGTGATGGCGGTCGTCGAGCTGAAGGCGCGCTTCGAGGAAGAGGCCAACATGAACTGGGCCGAGCGGCTCGAGGCGGTCGGCGCGCAGGTCGTGTACGGCGTCGTCGGCCTGAAGACGCATGCCAAGCTGCTCCTCGTCACTCGGCGCGAGGAAGGCCGGCTCGTCCGCTACGCGCATCTGTCGACTGGCAACTACAACCCGAACACGGCGCGGCTCTATACCGATCTGGGCTACTTCACCCGCGACGTCGATCTCACGGCCGACGTCGACGCCGTCTTCCAGCAGCTCGCGAGCCTCGGCCGAACGCGGCCGCTGAAGACGCTCCTTCAGGCGCCGTTCACGCTGCACAAGGAGATGCTCGCCCATGTCTCGCGTGTCGCCGCGGCCGCCGCCGCCGGACGAAGCGCGCGCATCGTCGTCAAGATCAATGCGCTCACCGACGCGCAGCTGATCCAGGCGCTCGTCGCCGCCGGACAGGCGGGCGCGCAGATCGACTTGATCGTGCGCGGCGCATGCACGCTGGCGCCGGGCGTTCCCGGGGTCACCGAGCGCATCCGCGTGCGCTCTGTCGTCGGCCGATTCCTGGAGCACTCGCGCATCGCCTACTTCCGCTGGGGCGACGGCGACGACGACGAGGCCGTGTTCCTGTCGAGCGCCGACTGGATGGGTCGCAACATGTTCGGTCGCGTCGAGGTCGGCTGGCCGGTGCGCGACGCGCAGCTGCGCCGTCGCGTGATCGACGAGTGCCTGGTGCCCTATCTGCTCGACAGCCGTGACGCCTGGCTGCTGAACAGCGACGGAAGCTACCGCGTTGCCGGCGGGAACGGCGTGTCGGCGCAAGAGGCGCTGATGCACCGCTACGCCGGGCAGTGACCCGGGCGACGAGGCCATGCACCTGATCCTCTGGCGCCACGCCGAAGCGCACGACGCGGGCAGCGGCGAGAGCGACCTCGAACGGGCGCTCACCTCGCGCGGCGAGCGGCAGGCCGAGCGCATGGCCGAGTGGCTCGATCGTCGCCTCGCACAGCCAACCCGCATCCTCGTCAGCCCGGCGCTGCGCTGCCAGCAGACCGCGAAGGCGCTGGGGCGCGTGAGTCGGACCGTGGCGACCCTCGGCCCGGGGGCGACCGTCCGAGATGTACTCGCCGCCGCCGACTGGCCGGACGCGACGACGCCGGTGCTGATCGTCGGCCACCAGCCGACCCTCGGACTCGTCGCCTCGACGCTGCTCACTGGCGCTCCGCTGCCGTGGACGGTGAAGAAAGCAGCAGTGTGGTGGCTCGGTCATCGGCCCCGCGTCGACGACGGCGAGGTGGTGCTGCAGGCGATGCAGTCGCCCGAGTGCCTCTGAGCGGGGCGTCGAGGCGTCGCGCGCGTTCGCGCTAGCCGACCAGCAGGCGCGGCGCCAGGACGCCGGTTCGCGCCCAGGCTTCGATCTCGGCGCGCAGCAGGTGCAGCGCGCGCGGATGCGCCTCGCCCCAGGCGGGCGCCAGCGCGACGATCGGCTGGCCGGCGTCCAGGCGAAGCGACAGCAGGTCGGCATCGACGTCGTCGCGCGCGTGGCAGACGATCACGGCGAGCCGCAGGCACAGCAGGTCGAGCGCGAACGAGCCGGACTGCAGCGCCGCCTCCATCTTGCGCAGTCCGCCGCGCTGGCCGAGCACGAGCTCGCCGAGCCGGCGCAGCTGGCTTTGGGAGAAGCCCGGCGCGTCGACGTGGTCGAGCAGGTAGGCGCTGTGCCGGTGATGGTCGTGGTGAGAGATCGTCATACCGGCCTCGTGCAGCTGCGCTGCCCAGCCGAGCTCGCGCCGGGCCTCGCCGCTGGCCTGCGGATGCACCTCGGCCTGCCACGCCGTGGCCAGCCGCGCGACCCGCCCGGCCTGGGCGATGTCGACGGAGAAGCGCTGCTGGAGGTCCCGCACCGAGGCCTCGCGCAGGTCCTCGCCGCCGGCGCGCTGCTCGGCGGCCTGGCGCGCGGCGAGGTCGAAGATCACGCCCTGGCGCAGGGCGCCTCGGGCGGGCCTGAGCTCGTCGATGCCGAAGTGGGTCGCGAGCGTGTAGAGGATCGAAAGGCCGCCGCCGATGACGGCCCGGCGCTCGTCCTTCAGTCCCGCGAGGTCGAGACCGTCCATGCTGCCGGCCTCGAGGCAGCGCTCCATCAGCCAGCGAAGTCCCGCGGGCGTGATGCGGCCGTCGCCGACGCCGTTGGCGGCGAGCACGCTCGACACGGCGCCCACCGTGCCGGAGGAGCCGAGCGCCTCCTTCCAGTGGCGCGGCGCGAATGGCTCGAGCGCCTCCTCGAGCTCGGCGCCGGCGGCGATCTGCGCCTCCCGGAACGCGCGCTCGCTGAAGCGCCCTTCGGGGAAGTACTTCATCGACAGGCTCACGCTGCCGACCTGGAACGACTCGGCCTGGCTCGGTCGCGTGCCGCGGCCGACGATCATCTCGGTCGAGCGGCCGCCGATGTCGACGACCAGGCGCGGCACGGTCGACGGCTGCAGCCGGGCGACGCCGGCGAAGATCAGGCGCGCTTCCTCGCGGCCCGAGATGATCTCGATGGCATGGCCCAGCACGGTCTGGGCCCGCAGCAAGAAGGCGTCACGGTTCCTCGCCTCGCGCAACGTCTGGGTCGCCACCGCCCGAACCTGCGCCGGGGCGAAGCCGTCGAGCCGACGCGCGAAACGGGCCAGGCACGCGAAGCCGCGCTCCGCCGCGTCCTCGCTCAGGAAGCCGGCGTGGTCGAGCCCGGCGCCGAGGCGCACGGTCTCCTTCAGGTAGTCGATGCGGCGATAGCGGCCGCCCTGGATCTTGCCGATCTCCAGACGAAAGCTGTTCGAGCCGATGTCGACCGAGGCCAGTTGTCCCGGCCAGCGCTCGGTGCCGGCGCGCGAAGAGTGGACCAAGGCCATTGGCCGATTGTCGGGCTGGCGGCGTCGCGCGTGGCAGCGCGAAGCGTCGCCCGACGTTCGAAGGCAGATCCGCGTCAGCGGACGACGAGCACCGGGATGGTCGTGTGGCGCAGGACGTCCTGCGTCTCGCTGCCGAGAAACAGCGACGCCAGCCCGCTGCGGCCGTGCGAGCCCATGACGAGGAGGTCGCAGCGCTCTTCGAGCGCGTGCTCGATGATCGCTTCCCAGGCCTGGAGGCCCTCGACGGTCCGGGCGTGGCAGACGACCCCGGCGGCGTCGCAGGCGTCGATCACGGCCCGCACGTTGCGCGCCGCCGTTCGCTCCTGGGCGTCGAAGAACTCCTGCGGCGGCGTCGGCTGCAACTCGGCGACGGCGCCATAGGGGAAGGGCTCCTTGACGCAGATCGTGAAGATCTCCGCGCCGAGCGGCTTGGCGAGGGCGATCGCGGTCTGGGTCGCGCGCTGACTGATCTCGGATCCGTCGGTCGGTACGAGGATGCGCTGGAACATCGGGTCACCTCCCGTGGGGGAAATAGAAAGGGCGACGCCATCTTCGCACCGGCGCGCGCCGCCGTCATCGGGGTCGGTCAGCCGCGGGCGATCGGCCGCTCCGGGTCGGACGACCACTCGCTCCAGGAGCCCGGATAAAGGAACGATCCGGCCAGGCCGGCGTGCTCCATCGCGAACAGGTTGTGGCAGGCCGTGACGCCCGAGCCGCACGAGTGGATCACGTCGGCCGGCGTACGGCCGGCAAGCAGGGCGCTGAACTCGTCGCGCAGCATCGCGGCCGGCTTGAAGGCGCCGCCGTCGTCGAGATTGGCGCGATGGAAGCGATTGAGCGCGCCGGGGATGTGGCCGGCGACCGCATCGATCGGCTCGACCTCGCCGCGGAACCGCTCACCCGAGCGTGCGTCGAGCACGGCACGCATCGGCCCGCGGGCGGCGACGCCGTTCGCGTCGACGGTCGGCGCGCGCGACGGCCGCTCCGGGTAGGGCGTGCCGCCCGGGGGAGGTGTCGCGACGTCGGTGACCGGGCCGCCGGCGCGCCGCCAGGCGGCGAGCCCGCCGTCGAGGATCGCGACGTTCTCGTGGCCGAGCCAGCGCAGCATCCACCACAGGCGCGCCGCGTAGACGCCGCCGTGCGCGTCGAGCACGACCACCTGCGTGTCGGGCCCGATGCCGAGCGCACCGACGGTGCGGGCGAATGCGGCGCGCTCGGGCAGGGGATGGCGTCCGTTGCGGCCGGACTGGGTCGTGCTCAGGTCCCGGTCGAGGTGCAGGTAGTGCGAGCCGGGCAGGTGCCCCTGGGCGTACTGCCGCTCGCCGCTCGCCGTGTCGGCGAGGTCGAAGCGGGTGTCGACGACCACCGGGGCGTGTGCCCGATCGGCGAGCAGGGCGGCGAGCGAAGCGGCGTCGACGAGGGTGCGAAACGGTGCGCTCATGGCCTCGGCGTCGTCAGCGCATCGCCCGCTGGTACCACTCGTGGAACTGCTGCATGCCATCTTCCATCGGGCTCTGGTAGGGGCCCACGTCGTCGTCGCCGCGCTCGAGGAGGGCGCGGCGGCCGGCGTCCATGCGCAGGGCGATCTCGTCGTCCTCGGCGCAGGTCTCCCAGTACGCGGCCTGCTCGGCCTCGACGAATTCGCGCTCGAAGGACTGGATCTCCTCGGGGTAGTAGAACTCGACGACGTTGAGCGTCTTCTGCGGGCCCTTGGGGATCAGCGTCGAGACGACCAGGACGTGCGGATACCACTCGACCATCGTCGCCGGGTAGTAGGTGAGCCAGATCGCGCCGTGCTTGGGAATCGGGTCGTCGAAGCGTCCCTCGCGGTAGGCCAGCACGGCGTCGTGCCACTTGCGGTAGGCGGGCGACCCCGGCTTGGCGAGCTCGTTCTTCGGGCCGACGGTCTGCACGGAATGGTGCGCGCCGAACTCCCAGCGCAGGTCCTCGCAGGTGACGAACTGGCCAAGCCCCGGGTGAAAGGGCGCGACGTGGTAGTCCTCGAGGTACACCTCGATGAAGGTCTTCCAGTTGTAGTCGCACTCGTGCAGCCGGACGCTGTCGAAGGCGTAGCCCTTGAAGTCGAAGTCGGCGTGCGGGCCGATCGAGGCGAGCTCGGCAGCGACGTCACGCTGCCGGCCGCCGGCCGCCGGGCTGTCGAAGGCCATGCCGTTCCAGCTCTGGATCGGATAGTTCGGCAGGTCGCGGCAAGGGTCGTCGGCGAAGTGCGGCGCGCCGATCAGCTGACCGCCGAGGTCGTAGGTCCAGCGGTGCAGCGGGCAGACGATGTTGTCGCCCGTGTTGCCGCGGCCGCGCAGCATCAGCGCCTGGCGGTGCCTGCAGACGTTCGACACCAGCTCCAGGCCGCGGGGCGTGCGCAACAGGACGCGCCCCTCGCCCTCGTGCGGCAAGGCGTAGTAGTCGCCGAGGTCGGGCACCGTGAGGGCGTGCCCGGCGTAGCGCGGGCTCTTCGCGAACAGGACCTGGCGCTCGCGCTCGAACAGTTCCGGATCGAAGTAGCTTCCGACCGGAAGCTGCGACTGCGCAGGGGCGAGTGCCTCTCGGGTGACGCGCTGGTCGGACATGGCGGTGAGGGGTCTCCGTAGGGGATGCGGGGCCCGTGGGCCCTGACCGGCGACGAGGCGGGCAAGCCGTCTCGACCGAAGGGCCGCGGATTGTAACCAGCGGGTCGCGCGACCCTGCTGGCGTGACGGGTGCCGCGACGACCTTGCAGTCGCCGCCGCCCGGAACCGAGGTGGGGCCGGAGGGGCTGACTACAATCGTTTCCTTTTCGAAGCCCCATGACGATCGACTCCCGCCCTGGCGAGCCGCCCGCGGCACCCGCCAACTACGAGGTGGCGCTCAGCGAGCTCGAATCGCTCGTGGCGTCCATGGAGGCCGGCCAGTTGCCCCTCGAAAGCCTCCTGGCCGGCTATCGCCGCGGCGCCGAACTGCTCCAGTACTGTCGCGTTCGCCTCGAAGCGGTGGAGCAGCAGGTCAAGGTCCTCGAGGACGGGCAGCTCAAGCCGTGGTCGGGCGCCTGATTTCCCGCACGCACGGAACGAGCCGATGAAGCGCGACGACTTCGACACCTGGTCGCTGGCCGAGCTCGACGCGGTCGAGTCGGCGCTCGGCGGCTCGGTCCCCGCGGACGCACCCGCCGGCCTGGGCGACGCCATGCGCTATGCCGTTCTCGACGGCGGCAAGCGCCT
>JBBSBZ010000034.1:0-19303 GCA_038250795.1 Burkholderiales bacterium | reverse complement strand
GCACCGGGCACGCCGCCGACCGGGCGCATCTGGCGCGCGACGAGGGCGTGGTCGGGATGGTCCGGCAGCCCTGGATAGTTCACCCAGCCGACGCGCGGATGGGCCGCGAGGAAGCGCGCGACCGCGAGCGCATTGGCGCAGTGCCGCTCCATGCGCAGCGGCAGCGTCTCGATGCCCTGCAGGATCTGCCAGGCGCTCGTCGGCGCGAGCGCGGCGCCGTAGACGCGCAGGGTCTCCATGCGCGCGCGCATCGTGAAGCCGAAGTCGCCGAAGGTCTCGAAGAACCGCACGCCGTGATAGCCCTTCGAGGGCTCGGTCATGCCGGGGAACTTGCCGTTGTCCCAGGGAAAGCGGCCGCTCTCGACCATCACGCCGGCGAGCGTCGTGCCGTGGCCGCCGAGGTACTTGGTCGCCGAATGGACGACGATGTCGGCGCCGAAGCGGATCGGATTGCAGAGGAACGGCGACGGCACCGTGTTGTCGACGATCAGGGGCACGCCGTTCGCGTGGGCGACCTCGGCGACGGCGGCGATGTCGAGCACGGCCAGGCTCGGGTTGCCTAGGCTCTCGGCGAAGACCGCACGCGTGCTCGGGCGCATCGCCGCGGCGAAGGCCTCCGGCCTCGCGACGTCGACGAAGGTCGTCTCGATGCCCAGCCGGGCGAGGTTGACGGCGAGCATGCTGACGCTGCCGCCGTAGAGTGCTCCTGCGGCGACGACATGGTCGCCCTGCTGCAGGATCGTCATCAGCGCCATCGCTTCGGCAGCCATGCCGCTCGCCGAGGCGAGCCCGGCACGCCCGTGCTCGAGCGCGGCCACGCGCTCCTCGAGGACGGCGACGGTCGGGTTCGACAGGCGCGAGTAGACATTGCCGAAGGTCTGCAGGTTGAACAGGCTCGCGGCGTGGTCGGCGCTGTCGAAGACGAAGCTCGTCGACTGATAGATCGGCAGCGCCCGCGCACCGGTGGCGGCATCGGGGATCTGGCCGGCGTGGATCGCCAGGGTCTCGGGCTGGAAGCGGTGGTCGGCCACGATCGTCTCGCGCGGTGTCTCGCTCGGGTTCTCGCTCAGACCGGCCGCCGCGCGGAGATCACGCCGGTGTTGACGCCGACCCAGTTCAGCCCGCCGAAGAGGCGCGCGTGCTCGATCTTGACGCAGCGGTCCATGACGACGTCGAGGCCGGCCGCCGCCGCGAGCGCGGCCGCCGCCTCGTTCCTCACGCCGATCTGCTGCCACAGGCACCTGGCGTGGATCGCGATCGCCTGCTCGGCGATCGGCATGACGTCCTCGGTCTTGCGGAAGACGTCGACGATGTCGACAGGCACCTCGATCGTCGCCAGGCTGGCGTGGCAGCGCTCGCCCAGGATGGTCTCGTAGCGCGGGTTCACCGGGATGATCCGGTAGCCGTGCTCCTGCATGTATTTCGCCGCGAAGAAGCTCGGCCGGTGCCACTCGGCGGAGAGACCGACGACGGCGATCGTCCGGCTCGTGTGCAGGATGCGGCGAAGGGTCGCGATGTCGTCGGCCATGGTGCGGGGCGGCCCGCGAGAGGAGCCGTCGGCGACCTTAACCGAAAGGTTCGACGACGGTCAAAGCGGCTCGTTCGCCATGACCGGAGCCACGCCGCTGCCTGGCTTCGCCTCATGCGCGTGCGGTGCCCGCGCCGAAGCCCGGACGGGACTCCGCGACGCGCGCGTCGATCCCGGGCGCCACCAGTCGGGGTGCGCGCGATGGGCAATCACCTCGCCGTGCAGGCGCGCCGAGGCATCCCGGCTCGAGAGGAGGAGCAGGCGCTCGTCGCCGCCGAGCGACTCCGGTCCGTCGCGCAAGGCGCGATCGACGAGCGCGGCTTCGCGGTCGGCCTTCGCCGTGCCGCCGGCAATCCGTTCAGGGATCGCGGCGACGACGCGGTCATGCGCGGCCTCCTCTGCAAAGGCGCGGGCGAAGCCGACCGTCCGCGCCTCCACCTCGGCAGCGAGTCGCTCCGCGTGGCGCAGGATCTGCGGCACTCGGGTCTCCTCGGGCGTGAGGAGAAGGCTCCGGCGCCTGAGCGCCAGACCCACCCCGAGCCGGCTCGTCAGCACCGAGAGCGGGATCGCGAACAGGAGGCCAACAAGAATCGGCGACAGCCACCAGGGGAAGCTTGCGCTCGTCGCCAGGATCGCAGCGATCCAGGCGATCGCGATCAGCGTGTGGACGCCGTGACGTGAGGCCGCCTGTCGCCACGACGTCGACGTGTCTTCGCGCGGCGGCGACTTCCAGTCGAGCCGCCAGCCGGTGAGCGCGGCGACGACGAACTGGGTGTGAAAGAGCATGCGCACCGGGGCCAGAAGGAGCGAATGCCAGAACTCGATGAGTGCGCTCGCCAGCAGCCGGGCCACACCGCCGAAACGGTGCGCCTCGCGGCGCACGACGATGGCCACCAGCGACAGCGCCTTGGGCGCGAGCAGCAGCACGCCGGTGAGTCCGAACAGGGTCAGCATCAGCTTCAGGTTGGCCGTCGGCCAGCTCGGAAACAGCTGATAGGGCTGGAAGAAGTAGGTCGGATCGGCACCCGCCTGCTGGGCGAAGAGCACCGTCGAGAGGATCAGGAAGAAGAGCCAGAGCGGCGACGATGCATAGGCAAGCACGCCGGTGAGGAAGGCGGTTCGATGGACGGCATGAAGGCCGGGCTCGAACATCAGGCGCGAGTTCTGCAGGTTCCCGTGACACCAGCGCCGGTCGCGCTGCAGCTCGGCGAGCAGGTTGGGTGGCACCTGCTCGTAGCTGCCCTCGACCTCGTCGGCGACGTACACCTTCCAGCCGGCGCGACGCATCAGCGCCGCCTCGACGAAGTCGTGCGACATCACCTCTCCCGACAGCGACCCGCTCCCCTCGAGCGGCGCGAGGCCGCAATGGGCCATGAACGGCGCCAGGCGCAGGATCGCGTTGTGCCCCCAGTAGTGCGACTCGCCGAGCTGCCAGAAGCGCATGCCGGCGGTGAAAAGCGGCCCGTAGGCGCGGGCGCTGAACTGCTGGATGCGGGCGTGCGCGGTCTGGTGGCCGACGGCGCGCGGCGCGGTCTGGACGATGCCCGCCTCGTCGTCCGCCTCCATCATCCGCACCAGCGTGGTCAGGCACTCGCCGGTCATGACGCTGTCGGCATCGAGAACGACCATGTAGCGGTACCCATGGCCCCAGCGGCGGCAGAAGTCGGCGACGTTGCCGGCCTTGCGCTTGGTGCGAAGGCGGCGCCAACGGTAGTGAACGCGCAGGCCGCGACCGTCGTCGCCGACGGCGTCGGCGATGCGGGTGGCGAGGTCGCTCCACGCGGCGTGCTCGGCAGCGCGGATGTCCGCGTCCGAGGTGTCGCTGAGGACGTAGACGTCGAAGTTCGCCGACTCGCCGGTCGCGACGAGCGAGTCGACGGTCGCGCCGAGCCCACCGAAGACGGTGGCGACGTGCTCGTTGCAGATCGGCATGACGATCGCCGTGCGCGCTGCGGGGTCGAGCGGGCGCACCGGCTCGTCGGCGAGGCGACGCGTGAGCGAGCTGCGACCGGGGCGCAGCATGCGTACGCCCGCCCCCATCACGCCGGTCCAGAACCCGGCCGATATCCAGGCGAACAGCACGCCGAAAAGCAGCAGCAGGGCCTTCTCGGCGAGCGCCGAGCCGCCTTCGGGCAGCACGTCGGCCATCGCATGCGTGCCGACGAAGGCGCCAAGCATGACCAGCACGAAGAGCATCAGCCGGCGCAGCAGCAGCGGCCTGATGTCATGCGGGCGCAGCGACACCGGCTGCGGCCCGCGGCCGAGCCACCGCTTCAACGGACGCGCCAAAACGGGCCCGGCCCAGGGCGCGGCGGACATCGCGCCGCGCACCAGGCGGGGATGGGGCTCGACAGCGCCTACGGCTTGTCGGCTTCGGCGGGAAGGATGTAGCTCCATGTCTCGGTGAGGATGTTCTTGTGCTGTTTCAGGTAGGCCCGCAACTCGACCGGCTTGCTGGCATCGTTGCGCTTGAAGCGCACCGTCATGCGCCACGCGCCGCTGGTCGGGTTCTTGAAGAGGTTGCGCTCGACAACTTCGGCGTTGGCGTCGACCCAGATGACCGGCTCGACGTCGCTGCCTGCGGGCAGCGAGCGCAACGGCGGGCCGTCGAAGTCGACGACGAAATTGATCTCGCCGTCGACCCGCTTGGCCACGAACCCGCGGCCGCGGCGCGTCTGGAGGGTCCAGCCCTTTCCGGCAGGCGTCGTGCCCGCCCCCTGCCAGTGAATCCGGTAGGCGAAATCGAACGGCTTGCCGGGCTGAGGGGCGGCCTGGGGCACCCAGAACGCGACGATATTGTCGTTGGTCTCGTCGGGCGTGGGGATCTGCACCAGTTCGACCCTGCCAGCGCCCCAGGATCCGAGCGGCTCGACCCAGGCGCTTGGCCGGCGCTCGTAGTGGGCCTCGGGATCCTCGTAGCTCGCGGGCGAGCGATCGCGCTGCATCAGGCCGAAGCCGCGCGGGCGGGTCTCGGCGAATGAGGTGACGAGCAGGCGTTTCGGGTTCACGAGCGGACGCCAGATCCATTCCCCCTCGCCGCTCTCGATCGAGAGGCCATCGGAATCGTGAACCTCGGGCCGATAGTCGTCCCGGCCCGGCTGGTTCTCGCCGAACAGGTACATGCTGGTGAGCGGCGCCAGGCCGACCTTGGCGATCTTGTCGCGCGCGAAGAGTCGCGCCGTCACATTCATGACCGTCTCCTTGCCCGGCGTGAGCACGAAGCGGTAGGCCCCGGCGATGCGCTTCGAATCGAGCAGGCCGTAGAACGTCAGCGACGTCGCGTCCCTGCGCGGACGCTCGATCCAGAACTCGACGAAGCGAGGGAACTCTTCTCCCTCCGCCGAAGCCGTGTCGACGGCGAGGCCGCGCGCGGAAAGGCCATAGACCTCGCCCTTGCCGACGGCGCGAAAGTAGCTCGCCCCCTGAAAGACGAGAACCTCGTCCTTGTAGCCGGGCTTGTTGATCGCGTAGTGAATCCGAAAGCCGTTGAAGCCGAGGCCGCGCAGGGACTGGCGATCGAACCGGTTCCTGCCGTAGTCGAAGAGCGCCGGGTCGAAGGCCACTTCGCGCGTTCCGGACGGCTCGATGACATTGATGCGAACCGGCTCCGGCACCGCGCGTCCCTGGTGGAAGAACATCACCTCGAACGGCAGCTTCTCGGCCCGCCAGAGTGCCTTGTCGGGTCGAAAGCGGATGTCGCGATAGGCGTCGTAGTCGAGATCGCGCAGGGCTGGCGGCATCTTGACGACAGGCGCCTGATAGGGTCGGGCAGCGAGACTGCCGGCGCGGGTGGCGACGTCGTCGAGGCCGAAGGCCCAGGCGGCCGGCATCGCGGCCAGGGCCATCGCGGCGATGAGCAGTCGTCTGGTGATGCAGATCGTCGAGGCGGTCATTCTTTCCGGTCGGTGGAGGGCCGTTGGTCAACGCGCGGCGTACTCCCTCGCCGACACGCACGCGGAAACTTCGGCCGGATTCACCGGCTTGGTTCCTTGCAACGCCTCGACCAAAGAAGATCGCCCCACGGCAAGCCGTGAGGCGAAGCAAGAGGGAGGCCCGCCCGTCGCGAGGGCGACGATCGACGGGCTACGGCGAGGTCAGGCGTGCTTGCGGTCGAAGAACTGCTCGTCCTCGGTCGATCCCTTGAGCGCGGCCGTCGACGCGTCGCGCTCGATCGTCGTCGTCACGGCGTCGAAGTAGCCGGTGCCGACCTCGCGCTGGTGCTTGACGGCCGTGAAGCCTTTCTCCGCCGCAGCGAACTCCGCCTCCTGCAGCTCGACGAACGCGGTCATGCTGTTGCGGGCATAGCCGTGCGCGAGATTGAACATCGAGTAGTTGAGGCTGTGGAAGCCCGCCAGCGTGATGAACTGGAACTTGTAGCCCATCGCGCCGAGTTCGCGCTGGAACTTGGCGATCGTCGCGTCGTCGAGGTTCTTCTTCCAGTTGAAGCTCGGCGAGCAGTTGTAGGCCAGGAGCTTGCCCGGGAACTTCCGGTGGATCGCCTCGGCGAAGGCCTTCGCGTACGCCAGGTCGGGCTTGCCGGTCTCGCACCACACCATGTCGGCGAACTCGCTGTAGGCCAGCCCGCGCGAAACGGCCTGGTCGAGGCCGGGACGGGTGCGGTAGAAGCCCTCGATCGTGCGCTCGCCGGTGAGAAAGGGCTTGTCGTTGTCGTCGACGTCGCTGGTGACGAGGTCGGCCGCCTCGGCATCGGTCCGGGCGATGACAAGCGTCGGCACGCCCATGACGTCGGCGGCCAGGCGCGCGGCGGTCAGCTTCGCAGATGCCTCGCGCGTCGGCACGAGGACCTTGCCACCCATGTGGCCGCACTTCTTGACCGAGGCAAGCTGATCCTCGAAATGGACGCCGGCCGCGCCGGCGTCGATCATCGACTTCATCAGCTCGAAGGCGTTCAGGACACCGCCGAACCCGGCCTCCGCGTCGGCGACGATCGGCGCGAAGTAGTCGATGTCGTTCTTCCCTTCGGACCACTGGATCTGGTCGGCACGCGTGAAGGTGTTGTTGATGCGCCTGACGACCATCGGCACCGAGTTCACCGGATAGAGCGATTGGTCCGGGTACATCTCGCCGGCGATGTTGGCGTCGCCGGCCACCTGCCAGCCTGAGAGATAGATGGCCTTCAGGCCGGCTTTGACCTGCTGCATGGCCTGGTTGCCGGTCAGGGCGCCGAGCGTGTTGACGAAGGGCTCCGTGTTGACGAGGCTCCAGAGCTTCTCGGCGCCGCGACGGGCCAGCGTGTGCTCGACCCGCACCGAGCCGGAAAGGCGAACGACATCGGCGGCCGAATAGGTGCGCTTGATCCCTTTCCAGCGCGGGTTCTCCGCCCAGTCCTGTTCTAGGGCGCGAATCGATTCATCTCGGGTGGGTGCGTGCATGGAGGCTCCGGGGAAGTGAATGAGAAGGTCGTCTGGGTCGAGCTTACGGATTGCAGGTGACCGAACCGAGGCGGCGGCGATCTATGAGCGACCGAAATTTTTCAATCGCATCAACGGTTTATTTAGGCGTTTTGCAATGCGGTATCTGATTCTTCACAATGAGAAATTATGCGGCGATGCAGCATCTCATTATTTCACATCATGGGATGTACGCTTTCTGATGTGAAAGCGGGTGGCCCGGGCCAGTTCTTCTAGACTCTCTCCTCCGGCGGCCGCTTGGGGTCGCCGAGCCCGGAGAAAATCACATGCACAAGGATCCGCACCCCGCCTCGACGTCCGGCCCCACGAGCAGCACGCCTCCCGCGACCCTCGAGGCCTTCTGGATGCCGTTCACGGCGAGCCGTCAGTTCAAGAGCGCGCCGCGCATGCTGGCCAAGGCGAAGGGCATGTATTACTGGACACCCGAAGGCCGGCAAGTCCTCGACGCCGTCGCCGGCTTGTGGTGCGTGAATGCCGGACACGCGCGGCCGAAGATCGTCCAGGCGATCGCCGAGCAGGCGGCCGAGATGGATTTCGCGCCCCCCTTCAACATGGCCCATCCGAAGGCGTTCGAGCTCGCCGAGAAGCTCGTCGCGCTCGCGCCATCGGGCCTCGACAAGGTCTTCTTCACGAACTCCGGCTCGGAAGCAGTCGATACCGCGCTGAAGATGGCGATCGGCTACCACCGTGCCCGCGGCGAGGGACAGCGCACCCGTCTCATCGGCCGCGAGCGCGGCTACCACGGCGTCAACTTCGGCGGCATCTCGGTCGGCGGCATCGCCGGCAACCGCAAGACCTTCGGGCCCATGCTCGGCGGAGTCGATCACCTGAGACACACCCACGACCTGAAGAAGAACGCCTTCACGCGCGGCATTCCGGAGCACGGCGCGGAACTCGCCGACGACCTCGAGCGGATCGTCACCCTGCATGACGCGTCGACGATCGCCGCCGTGATCGTCGAGCCGGTCGCGGGCTCGACCGGCGTGATCCTGCCGCCCAAGGGCTACCTCGAGCGGCTGCGCGCAATCTGCGACAAGCACGGCATCCTGCTGATATTCGACGAGGTCATCACCGGCTTCGGCCGTCTCGGCTCGCCGTTCGCGGCGACGCACTTCAACGTCACGCCCGACCTCATGACCGTCGCCAAGGGCATCACCAACGGCTGCGTGCCGATGGGCGCCGTGTTCGCCAGGAACTCGATCCACGACGTCTTCATGACCGGCCCCGAGCACGCCGTCGAGTTTCCGCACGGCTACACGTACTCGGCGCATCCGCTCGCCTGCGCGGCGTCGCTCGGTACGCTCGAGACCTACGCCGACGAAGACCTGCTCACCCGCGGCGCGAAGATGGCTCCGGCGTTCGAGCACGCCGTCCATTCGCTCCAGGAGTCGCCGCACGTGATCGACATCCGCAACATCGGCCTGGTCGGCGCGATCGAGCTCGAGCCGATTGCCGGCAGCCCGGGCAAGCGCGCCTTCGACGTCTTTCGCGAGTGCTTCGAGCGCGGCGTGCTGGTCCGCTTCACGGGCGACATCATCGCCCTGTCGCCGCCGCTGATCGTCGAGGAGTCGCACATCGACCAGGCGATCAGCACGATCGCCGACGTGCTCAAGAAGCACTAGAGACCCGCCGGCGCCTCCGGGCGCGACGATGACGGGCGGCGTTCCGGCCGCCTGCCTGTGCCGATGAGCGCCGAAGCCTTTCTCCAGATCAGGAACATCGTCAAGGACTTCGACGGCCATCGGGCGGTCGACAACGTCTCGATCGACATCGTCAAGGGCGAGGTCTTCGCCCTGCTGGGTTCATCGGGGTGCGGCAAGACGACGCTGCTGCGAATGCTCGCCGGCTTCGAGACGCCGAGCTCCGGGACGATCACGCTCGACGGTCGCGACCTCGCGACGCTCGCGCCGTACGAGCGGCCGATGAACATGATGTTCCAGAGCTACGCGCTCTTCCCGCATCTCACGGTCTTCGAGAACATCGCGTTCGGCCTGCGCCGCGACAGGTTGCCCGCGGCCGAGATCCAGGCACGCGTCGAGGCGATGCTGAAGCTCGTGCAGCTCGCGCCCTACGCGAAGCGAAAGCCGCACCAGCTCTCGGGCGGCCAGCAGCAGCGCGTCGCGCTCGCGCGCAGCCTTGCGAAGAAGCCGCAGCTCCTGCTCCTCGACGAGCCGCTCGGCGCGCTCGACAAGAAGCTGCGCGAGGAAACGCAGATCGAGCTCGCCAACATCGTCCACGACGTCGGTGTCACCTGCGTGATGGTCACGCACGACCAGGAGGAAGCGATGACGATGGCCTCGCGCATCGCCGTGATGAGCGAGGGCCGCTTTCTGCAGGTCGGCGCGCCGGCCGAGATATACGAGACGCCTGCGAGCCGATTCGTCGCCGACTTCATCGGCAACGTCAACCTGATGGATGGCACGCTGGTCGAGGACGAGGCCGACCACGTCGTCGTCGACTGCGGCGACGTGCGCCACCGGATCGGCCATGGCATCACCGGCACACGCGGCATGGCCGTGACCGTCGCGGTGCGCCCGGAGAAGATCCGCCTCGCCCGCGCCGACGCGGCGACGCCGGACGCCCACGCAGCCGAGCCGGCCTTCAACCAGGCGCGCGGCATCGTCAAGGACCTGGCGTACTTCGGCGACTACACGGTCTACCACCTGCAGCTCGCCGGCGGCCGGATCCTGAAGGTGAGCCAGAGCAACGTCGAGCGCCAGCCGGATCGGCCGCTCACCTGGGGCGACGCGGCGCATGCGAGCTGGTCCGACCTGGCGCAGGTCGTCCTGCCGCGATGAAGCGCGCCGGCCGCTTCGCCGTCATCGCGGTGCCCTACGCCTGGCTGATCGCGTTCTTCCTGATCCCGTTCCTGGTCGTCGCGCGCATCAGCGTCTCCGAGATGGAGACGACGAAGCTGAAGGACATCGTCGAATGGAAGGACGGTGCGATCGCCTTCAGCCTCAAGTTAGGCAACTACCTGCTGCTCGCGCAGGACGACCTGTACCTGCGTACCTACGGGTCGAGCCTGCTCTTCGCGGCGGTGACGACCCTCCTTTGCCTGGCCATCGGCTACCCGTTCGCGTACTTCATGGCGCGTGCCCGGCGCCCGCTGCAGCCGGCGTTGCTGATGCTCGTGATGCTGCCTTTCTGGACCTCGTTCCTGCTCCGTGTCTATGCATGGAAGGCGCTCCTCACCGAGCACGGCCTAGCGGCCGACGCGATCGAGCGCCTCGGCCTCGACCGTCCGATGGCCGCGCTCGGTTTGATCCCCGGCCCGGGCCAGCTCATGAACACGCCCTTCTCGCTCGTCCTCGGCATGACCTACACCTACCTGCCGTTCATGATCCTGCCGCTCTACTCGAACCTGGCGAAGATGGACCTGCGCCTGCTCGAGGCGGCGGCCGACCTGGGTGCGTCGGCCTGGACGGCGTTCTGGCGCGTCACCGTGCCGCTGTCGCGCGCCGGAATCATCGCCGGCTCGATGCTCGTCTTCATCCCCTGCGTCGGCGAGTACGTGGTCCCGGAGCTGCTCGGCGGGCCGCAGACCCAGATGATCGGCCGCACGCTCTGGGACGAGTTCTTCAGCAACAACGACTGGCCGATGGCCTGCGCGGTTGCGGTGACGATGGTCCTGCTCGTGATCGTGCCGCTGGCGGTCTTCAGCCGCTATCAGGGCGAGTCTTCGGCGCGTGCCGCCTGAGGCGATGCGGACGTCTTCCTTCAACCGCTGGTTCGCACGCGCCTGGCTCGCGCTTGGCTACGCCTTTCTCTACGTGCCGATCGTCGCCCTCGTCGCCTACTCGTTCAACGACTCGCCGGTCGCCAACCTCTGGCGCGGATTCACGTTGCGCTGGTACGCAGCCCTCGCCTCGGACAGCGAACTGCTGGCCGGCCTGGCCCTGTCGCTCAAGGTTGCGCTCACGACCGCCTGTGCTTCGGTCGTGCTCGGCACGCTCGCCGCCTTCGCGCTCGTCCGCTACCCGCGCTTCCTCGGCCGCACGCTCTTCACCGGCATGGTCGCCGCGCCGCTGGTGATGCCCGAGGTGATCATCGGCCTGTCGCTGCTGCTGATGCTCGTCTCGCTCCAGCGCCTCACCGAAGCGGTGTTCGGCACCGGCTTTCCGGAGCGCGGAATGGTGACGATCTGGCTCGGCCACCTGCTCCTCGGCCTGGCCTACGCGACGGTCGTGATCCGCGCCCGCCTCCAGACGCTCAATCCGCAGCTCGAGGAGGCCGCCCTCGATCTCGGCGCCCGTCCCTGGCAGGTGTTCTGGCTGGTGACGCTGCCGATGATCGGCCAGTCGCTCCTGTCAGCCTTCCTCCTCACCTTCACGCTCTCGCTCGACGACGTCGTGCTCTCGGCCTTCCTTTCCGGCCCGGGCTCGACGACGATGCCGCTCGTGATCTTCTCGCGCGCCCGTCTCGGCCTGAACCCGAGCGTCAACGCGGTGGCGACGATCATCATCGCGGTCGTCGCGGTCGGCGTCGTCGTCGCGAGCTTCGTCATCGCGGCCAACGAGCGGCGTCGCGCCCTCGACGCCGCCGCGGCGCATCGACCGGCCGCTTCGCCGTGAGCAGCGCCTCGACGCGCACGGGGCTGGCCTATCTGGCCCTCGCCGCCTCGATGGCCGTCGTCGGCGCCTACGTCGGCTTCTCGAAGGCGCTCGTCGCCGTCTTCCCGATTTTCTTGCTTGCCGGCATGCGCTTCGCCATCGGTGCCGTGGCGATGGCGCCGTGGCTTCGCCGGCCGGCCGGCGAAGCGGTGCTCGACTCGCGCTCGCATCGCCTGCTTTTTCTCGAGTCGTTCTTCGGAAACTTCCTGTTCTCGATCTGCATGCTGTTCGGCATCCGGCAGAGCTCTGCGCTCGCAGCCGGCGTGATCATGGCCGCGCTGCCGGCAGTCGTGGCGATGCTCTCGTGGCTGCTGCTCGGCGAGCGCGTCAAGCCGCGCGTCGGCGCCGGCATCGCCTGCGCGATCGCCGGCATCGGGCTCGTCGCCTTCGCCCGCGACGCCGACGGCGAGCTGGCCAGCGGCTCGCTCGCCGGCGTGGCGCTCCTGCTCGGCGCGGTGACTTGCGAGGCCATCTACGTCGTGATCGGCAAGAAGCTCTCGGCGACGGTCGGCCCCAAGCGCATCAGCGCCCTGATCAACCTGTGGGGCCTGGTGCTGGTCGCGCCGTTCGCGCTTCGCGAGCTGGGCGACTTCTCGCCCTCGTTCATCCCGCCGTCGTCGTGGGTGCTGCTCGTGGTCTATTCGATTGCCGCGAGCGTCGTCACCGTATGGCTCTGGATGACCGGGCTGAAGCACGTGCCGGCCTCCTCGGCCGGCATCTTCACGGTGTTCCTGCCGGTGAGCGCGGCGGCGGTCGGCGCGACCTTCTACGGCGAGGAGTTCACGACGGCCCAAGCGGCAGCATTCGCCCTGGCGCTGGGCGGCGTGCTGCTGGCGACGTGGCCGTCGCGGTCGCCTCGCTGAGAGCGGCGCCGACCCCACGAAGCGCCTCGCGCGCGAGCCGCGACACGAGACGCGGCGACTCGCCCTTGAGCCGATGGTCCGACCAGACCTGGCGCCAGCGTCGCGCGCCGGGCTCGCCGTTGCGCAGGCCAAGGATGTGGCGCGAGACGTGCGACCACGGCTCGCCGCTTCGCGTGCCCAGCCGCTCCATGTAGTCGACCATCGCATCCTCGACGGCGTCGCGCACGAGATCTCGCGGCGCGTCGCCGAAGAATCGACGATCCCAGTCGGCGAGTTCCCACGGATGGTGATAGGCGGCGCGACCCACCATCACGCCGTCGAGCGAATGCAGCTGCGCCTCGATCTCATCGCCCTCGCCGACCCCGCCATTGACGACGAAGACGAGGCCGGGAAAGTCGCGCTTGAGGTCGCGCACGACTCCGTGGCGAAGCGGCGGAAGCTCGCGGTTCTCCTTCGGGCTCACGCCGTGCAGCCAGGCGTTTCTCGCGTGGACGACGAAGACCCCGCAGCCCGCCTCGCTGACGATCCCCACGAAGTCGCGCACGAAGCCGTAGTCCTCGGAGCGGTCGAGGCCGATGCGATGCTTCACCGTCACCGGGATCGCGACGGCCTCGCGCATCGCCGCGACGCACGTCGCGACGAGTCGCGGCTCGGCCATCAGGCAGGCGCCGAACGCACCGCGCTGGACCCGCTCGCTCGGACAGCCGCAGTTGAGGTTGATCTCCGCGTAGCCCCAGCGCTCACCCAGGCGTGCGCAGGCCGCGAGATCGCCGGCTTCGCTGCCGCCCAGCTGAAGCGCGACCGGCTGCTCGAAGGGATCGAAGTCGAGATGTCGGCCGACGTCGCCGTGCAGCAGCGCACCGGTCGTCACCATCTCGGTGTAGAGGCGGGCGCGCTTCGTCAGCAAACGATGGAAATGGCGGCAATGTCGATCCGTCCAGTCCATCATCGGCGCGACGCACAGTCGCCACGGGTCGAAAGCTCGGGTCACCCCGCGATTTTGACCGCCGGCACCGCAGGTCGCGAATTCGCGATCCGACGCGTTCTCAGGTCACCGCAGTCGCCGTGCCCGACCGGCCGATCGCAGACAGCTGCTGGCGCGCCCGCTGGGTCGCCCGGTCGATCAGGAAGGCATTCTCGAAGGCGCGCATCCTGCCGCCTTCGCACAACCGCGCGAGCGTGCGGGCGGTCATCGAGATCGTCTCGCGGCCCTTCACACCGTGCGAGAACAGGAACAGCGTGCGGCCCGGGCTCATGTAGGTGAGTCGCACCTTCTCCCATTGGTCCTTGAGATTGAGCTGGTACGAGAAGCCCAGCTGGAGGTGTTCGCGCAGCTGAGGACCGGGCGCGAACTCCGGGGACTCGACCGGCTCTTCCGGGTTGGGCCCGGAAGCGCCTGGTGGCGCGCGGGAATCCTCCGAAGGATCGCCCGGAAGCGCAGGGAACGACATCGCCCCCGACGTCGCATCTTCGAGCGGGACGTCGGCGAGGCCCGCGCCGGCAGACGACGCATCGAGGCTCGCCGCGCCGCGTGCCTGCTCGTCCGCCAGGCGCTTGGCCAGTGCGGCACGCGCCTCGTTAGCGGGGTGGCGCGACCAGTCGATCTCGCTTTCCGAGATCAGGCCGATGGCCTCGCCCTCGGCGGCGGAGAAGCGCTGCTCGACGATCGGCGCCTGGCCTTGCGCCGGCTCCGTCTCGGACTCGGCGACGGCCTCTTCGGCGCTCGGCACCGCGGAGCGGAACGCGGCTTCGAGGTTGCGGACCAGCATGTTGTGGTCGAGGTCGCTTCGTGCCGTGCCCTTGAGCGAGCCCGAATGCTGAGAGATCAGCTGGCCGAAGAACTCGTCCTGCGCAGCCTGCGGCCACTCGACGAACTTCATCCCTTCCGTCAGCTCCGACATCAGCCCCGGCAGCGAGACGACGAAGTGCTTGCGGTCCTCGATCGATCGCTTGGGCTGGATGCTGACGACCAGTGCGACGCCGGTGCGGCGCAGGCGCTGCGCATGCTCGCTCTCGGCACCGTCGCGCCGCGACGCGAGAACGATCGCCTGGCCCCAGACGCCGGCCAGGAAATCGCGCAGGAACGCGGGCAGCGCCAGCGGCTCGAGCGCGGCGAAGAGCCGCTGGCTGAAGCGCTGCTGGACTCGCCACTCGAGCTCCTTGCCGCGCAGGGTCGCGGCGGCGGCGCTCTCGCGGATCTCGGCGTGAGTCTGCTCGGCGACGAATCGCTCCAGCTCGAGCAGCTTGGCGTCGTAGACCTGGAGCTGGTCGAAGTCGCCGTCGACGATCTCCTTGACCAGGCTGCCGACCCGATCGAGCAGCTCGCGGGCCGGACCGGTCTCGAACGAATCGAAGGCGCAGGCGAGCGAGGCGATGCGGTTGATGAAGCGGCGCACCGGATGGCGGCGCGACGAGAAGAAGCTGCCGTCGACGAGCGCCGCGCGCAGCACGGGCAACTGCAGCCGCGCGATCTGCCGCGCCATCTCGGGAGGCACGCGCGCGTCCGACAGGATCTGGTCGAACAGGCTGCTCACCACCTCGATCACGAGGTGGTCGAGCTTGCCGCGCGACGCCTTCATCAGCTCGTCGCGGTGGGCGCGGATCAGGTTGGCCGCCATCAGCCCCGAGAGGCCGCTCGACGGTGCCTGCACCTGGTAGGCGCCGAGCGGCACGGTCGATCGGGTCGAGGGCGCGAAGTCGGGCTCGCCGTCGCGGGTGTACGCGCCGTAGCCGCTGTCTCGCATCAACGGGTCGAGTCCACCGGGCACGGTTGCGCCGCCGTTGAGACGCCGCAGCAGGTTCATCAGCTCGATGTCGGCTTCGGTGCTGCCCGGGCCGCGCGCCCCGCCCTGGGCCGCGAACGAACCGGGCAGGCCACCGCGGATCAGGCGATCGAGCAGTCCCGCGGAGCTCTCGGGCACTCCGCTCTCGGAGATCGGGTCGACGTGTCGGCCCAGGATCGAGCGCTCCCAGTCACGCGGGCCGGGGTTCTCCGCGCCGATCCGTCCCTGCCACGAAGCCTCCCACGCCTTGCGGGTCTCGTCGAAGCCGGGCGGCGCTTCGGTAGCGGCCGGTCGTGCCGAAGCGCTCCGACTGAATCCGTCGACCGGACGCATTGCCACTTCCGTGGGCCGGACGCCCCGCTCCTTCAGGTTGGCGATGATGGCCTGGTAGCAGGCCGGCATCGCGTTGGCCATCGCCTGGCCGAGCTCGCGGGCGAAGATCTTCTGCGTGTCGGGCTCATCGGTGATCTTCTCGATCGCCTTGTGGAGCGCCAGCCCGAGGACCTGGCCGCGCAGCGGATTGCGGTCGGGGTCGGCCCAGCCGGTCTGCAGGAGCGCGTTCATGTAGCCGTCGAGCTCGCGCAGCTCGGCCTCGCATCGGTGCGAGACGAGCTGGCCGATGCGGCCGAACGAGATGCGTTCCTCGATCTGGTCCTCGTCGACGAGGCTGATCGATTGCCAGTCGGTCTTGGCCTTCTCGGCGACCGGCGCATCCGGGCGGGCACCGACGTCGTCGGCGACGCTGTCCTGAAGCGCGGCGGCGAACGAGGCCAGGAAAAGATCGCGGCTCTCGAGGATGTGGATCTGGGCGAAGGCGATCAGACCGCGCTCGCGGTAGGTGGCAGCCGACTTCATCTGCCACAGGAGCGTGTTGGCGACTTCGACGACGGTCGCCGCCGCGGCGGCGCGAATCCTTTCCTGCGCGGCGGCAAGAGCAGCGGTGGTCGACGAATCGCTCAGGCTCATGGTGGTCAGCGTCGGGCGAACCCGGCCACGGCTCGGCGAACAGCCGGGCGCGAGCGGAAAGTATCGTCGCTAAACGCCTTCGCCCAGAGCCGTCCGAGCGGGTGAAATATCACGCCCGTCAGCCGGGCGGGCCGGCGTCAGGCCGACGGCGCCGCGGCGGCATCGCGACGCTCGGCGCTCGCCGTCCCGGCCCGGTCCGCGACCCGCGCGATGTCGGCAGCGAAGCGCGGCCAGAGCGCCGCCGGCAGGTCGTGCCCCATGCCCTCGACCACATCGATCTCGGCGCCCCGGATCTTCGCTTGCAGATCGCGCCCGGCAGCGACCGGCACGAGGGCATCGGCAGCGCCGTGGATGACCTGCGTCGGCACGCGCAGCCCCGACAGCAAGCCCGATCGATCACCGTCGGCGGCGATCGCAACCATCTGGCGCGCCGTCCCCGCAGGGCGATACGCGCGCGCGATCGAGGTCGTGAAGCGCTGCCGAAGTTCACTGGGCACGGCCGGGAAGCCGGGGCTGCCGATCAGCTTGTAGAGACGGACGTAGTGCTCGACGATGCTCGCGAGCGACCCGGGGTCGTCGGGCCGCGAGATCATCGCGGCGCGCACCTTGAGGGCCGGCCCGGGCAGCCGCCGCGCCCCGCTGCTGGTCATCATCAGCGTCAGGCTCCTGACGCGTCCGGGCGACCGGGCCGCCATGTGCTGCGCAATCATCCCGCCCATCGATGCGCCGCAGACGTGCGCGCTTTCGATGCCGAGGGCGTCGAGGATGCCGACGCTGTCGGCGGCCATGTCGGCCAGCGTGTAGGCGCTCGTCACGCCCATGCCCAGGGTGTAGCGAAGCGAGTCGAGCGCGAGGTTGGGGACGCCCGCGGCGTCGAAGCCCTGGCTCAGGCCGCTGTCGCGGTTGTCGAAGCGGATGACGCGAAAGCCGCGCGCGACGAGCATCGCCACGAATTCCGTCGGCCAGCCCAGCAGCTGCATGCCCAGGCCCATGACGAGAAGAAGCGGCTCGCCGGCCGACGAGCCATGGTCCTCGATCTCGAGCCGAACGCCGTTGGCGCCGATCTGCATCGAATCGGAGCTCAGCCGGCCGGCGCTGCCGATTCGGTCGCGCCGATCCGGAAGAACCAGCGGCGCACGCCCCTGAGATCAAACGGCTTCCACCCGCCGATCGGCTGCGCCAGCCGGTCGGCCACCGCGTAGAGCGCGAGCGGATTCATGCCCAGGCCCACATGGCTGGCCGGAATCTCGATGTTCTCGGCGATCGGCGACGGGGCATTCAGGCTGCAGCGCCACGAGACGATGCCGTCGCTGCGCGAAAAGATCGAGGTCGTCGGCACGGGGGGCTCGCCGCGGATTTGCGCCATGCCGTCGCCGTCGCCCACCTTGCTGCCGGTGAGGGCCTGGTAGATCCGCCAGGCGTTGGTCGACTTCGGATGGCCGGTGAACGGCGTGCCGAGCGTGATGACCGAACGGACCTCGCCAGGATGGAGCTTGGCCAGCTCGCGCGCGTAGATTCCGCCCAGGCTCCAGCCGACCAGGCTCACCGGCTGGCGGTGCTTGTCGGCCAGCGCGCGAAGATCGTCGGCGGCGCGCTCGAGAACGCCCGGGCGCGGTCCGAAGTTGAGCCCCTGTCCCCACGCCGAGGTGGCGTAGCCGAGCCCACGCAGGAAGCGACGCAAAGGCACGGTCGTCGCGTCGTTGGCGCCCATGCCGGGGAAGACGATCACCGGATGGCCGTCGCCCCGTGGCAGGCGCCGCAGCCAAGGCCAGGAGGCGACCAGCGAGGCCAGCTCCATGGGCGCACGCCCCTCGAGCAGAAGCAGGAGCGGACCCGGTGCCCGAGCATGCCTGGAACGCTTGTCGCCGCTCACGTGCGAGCTGCGCTTGGCAAGGGGTTGGCTGGACATGCGAACAAATGGCTGACGCGACGCGCGGATCGTAGCGGGCGCGCCTTCGCGAAGGCGTAGGACGGTGTCGCCGCGTTCATGCCGAATTGTCGACAACGCGACGCCGCCGAAGTGCCAGGCCTTCGTTGGCCACCAGGGCCCCGACGACGAGCGCACCGCCGATCAGGACGTGTGGCCCGGGCACCTCGTCGGCCCAGAGCCAGGTCCAGGTGACGCCGAAAATGATTTCCAGCAGCGAGAGCAGCGCTGCTTCGGGCGCCGCGAGCGAGCGAGCGGCAGCAACGGCGATCAGGCACGGGATCGCCAGCTGGGCGACGCCGAGCAGGGCGAGCAGCGCGATGTCGTGCCCCGAGGCGCGCAGCGGCAGCGCCAGCGGGAGCGTGACGAGGGTGGAGAGCACGGCGCCGATCAGCACCGCGACGAGAAGGTCGACCTCACCTCTTCCGCCCCGCTGGATCACCGTCCAGTTGACCGCCGCCGCGATCGGCACGCCGAGCGCCACCGCCGTGCCGGCGAGCTGGCGCATGTCGACGAGCGCGAATTCATGGGTGTACATCCAGCCGATGCCGATCCCGGCGACGACGATTGCCGCCCAGGTCCTCGCCGGCAGTCGCTGGCCGAGCACGGCACGAGCGACCAGCGCCGTGAGGAGCGGCGCGATCGACATCGTGACGAGGACGTTGGCGACCGTCGTCATGGTGATCGCGACCATGAAGGCGGTGAACATCACCGCCCAGCACGCGCCCGAGATCCAGAGCGCAGGGTTGCCGCTCACCAGCGTTGCCCCGAGCCCGGCCAAGCCGCGCAGCCGTCCGAGCAGCACGACCAGCGCCAGCGCGTTGAAGCCGCTGCGCCAGGCCGTCGCTTCGAAGCTCGTCGCCGCGTCGAGCTGGCGGGTGACGATGCCGGCGGTGCTCCACAGAAGCGTGACCAGCACCATCGCCGCGACGGCGCGCGCGTGGGTCAATAGTCGCTGCCTGCCGAGCCGGGCGCGAGGTTGTCGAACTTCGTGAGCGGCTTCAGGAAGGTGAGCCTGAAGGTGTCGGTCGGGCCGTTGCGCTGCTTGCCGATGATGATCTCGGCGATCCCCGGCTCCTTGCAGGCGTCCTTGGTGTAGTACTCGTCGCGGTAGATGAACATGATCACGTCGGCGTCCTGCTCGATCGCACCCGACTCGCGCAGGTCACTCATCAGCGGCCGCTTGTCGGT
>JBBSBZ010000033.1:0-19347 GCA_038250795.1 Burkholderiales bacterium | reverse complement strand
GGCCTCCTGATGGAAGAGCTCGTGGCCGGCAACGGCGACGAGGAGATGCGAAGCGAGATGTTCATCTGCGGCGTCTTCTCGCTGCTCGACCGGATGTTCCAGGAAAGCTTCGCCAAGCTGCTCGGCTCGATTCCGGTGCCCGAGCGGGTCTACCAGGCGCTGGTCGACAGCACCGGCCCGTTCCAGCCCTACATGGCGATGGTCAAGGCGGCCGAAGGCGAGTCGGTCTACGAGTACCGCGAGGCGGCCGAGAACCTGCTGATGAGCGTGGCCGAGATCAATCGCGCCCAGCTGCGTGCCCTGATGGGGGCCGGCGCGCTGGAATGAAGACGGCCGGACTGCCGGCGGCGGTCCAGGAGACCCTGCTGATCTTCTGGGAGTCGCCCTTTCCCGCGATTCTGCAGGACGCGGACTTTTGCATCGTCGACGTCAACGACGCCTTCGTCGAGTTCAGCGGCTTCGCGCGCGAGGCGCTCGTCGGCCGCGATCCGGTCGAGCTCCAGGTGCCCGACGACCGCGCGTCGAGCCGGGAGCGTCGCACGCAGCTGGTCACTTCCAACGGGCACGCCGGCGAACCGGCGCTGAGCGAAGGCCGGATCATCGACGCGCGCGGCTTCGAGCGCTGGTATCGCGTCTCGCGCCGCGTCCTCGTCGACGAGGGCGGCGCTCCTCTCTACCTCGGTGTGCTGCAGGACACGACGCTCGAGCACGCTGCGCGCGAGCGCGCCGACCGCTCGGTGCGCGAGCTCGACGACTGGTTCGACCTGAGTCCGGTCGGCATGGTCCTGTTCGATGACAGCGGTCTGCTCGTTCGCACGAATCCGGCGTTCGACCACCTCGCCGGCAGCGTGCCTGTGTCGCTCGCCGAGGGCACGCCCGATCTGGCGCTCCTGCTTTCCTGGAGCAAGGGCGGCGTGCTGAAGTCGCTCATGCCGGGCTCGCGCCCGGTCGAGTCGCAGGGCTGGATCCGCTCTCGCCAGGGCCTGCCACGACGCCTGCGCGCGATCGTGCGCTGCTACCGCACCGCCTCCGGCGAGCGCCGCTACATGGGCATCGTCGAGGACCGCAGCGCCGAGGAGGAGCGCGACCTCGCGCGCATGCAGATCGGCGCGATGATGGACACCGCCAGCGTCGGCATCGCCACCTTCGAGGAGTCGTCGGGATGGGTGCGCCAGCCCGCCAAGCCGGGTGGCCCGTCGTCGTCGCTGCTGCAGAACATCAGCCGCGAGATCGTCGCCCCCGAGTCGCTCGCCGAGTACGAGCGGCTGCAGCTCGCGCTCAAGCGCACCCAGCGCGCCGAGGTGCGCTATCGCGTCATCCATCCCGACCTCGGCCAGCGCTGGCTGCTCACCCGCGTCGAGCCGGCGACGCTTGCCTCGGGCAAGCGCACGGCCTCGGTCGTGACGCTCGACGTCACCGACCAGCAGATGAGCCAGCGTCGCAGCGAGCAGCTGCTGCGCGAGATGACGACCATCCTCGAGAGCACGACCACCGGCATCGCCTACCTGCGCGGCGGCGCCCTCGTGCGCTGCAACCACCGCTTCGAGACGATGCTGCGGCTGCCGCCGAGCGCCGTTGCCGGGTCGAGCCTGGCGGAGCTGCTGTCGCGCCATCCCGAGGCCGAGACGACGGCCGCCGAGATCCGCGAGGCACTGATCGACGGTCGCACGTACGAGACCGAGTTCGTGTTCGACGACGCGTCCGAAGCCGGCGACGACGTGCCCGCCCGCGCCGGCACCTTCGTCGGCCACGGCGACGCCGATCTCACCGGCAGCCCGCGCTGGTACTCGCTCTCGGTGCGCCGAGCCGGCGGCGGCTCGGGCTTCGACGAGGCGATCGCCGTGCTTTCCGATGTCACGCGGCTGAAGGCGCAACAGGTGCAGCTCGAGGCGCTCGCTCTCGAGCGCGAGCTGATGGCCGAGCGCACTCGCTCGATCCTCGACTCGGTGCTGGTCGGCATCGTCACCGTCGGCCACGGCGGCATCGAGTGGATGAACCGATCGGCGCGGCGCATGTTCGGCGGCGACCTGGCCGACTTCATCGGCGAGCCGATGGCGGTGGTGGCGACGCCCGACGCCGCGCATCCGTTTCGCAGCACGCACTACCTCGACGACCTCGTCGAGGGGCAGGCCGAGACCTTCGAGTGCCGCGTGCGCGGCCTCGACGGGCGCGAGTTCTGGGTCGTCGGCAACGTCGTTGCGACCGGCCGCGACCTGGTCGGCCGCCAGCTCACCTTCGCGCTCCTCGACATCGAGCGCCGCCGCCAGGCAGAGGCTGCCGTGTCGACGGCGCAGGCGTCGCTGCGGCGCGTGATCGAGGCGGCACCGCTCGCGATCACGCTGCTCGACGCGCGCACGCTGACGGTCGTGCAGGTCAACGGGGTGGCGGCGACGACGGTGAGGAGCTCGCCCGAGCAGCTCGTCGGCCGCACGCTCGAGGAGATGTTCCCGCCCGAGCTCGCCGCCGAGCGCCGGCGCGACCTGCTCGCCGCGCTCGACTCGAGCGAGGTGACGACGCGCGAGTACCGCTTTGCGGTCGACGGCGCCGAGCAGGTGTGGGACGCGCGCCTGCTGCCGCTCGCCGCGACGCCCGGCGGCCCCTCCGACCAACTGCTCCTCGTCGCCACCGACGTCACCGAGCAGCGCGCCGCGCAGGAAGCGCGCCTCGAGGCGGCGATCGCGCAGCGCGAGATGCTGGTGCGGGAAGTCCACCACCGCATCAAGAACAACCTCCAGGGCGTCGCCGGCCTGCTGCAGCAGATCGCGGGGCGCAAGCCCGAGGTCGCGGCGGCGATCGACGAGGTCGTCGGCCAGGTGCAGGCGATCGCCCAGGTCTACGGCCTGCAGGTCGGCGCAGACGGGCCGCTTGCCATCGTGAGCGTGCTCGAGGCGATCATCGGCTCGGTCCAGCGCACCTTCGGCCGGCCGATCCGCTGCACCGTCGCGGGCGCGAGCGCCACCGAATGGACGCTGCCCGAGGTCGAGGCGATCCCGATCGCGCTGACCCTCAACGAGCTGCTCACCAACGCGATCAAGCACAGCATCTTCGTCGACGGCGACGAGGCGATCGACTGCACGCTGGCGTGCGGCGATGCTGGCGTGGAGGTGGCGATCTCGAACCGCTCGCGACTGCCGGGCGGCTTCAGCCTGGCCCGGATCCCGAACGGCGTCTCGGGCCTCGGCCTGGTGCGCGCCCTCCTGCCGCGGCGCAACGCCCGGCTGTCGATCGAACAGTCGGCCGATCTCGTCGTCGCCACCGTCTCGCTGACCCCGCCCGGGGTGCAGCGGGTCGGCGCCGCATAAGATCCGTGCCGAGAGGGCAATCGGGGCGACCATGAAGGCAGCGGGCGAAGTCAGCAAGGGAAGGATCCTGGTGGTCGACGACAACCGGCTCGTCCTGGCGACGCTCACCGATGGCCTGACGCGCGCCGGCTACCACGTCTACGACGCCGACAACGGCGACGATGCGATCCTGATCGCGCGCGAGCATCGGCCCGACCTCGCGCTCCTCGACATCCGCATGGAAGGCAAGAGCGGCTTCGACGTCGCCCAGTACCTGCGCACGAAGTGCCGCATGCCCTTCATGTTCCTCTCGGCCTTTTCCGACGAGCAGACCGTCGCGCAGGTGAAGGCGCTCGGCGCGGTCGCCTATCTCGTCAAGCCGCTCGACATCAAGCAGATCGTGCCGGCGGTCGAGGCGGCGTTCGCGCACATCGAGAGCGGTCGTGCGCCAGCGGCCGGCGAGCCGGTCGCGACGACGGCGGCCGACGTCGCCCGGCCGCTCGACACGACCACCGCGATGGCGGTCGGCGTGTTGATGCACCGCTACTCGCTCGATCGCGCCGAGGCGGCGCGCCGCCTGGCGAGCCTGGCGGCCGGCGAGCGGCGCAGCGAGCGCGAGCAGGCGGAGCTGCTGCTGGCGGCGGTGGAGCAGCTCGCCGCCCCGGCGCGCCACTAGCCTTTCAGGTTTCGCTCGTCTCGTGCGCCTTCGGCGGCAGCGTGAAATGGAAGCGCGCCCCGCGCTCGGGCTGCGACTCGGCCGCGATCTCGCCGCCATGCCGGCGCACGATGCGGCGCACCGATGCGAGGCCGACGCCAGTGCCCGGAAACTCGCTCGCGCTGTGCAGGCGCTGGAAGACGCCGAAGAGGCGGTCGGCAAAGCGCATGTCGAAACCGGCGCCGTTGTCCTCGACCGTGAAGCTCGCCTCCTCGCCGGCGCGACGGCAGAAGCCGATCCGCGCCGGCTGCGCGTGGGCGCTGTACTTCCAGGCGTTGCCCAGCAGGTTCTCGAGCATCATCCGCAGCAGGGTCGGATCGCCGACGGCGACGAGGCCGGGCTCGACGGTCACCTCGACGTCACGGTCCGGATGCTCGCGGCGCAGGTCGTCGACGACGAAGCCGGCGATCTGCGACAGATCCACCGGCACGTGGGCGATCGGCTGCGACGACAGGCGCGAGAGCGCGAGCAGGGCGTCGATCATGCTGTTCATGCGCGTCGCCGCGCCGAGGACGCGGTCGAGGTGGTCGCGGCCGACCTTGTCGAGGACGTGCCCGTAGTCCTCCTTGACGATCCTCGTGAAGCCCTCGACGACGCGGATCGGTGCACGCAGGTCGTGCGAGACGATGTAGCCGAAGGACTCGGGGTCGGGATCGCTGTCGCCCGCCGCCGCATAGGGCGGGTCGTCGCGCGGCACGATGGGGCGCGGCCGTCCGTTGCGACGCATCATGAAAATGGCGACGCCGGCGCCGATCGCGGCGGCGAGAGCCGAAGCCACGGCGACCGAGAGGGCGAGGGCGACCGGCGTCACGCCGGCATCGCCACGCAGGCGCGGGGCGGGCGGGTGCGCGCCGGGCGGCGCGATGAGCGCGAGAGGACGGCGCCGGGCATCGTCGCGAATTGTAGGAGGCCCACGACGTCGGCCGCGCAGGTCGAACGCCGCTTTCGTCACGCGGCTGCGGCCGCAGGGATCAAGTCCGCGCCGGCGGCGCCGACAACCTGTCGTGCGGTCGAGGTCGCGTGCGCCATTGCGTGGGCGCCGCTGCCGCCGCGGAGTGCTAACCAGGACATGATGTCGCCGCCTTCCTCGCGCGCCCGATCGCCGCTTCTCGCCTTCGCGCGATCCTTCTTCCCCATGGGCCTGCCTGGCTGCAGAGCCGGCGAGGCGTCGTCGTGAGTGGTGCTCCGACCGTGCTCGACGCCGACGCGCTGGCGCGTCTGCGCGACCTCGACCCGTCCGGCAAGACCCAGCTTGTCGAGCGCGTGCTGAAGGCCTTCGAGACCTCGTCGAACCGGCTCGCGCTCCAGTTCAGGGAGGCTCGCGCACGCGACGACATGGCGGGAATCCGGCATGTCGTGCACACGCTGAAATCGTCTTCGGCAAGCATCGGTGCTCTCGCGCTGGCGAGAATTTGTGCCGAAATCGAGACTTCCATTCGCGCAGGAATCGTCGACGGGCTGCCGACGCAGCTCGACGCCATGGACCGCGAGCTCGTCGCCGTGCTACAAGCTGTAACGCCAATGCTGACCCCGGGCACGCCGCCATGATCCTGAGAGCCGAGCCATCGGCCGACGATCTTCCCGATCGTCCCAAGGTCCTGCTCGTCGACGACGACGAGGTCAACCTGCTGCTGACCTCGGTCGCGCTGCAGGATCAGGGCTTTGCGGTCACCGAGGCGTCGGGCGGCGAGGCGGCGATCCAGATCCTGGCCGACTGGCTGCCCGACATCGTCGTCCTCGATGCCGTCATGCCCGGCCTCGACGGCTTCGAGACCTGCCGCGAGCTGCGCGTCCTGCCCGGCTTCGAGTCGCTGCCGGTGCTGATGCTGACGGGCCTCGACGACGACGCGTCGATCACGCGCGCGTACGAGGCCGGCGCCACCGACTTCTTCGTGAAGTCGAGCCAGTGGCGCCTGCTTGCCGGGCGGCTGCGCTACCTCCTGCGCGCCTCGCGCACGCGCGTCGAGCTCGAGCGCAGCAAGTCGCGCCTCGCGCGTGCGCAGGATCTGGCCCGGATGGGCAGCTTCGACTGGCGCCGGGGCCAGGACGGCCCGGTGTTCTCGATCGAGGGCCTGCGCGTGTTCGGCTTCGGGCCGACCGAGCAGCCTGCGTTCCGCGGCCTGCTGCGCATGGTTCCCGAGGACGAGCGCAAGTCCTTCCTCGAGCTGACCCACAGCGCGATGGACCGCAGCACCGTGCTCGCGACCGACATCCACGCCCGCCTCGTCGACGGCCGCCAGCGCATCGTCCACATCGAGGCCGAGCCCGAGTTCAACGAGCACGGCAACCTGATCGGCTACACCGGCATCGTCCAGGACGTGACCGACCGGCGTCTTGCCGAAGACCGGATCCGCCATCTCGCGAACTTCGACACCCTCACGGGTCTGCCGAATCGGCGCCAGCTGATCTGGCGCGCCGAGCGCGCGCTCGAGCATGGTCGCAGGCTCGGCCACGAGGTTGCGCTTCTGCTGATCGACCTCGACCGCTTCAAGATCATCAACGACACCCTCGGCCATGGCGCCGGCGACGAGCTGCTGATGGAAGTGTCGCGGCGCCTGCGCTCGTGCGTGCGCCACTCCGACCAGGTGCTGGAGAGCTCGCTCGAGAGCGTCGGCGTCCGATCGCATCGCACGCTCGAGGCGGTCGGTCGGCTCGGCGGCGACGAGTTCGTCGCACTCCTCCCGGAGGTCACCGACGACGACGACGCCGAGCGGGTTGCGACGCGAATCCTCGAGGTGATGCGAAAGCCGATCATGATCGGCCTGCAGGAATGCTTCGTCACCGCCAGCGTCGGCATCGCCATCTTCCCGCGCGACGGCACGACCGTCGCCGACCTGCTGCGCAACTCCGACATCGCCATGTACTCGGTGAAGTCGGCCGGGCGCAATTCCTCGTCGCTCTATCGGCCGAACCTCGCCGGCAAGGGCCGCGAGAAGCTCGAGCTCGAGAGCGCGCTGCACAAGGCGATCGAGCGCAACGAGCTCGTGCTGCACTACCAGCCGAAGATCGACGTGCGCGGCGCCAAGATGGTCGGCGCCGAGGCGCTGATGCGCTGGCGCCGTCAGGGCGTGCTCGTGCCGCCGGGCGACTTCATCCCGCTTGCCGAGGAGACCGGGCTCATCATCCCGCTCTCCGAATGGGCGATCCGCGAAGCGGCTCGCCAGGCGCGCATCTGGCAGGACAACTTCGGCTTCGCCGACTCGATCGCGGTCAACCTGCCGAGCCGCCTGTTCGAGCGCACCGACCTGGTCGAATACATCCACAACGCCGTCACGACCTACGGCGTGCCACACCACGCGATCGAGCTCGAGATCACGGAGACGGGCCTGATGAAGGACCTGCAGAACGTGATCCCGTCGCTGCACCGGCTCAACGAGATCGGCGTAGAGATCTCGATCGACGACTTCGGCACCGGCTACTCGTCGCTGGCCTATCTCACGACCCTGCCGATCAGCGAGCTGAAGATCGACCGCAGCTTCGTGCGCGATCTCGGCATGACGCCGCAGAGCTCGGCGGTGGTCACGGCGATCATCGCCCTGGCCCGTTCGCTCGGCCTGCGCGTGATCGCCGAAGGCGTGGAAAACTTGCGCCAGATGGAGGTGCTGCACCGCCTCGGCTGCGGCATCATGCAAGGGTTCCTGTTCAGCAAGGCGCAGCCGCCCGAGGACATCGAGCTCTGGCTGAAGCAGACCGTGCTTCCCAAGAAGGCTCCCTGGATCGGCCAGGCCTCGAGCGGCGACAACCCGGACAGCGCACGCCCGAAGGGGCGCGAGCCGAGGGTGGCGCCAGTCGGCAAGATTCCCCTGGCGTGACCGGATTCGCGATGTCGAACATGACACAAGCCGTGCCCCTGGCCAAGCCGGTCGAGCAGACCAAGGCGCAGATCGCCAAGGGCGCGCTGCGCCGCCTGGCGACGGCGCGGCTCGAGCCGACGCCCGAGAACTACGAGCGCGCCTACCGGCTCGAGGCCGGCGAGGTCTCGGAGCCGGCCGACGCGCTCGCCACCCTGATCGAGAGGCTTCTTCGCGGCGTCGAGCGTGGCGGGCGCGGCTGGACGCCGGCACGCCGTCGCGACGGCGTCCAGCGCGTCCTGGCCGGCGCGCGCAGCGACCCGCGTCGCCTCCAGCATCGCCTGAACCAGCTCCTGAGCAGCTGGGACGGCGACGTGGAATCGGCGGGCATCGAGACCAGCGACAGCGAGGAGCCACCGGCCGAGGTCGTGCCGGCGCCTGCCGTCGTCGCGCTGGTGCCACCGGCGCCGCCGGCCGGCGACGCGCCCGTCGACCCGGCGACGGCGCTCGCCAAGGCGGCAGCCGAGCGCGCCCAGGCCGACGCGGCGCTCTGGCAGCGCTCGGCGCGAATCCTCGCCGAGACGCTGCAGCAGGCGCTGCCCGACCGCGACGGCGCCAATCTCGAACTCGTCGGCGAGATCGACCAGCTCCTGGAGCGCGCGCGAGGCGAAGGCGCGCCCGAATCGCTCGCGGACGATACCGATGCGGTGGCGCGGCGCGCCCATCGCGTCCTGCAGCATCGCCATCATCTGTTCGCCCAGCTCGGCAAGCTCTGCCTCGAGCTCACCTCGAGCCTGACCGACCTGGCCGAGGACGGCAGCTGGGTGAAGGGCCAGTGCGAGGCGATGCGCGTGAAGATCGAGGAGGGCCTGAGCGCGCGCGGCGTGCGTGCGGTGAGCGACATGCTGCACCATGCAAGGAAGCAGCACGCCGAGGTGCGCAGCGAGCGCGAGAAGGCGCGCGACGCGCTCAAGGGCCTGATCACGCAGATGCTGGCCGAGCTCGCCGAGCTCGGCTCGAAGACCGGTAACTTCCACGAGAGCGTCGGCCGCTACGCCGAGGTGATCGAGGGCGCCGACACGCTCGAGGGGCTGACCGGCGTCGTCCGCGAGATGGTCGCCGAGAGCCGGGCCGTGCAGACGCTCGTCGCGCAGACCCAGGAGCGGCTGCAGGAAGAGCACGGCAAGGCGACCAACCTGAGCGAGCGCATCGTCCAGCTCGAGGACGAGATGAAGCGCCTCTCCGACGAGGTCTCGACCGACCAGCTCACGCAGGTCGCGAACCGGCGCGGCCTGATGCAGGCCTTCGAGATCGAGCGGGCCCGCCTCGAGCGCGACGGTGGCGATCTCTCCATCGGCCTGCTCGACATCGACAACTTCAAGCGCCTCAACGACGAGCTGGGCCACAGCGCGGGCGACGAGGCGCTGAAATCGCTCGCGACGATCGTCAGCAAGACGCTGCGCCCGGGCGACCGCGTCGCCCGCTACGGCGGCGAGGAGTTCGTCGTGCTCCTGCCTGCGACCGCCGCCGACGAGGGAGAGCAGGTGCTGACCCGCCTGCAGCGCTCGCTGACGGGCGGTCTCTTCATGCACAAGGAAAAGCAGGTGTTCGTCACCTTCTCGGCGGGCGTCACGCGCTATCGCCTGTCGGAGCGGATCGAGGAATCGCTCGAGCGCGCCGACCAGGCGCTCTACGAAGCCAAGCGGACGGGCAAGAACCGCACGTGCATCGGCTGATCGGCCGGCGCGTGTCGGCAATCGACCGGGCGCGTCCGTCGCGTTCAGGACGGGCGTGACGGGTCCGGCTCGCCGAGGACGCTGACCGCGCGCTCGACATCGCGCTCGAACGCGTCGACTGTCGACTCGGGGGCCGTCGAATCCATCAATGCGGCGCGAAACGCCTCGGTCTCGCTGGCATGGAAGGCACGCACGACCACGCGCATGTCCTCGCTCAGAGCTTGGGTCAGCGCGTTGACGTAGCACTCCATCGCCAGCATCGAGCCACGCAGCTCGTGAATCTGCGCCATCAGGCTGTCATCGTTCATTCCGGCCTCCCCGTCTCGTGGGGCGCGGGCAAGCGGCGTGCCGCGCCGGGCAGGGTCGAGGCAGAACGGCGGCGCCTCAGCGCTTGAACAGGTCGTCGAAGAGATCGCCGGGAAGCGATTCCTCGTCGTCGTTCACCTCGCAACCGTTGAGCAGATCCCACGACGATCCGCGCCAGTCGACGACCGGCGCAGGGTCGAGCACCTTGGGCACGGCTTCGGCCGTTGCCGAACCCGTGGACTTCTCCAGCGCGTCGACGTCGACGAACTCGCCCATCGGCGCATCGGGCGTCACGCGCCAGACACGGCGCGGCAGGGGAAGCTTCTTGCGGTCCATGCCATGGAAACAGTTGGACGCCGATGCTGCGCGTCGGCGCTCGGGGCGACAAATCGGGTCCGGATTTGTCCCTCGTGCCGACGCGCCCATTGCGGTCGACGCGATCAGGTCGGCTCGCCTGCGTCTCCTCCTCAGGGCAGGGGCTGGCGGCACGGCGCCGGCCGGGCGAAGTGGCACCGTGCCGGCGGTCAGGTCCGAACGGTCAGGGCAGACCGCCCCATTCCGTCACATCGAACGGCCAGGTCAGCAAGACCTCGTCGGCCACGGCGATGGGATCGAGGTGGCCGCGCAGCGCGTGCACGGCCTGCGCCAGGGCGATCAGCTGGGTCTTCGTCATGGGCGCGCCCAGGTAGACGAGGTGGGCGTGGAATGCGTAGCGCCAGGCGAAGCGATCCATCGCGGACTTGCTCTTGAACGAATGTCGGCTCACGGCGGCTCTTCGAGGCAAGGAACATACCGGCGCCGGAGTGACGACTTTCGCATCCCGGATTCGAGGGGGTCGGTCCTAACTTCGATCGGCGTACCGCGCGTCGTCGGTCTCCTCGATGGGCCGCCCCTGCAAATCGACCTCCTCATGCACGAGGATGGAAGAGATTCAACGCGGCGGCCACGAAGCAGGGGCGTGGCTGGTTGTTGATGCCGGCGTAGTCCGAGAGGCCAAAGGCCAGGGGTTCGCAGCTCGCGCCCGGGCCCAGAAGCTCGGCGATCACGGGCAGGATCTGGCGCTGATCGCTGCGCAGGCATGTGCCCATGGCCCACGCGGTCGCGTGGTCGTGGCGGGCCAGCGCGGCTTGGTGCATGTCGCGCAGAGAGGCCGAGGTCATTGCGGCCAGCTCGGCCTCGTTCGACGGCAGGCGAGTCGTCTCTTCGTCCGGTCCGTAGCCGTGGCCGAGGTGCGCCACGTCGCCGGTCGCCACGCATACGGTGTCGTCGTCGAGAAGCGGCTCGATCGCGGCCGCGAGCGATGCGGCGGTGTCGAAGCCGCCCCTCGGATCGCGCACCGCCGAGACGTAGAGACGGATCACCTCGGGCGGATGGACGCCGTTGCCGCACGCGCTTGCTGCGAGAAACGCCAGGAAGAGGTCGAGCGAGAACTCGTGGCGCAGAAGCGCAGAGTCGACGCGCAGCAGCGGGTCGACCGCCGGAACTCTTGTCTCCTCGATCGGCCCGAACGGCGTGTCGACCGCCGTGATGTCGACGAAGGCACCACGCAGGCGGGCGAATGCCTCGGTGCTCTCCGGCGTGTCGTCGCCAAGGCTCGCGTGCCACTTGTCGAAGGGCGCGGGCAGAACACCGCCATGCAGCACGCCGAGCGCGACGACGCGCTTCGCTCGCGAGGCGACGATCGTCTCGACCACCGTCGCGATGAGGTCTCCGGAGTCATGGACAGTCACATGCGGGAAGGACACGACTCCACCGGCTCGCAAGGCCGCGCCGAGCCGGGGGTGGCCACCGCGATGGCGCGCCAGCGCGGTGGCCACGGCCTCGCGGCCATGCGGCTCGGAGAGTTCGGCGGCGTAGAAGCGCTTCCAGTCCATCTCGATGCGACGCGAGTGAGTGGCTCCGAGTATGCGTTCGCAGCGTCGCCGGCACAGGTCAGAATGCGCGGCTTCCAGCAGTCAGCGAGCGATGTCCCATGACGAAGATCCAGCGCTTTCACACCGGTGCACGCCTCAGCGAAGCCGCCGTCCACAACGGCACGGCCTACCTCGCCGGTCAGGTCGCCGACGACGCGACCGAGGACATCGCGGGGCAGACGCGCCAGGTGCTGGCCGCGATCGACAAGCTGCTCGCCGAGGTCGGCAGCGACAAGTCGCGCATCCTGATGGCGCAGATCTTCATCGCCGACCTCGCCGACTTCGCTGGCATGAACGCCGTGTGGGACGGGTGGGTCGCACCCGGTCACGCGCCGTGTCGCGCGACCGTCGAGGCTCGGCTCGCCAAGCCGGGCTGGCGCGTCGAGATCGTCGTCACCGCGGCGGTCCGGTAGCGCCCGAGTCGAGTCGGACGTCTACGGATTTGCCAAGACAGCGTTCTTGGCGGAGACGGTGTCTGCTCTCGAGTCAATCTGGGTGCGGAATTGCGGGCGGTCGGGGATCGTTTCCGCCATCGATCCCACCAATCGAAACGCTGGCTTGCAATTGGGGAGGGGGCGCCGAGGACGCCCGCTCGGCCAGCGCCGGCGCCGGGTCCTATCGGACGTGGTCTGAGTCCTGCACTCACTCGCGCGGCAGATCCGCCGTACCGGCCGCACCCGGCAGAGGGAGGCTGGGCCGCCACACCTTCTCGATCTCGCCGAGCATCATCGGCTTCGAATCCGACAGCCGCCCGAAGTGGTCTGTCACCAAACAGGGCTCGTCGATGAATGTGCCACGGTTCCACTCGGTCACCAGAACCGCGCGGACCTTGCCTTCCGCATCGCGACGAACGTCCTCGACGTAGGCCACGCGCATGCTCTCGCCCTTGCGAGCGATATACGTGATGACGACGTCCCCGGGTTGCACGTCGCGGGTCTCGACGTTGGCGCGCCAGTACGACGCGGTGCCCCGCTGGCGCTTGCCCGTCTTCTGCTTGATGTAGTCGGTGGAGTAGCCGTGCTGCTCGATCCACTTGGCACAGTCGCGCTCGAAGTTGAAGCCGGCTCGGCTCTGGGCGGAAGCGCCCATCGGAGCGGCGACAAGCAATGAACACACGGCGAGGAGGAGCAGGCGCATGGCCGAGCCTATTTCGACGATCGGTCGGCGTCAACGGCCAAGCACGACAACGACAGCCTGTCCGCGCGAAGCTCCCCATGCACGCGGTCACGCGGTGACGCGTTCGCCGGTGGCGGTATGTCAGGAGCCGGCTCCGCCACCGGATGCCTGGCATCTTTCAGATCAACAGGCTACCGGCATCAGCTTCGCATCAGCTGTGCTGCCACACCGCGGCGCGGCGCGGGCCCGATGGCGGGGGCGAAACCGACGCGGGCCCACATCTGCACCGTCTGGAGTGGCGATGGCGCGTCGAGCAATGCCCGAACGTCTGCGTAGGGTCTGGCTTGTTCCGGGTATTCCTGAAGTGCTTGCTGCAGTGGATGCATCGCCAACCCGTGCGCAGTGGCGGCGAGTTGCAGTCGCGCGTAGGCTCGCCCAGCGTTGACTTGGGTAGCGCGCTCGTTGCCGTCCGTCACCATCCACACAAACCCGGTGGTCGAACTCAGCTTGTCGGCGAAGTCCTTGACCTGGCTGGTGGTTGCATAGTCATCGGCCGCCGGTGCCTTGCTGCGATCGAACAGGCCGATGCGGCTCATCAGCACGGCCATCGGGTCGAGCACGCAAAGGCCGTCACGGTGCGCGTCGATCTCGGCGGCGCCGACACGCAGCACTTTGTAGGACTCCATGATGGTTCGCGGCGTACTCAGCTCGATTCGCCACGCCTCGCCCGCAATCGCCCGATGTCGATCCAACACATCAGGCCGATCGGCACCCACGAAGCCGACGCGCAGCGGATTCGGCCGCACCGCTTCCATCATCGCCTGCCATGCGGCGGCCGGCACCGGCCTACCGAGGTCGTAGAGGCTGCGATTGGTACGACGACTAAGGATCTGCGCGAACAGGGGGTCCTTCTTCACCTCCGAATCCGACGCCAGCCGGACCCGTGCCACGGGCCGTTGATCGGGCTTGTCGGCCCCGAAGGCGCCCTCCGGAAACAGCTCGATCCCGGCCCTCAACCCTCTCTCACGTGCGGCGATGTCGATCAGCTCCAGGAAAGTGCCGTGGCTCATCATGATCTGCCGCGAAAACGGATCGGTTTCGGGCAGCAAGCGAGCCAGGTCGCAGTGCAGCGCGATCTCGTTCGGAGTCTCCAGATCGACGAGCCACGATTGCAGGTTGTGGGAATGCGGCGCGAGGATCGCGTACCCCAGGATCCAGCGTCGAACGTCGGCCTCCTGCCCGGGACCCATCCAGGGCGCGATCGCGCCTGCCGGCATCTGCTGGGTGCATCCCGCCGAGGCGGACGCGGCAGCGGCGACGAAGCCACCACCGGCCAGGCGTATGAACTTGCGACGATCCATCCTGCCGCTCCCTCGCACTCGAACCTGCCCGTCTCCGCGAGAGCAACCAAACCCGAGGCAGTCGTCAACCGCGCAGCGTTGCTGGAGAAGCATCATATTCCCTGGTTCCAATCGTCGGTTCGGCCACGCGGCGGACAAGCGGTTCTCGGGCGACCGGTAGCGGCGACGACATGGAAGGTGCGGGTCCGGCCAACAGGGGCCGTCGCGGGAAGCCAGCTTTCTCGCCCGTCCGGCTACCCCGAAACCGGTGCTCTCTTCAGGCTCAATCGAGACATTGACTTCGCCACGTTGCACGCGGTTCGAACAGGGACAAGACTCACTCGAGCGAGTCGATCGTGCCGACGAGCTCCTGGAGTGCCCGGGCGCTGTCGGTGCGTCGCGCTCGCCAGAAGCGCAGCTCCCGCTCGGCACGGTCGGTCGCCGCATCGACCTTCTTCCATTTTTCGGGAGCCAGACGCTTCAGCGTCGGAGCTGCCCGATTCCAATCGCGAAACTCGCCCGCGGATGCCGGAGACTCGCAAGCCGGAGCTTCGGCTCGGCCTGGGCGAGGCCGGGATCGACATTGGCTTCGGTGACGACCATCAAAGCCGCCAATCGCTCGATTGCGCGGCACTTCGTTACCGGTCGCTTCCGGCTCATCCTGGACCCGGCGACTACTTGGGCGGCACGATCGTGTCTGCAAATCCGCTGACCTTCTCGGATCCCAGCGCATCGATCAGGACGAGGGCGTCATCCATGAAGGCTTGCCAGCGCACTGGCTCCTGGTGATAAAGAGTTGCCAAGGCGGCTTCCAACTCCTTCTGGCCGGCAGCGAGCAGGTCACCCGCGACCGACAGCAACTGCAATCTCGTGGGCGAGCGCATCTCTCCGCTTCGATCCTTCGCAAAGCGCGGTTCGTGCGGGATTGATCGGTAAAGCTTCTCAATAGACTTGCGGGACGAGGATCTCATGCGGCACGGGCCGACGCATGTAGTCGTCGTGGCGTTCGCGTTCAGGCAGCAAGACCGGCTCTCTGTCGACCTCTTCGTATGGCAGCCGACCGAGGAGATCGTGGATGCAGTTGAGGCGGGCCTTCTTCTTATCGATGGCCTGGACCACCCACCACGGCGCTTCCGGAATGTGCGTGCGTGCCAGCATGATCTCCTTGGCACGGGTGTAGTCCTCCCAGCGCCGGCGCGACTCGAGGTCCATCGGGCTCAGCTTCCACTGCTTTGAGCGGATCATGAATGCGGCCGAGGAAGCGCAGGTGCTGCTCTTCGTCGACGCGAGGGTAGTGAGAGTCGCCGTGGACATACGCAACGGGCCTGCGAAAGGCGATGACCTCGTCGCGCGGCCCGGGCTGCTTCCACTCGATGATCTCGAGCCGGCCGTCGAGGTGCTCGACCAGCGCGGTGAGGCTTTCCACCCAGTCGCCGTCGTTGGCGTAGAGAACGCCGTCGATCAACCGGATGTCGGCGTGATGAATATGACCGCAGACGACGCCGTCGGCGCCGCGACGGCGCGCCTCGCGCGCGACCGCTACCTCGAAGTCGCTCACGTAGCTGACCGCGCGCTTGACCTTTTGCTTGAGATAGCCTGACAGCGACCAGTACGGCAGGCCGAAGCGCGCGCGCAGCAGGTTCAGGTGCCGGTTCAGGCGCAGCGTGAATTCGTAGGCCGAATCGCCCAGATAGGCGAGCCACTTGGCGCACTGGATGACGCCGTCGAACAGGTCGCCGTGCGTGATCCAGAGCCGGCGCCCGTCGGCGGTGACGTGCATCCAGTCCTCGACCACGGCGATGCCGCCGAACTCGTGGCCGACATAGCGGCGTGCGAATTCGTCGTGGTTGCCGGGGACGAAGATGACACGCGTCCCCTTGCGCGCCTTGCGAAGAAGCTTCTGGACCACGTCGTTATGCGCCTGCGGCCAGTACCACGCGCGCTGCAGTTGCCAGCCGTCGACGATGTCGCCGACGAGAAAGAGGCTGTCGCACTCGAGATGCTTCAGGAACTCAAGCAGAGCCTCCGCCTGGCAACCCGGCGTGCCGAGGTGCAGATCGGAGATCCAGGCGCTGCGGAGATGTGCCGGCAGCTGGGGTCGATCGAGCGGCGACCGGACCATGGGTAGTGCAGCCGGCGGAACATCCGTCTGGCTTTCGCTCCAGGCCCTGAACAACTGGCGTGCTCGATCCATGGACGCCGATCGTTTCGCGGCGATATGACGCCGTGAAGGCTCCGAGGTGACGCGTCGATGACCTTCTTCGTCAGCCGCGCCCCTGCGAGCACAACATCACGATTTCCAGAACGGCTCGGCCTTCGATGCTCGCTGCAGGGCGAGTTCGCAGCGCTCGATCGAGCGCTTCTCGTTCGCCGCGAGCCAGCCGACCGCGAACCAGGCGGCCGGTTCGCTGGCCGCTTGCGCCTGAAAGGCGTCGGCCGCGATTCGCTCGTCGTTGTATTTGCCGAGCGCATCCTGGGCGTCGCGCCACTTGCCCAGATATCGCTCGACCCGCTTCGGCCCGAACAGCGGTGCGGCGAACTCGCTCAGGTAGCGAAGCCTCTTGAGGCGCTTTCGCACGCGATGGCGGCGTTCCGCTTCCAGGGCGCCGAAGTGCTTGGCGTCTCGCCTGATTCTGCGCAGGAGCTTGTCCAGGCGCCGCGCGACGAGTGCCCGAGCCGCCATCGCGCCGGTCGACGAGTCACCCGCCCGCGCAGCGTGGCGATGTCCGTAGGCGAGGATGGCAAGGAGCGTCCGCTGCAGCGCGGGGTCGCGGGCAATCGTCGCCGGGCTACGCGCTCTATGCAACGGCACGGGCGCAGAGAGCGCGGGCGCGCCCGCTGCGCGCAAGTCGACACCGATCGACGGCATGACCACTGCGGCGTCGCGGTGCTCTCCGAGCTCGCGGAAGGCACTGCGCAACGTCGACTCCCACTCCGGGTCGACCGGATCGCCGAAGGCACTCATCTCGCGCAGCGCGGTGCGCAGCCGGCGCACTCCGATGCGAAGCTGATGAACGAAACCTTCATTGACCGCGCCCATCGCGAGCTCGCTCGCATTGGCGAAAACCTGTGCCAGGCAGCTCTCGATCGCTGCCGCCAGAAACGCTGCCGCATCCGGGCTCATGCTTGCGTGCGGCGTCGCTGCGACTACTGGGGAGCCCTCTGCCTCGCCACGCGCCAGGCGGGCGCCGCGCTCCGCCTTCGACAGTGTGCTCAGCGAGAGCCGGTGCCGATCAGCCCATTGCGTGGCCAATCCGATCAGCGGCCCGATATCGCCCCTCTTCAGCTCGAGCTCGAGCTCGCACACCGGCGCCTCGCGGCTGCCCGCGACGACTTTGCCAATGTCCAGTGCAATCTCGACCGTGGCGCCGCGAACGCGCACCGTCCGGGTCGTGCGCGAAATGTCGGTCCGAAACTGCAACGACAGTGCTTTGCCGCGGGCGCGATCGGTACCGTGCACCAGCGCCTTGTGAAGCGCGTCGCCCGCGGGCGTGCCGTCGTGGCGGGACACATCGAGCGCCGGCGGCTCGCTCGCTCGCGAAGACCCGATCACCGGCACGTTGTGTTCGAGACGGATCAGCGATTGAAGCGTCTCCGCTTTGGCGCTCTGGACCCACCGCCGGCCCTCGCGTCGCAGGCGCAGGGCGACGCGCTGCCTCGCGAGGCGCTCGTCGGCGGTGTCGTAATAGGCGGCTTGCAAGCGCTGTACGCGGACGCTCCCCCTCTTCATCGCCCTTTCGACACCGGCAAGCTGCTCCGTCGGCACCATGAATTTCAGCTCGGTCTCGTCCATCGGAACCACCCCTGTCGACGAGAAGGATAGCGCCGCGCGCTCTTGTCGTTGACACGATCGCGTCATCTGACCCGGCAACACTTCGATGTTTCCAACGATCGAGAGACTGGCCATGGCGCTTCACCATGTGCGTGTCTTCGCGATCAGCGTCCCGTTTGAATGGCGTTCGCTTCCGATGAATCTGTTTCACTGCATGCAGCTGGCATTCCTGCGCCCGCCACGACCCCAGGTCGACATCCAGCGAGCTGCGCCTCCGAGAGGACGAGAGCCCTTCCATGGGCTCACGCGCAGCGGCGCCGTCGTGAGGAGAAGCTCGGACCACCGTGCATTCGCGGCGGTGCCGCGCGAGTTCGAGGACACCGCCCCCGGGCTGTACGTTTGACGGCGATGGACCTCATCCTCTGGCGTCACGCCGAAGCCGAGCCGGCCGCAGACGGGGCCGACGACATGGGGCGGCGCCTGAATGCGAAGGGCGAACGTCAGGCCGAGCGGATGGGCGCCTGGCTCGACCAGCGAATCGCGCACTCGACCAGGATTCTCGTCAGCCCGGCGCAACGCTGCCAGCAAACCGCCAAGCGACTGGGCCGGAAGTTCCAGACCGTGGCAGATCTCGGACCGGAGGCCAGCGCGGACTCTCTTCTGGCCGCGGCCGGATGGCCCGACGCGACCAAGCCGGTCCTGATCGTGGGCCATCAGCCCGCGCTCGGCGTGGCCGCGTCTCTTGCGCTGGACGGAGAAGCGCAGCAACGGGCGATTCGCAAGGGCGGGGTCTGGTGGATCCGCTCGCGCGAGCGAGAAACCCTGCAGCAGGTGATCCTCCACGCCGTGCAGATGCCGGACGGGCTGTAAGGCCGATTGCAGACGACGACGTTCTCGGTTCGGCGCGCGAAACGGGGGCGCGCTTCGTGACGGTGCCGTGACAGGCGCTCGAACTCGGGCCCGGATCTTTTCATTGTCCCGGCGATCTGTCATCGCACGGTCACAAGCAATTTCCAGAGTGCGCCGTACCAATACCGCGGCATGGAGAACACGCTGATGAAGAACCTCCTCTTTTGACCCTTTCTCATTGCAGCGGCGGCTCTCGCCGCCAGCGGCGTCGTCCTGGCGCAGGAGGTCATCGGTGCAGGAGCCACCTTCCCGGCACCGATCTATTCCAAGTGGGCCGACGCCTACAACAAGTCGACCGGGACGCGGCTGAACTATCAGTCCGTGGGATCCGGAGCAGGGCTGCAGCAGATCCGCGCGAAGACCGTCGACTTCGGTGCTTCCGACATGCCGCTCACCGACGAGGTGCTGAGCAAGGATGGAATGATCCAGTTTCCGACGATCTGGGACATCCAGGTGGCGGAGACGGTG
>JBBSBZ010000032.1:0-19540 GCA_038250795.1 Burkholderiales bacterium | reverse complement strand
TCGTGGCCGGGCACGACGAAGAGCTCGCGCGGGACGCGTCGCATCGCGTTCAGGACCAGGGGGTCACGCACGCCCCGGCGAGCGATCTGCACATCCACCATGTGGTCACGGGCGCGCTGGAAATCCTGCATGGGTTCGGCTTCCGGTCGGGTCGCCCAGTCTGCGCCAGCGATCAATGAGGCAGTGAGAGAAACACTTCCGCGGCGCGGAACGGTCACCCCATCACGGTCGAAGGCAGCCAGGTGGCCAGCCCTGGAAAGACGCACAGGATCACGATGGCCAGCACCATGCACAGCATGAACGGGAAGGCACCCTTCAGGATCGTCGGCAAGCTCACGTCGGGACAGATGCCGTTGATCACGAACAGGTTCAGGCCCACCGGCGGCGTGATCAGGCCGAGCTCCATGTTGATCGTCAGGATCACGCCGAACCAGATCGGATCGAAGCCGGCGGCCAGGATCACCGGCATCAAGATCGGCGTGGTCATCAGGATGATCGCCGCGGGCGGCAGAAAACACCCGGCGACCAGCAGCATGAGGTTGATGGCGGCGAGGATGATCCAGCGATTGACGTGAAGCTCGCCGATCATCGACGCGACCGACTGCGTGACCTGCAGCGACGACATCATGTAGCCGAACAGGATCGACGTGCCGATGATCATCAGCAGCATGCCCGACTCGCGCAGGCCGTCCCGCAGGATGTGCCACAGATCGGCGATCCGCCAGACCCGGTAGATGGCCACGACCATCACGAGGCACAGCGCGGCGCCGACGCCAGCCGCTTCGGATGGCGTGGCGATGCCGCCATACAGCGCATAGACCACACCGACGATCACCGCGATGAAGGGCAGAAGCCTCGGCAGCAGTTCGAGCTTTTCCTTCATCGAATAGATGCGGTCCCTGTCGACCAGCACCGTGCCGCGCTTCCAGCTCAGGAACATCGCCCACAGCATGAAGAGCACCACCAGCAGCAGGCCCGGGATGATTCCGGCGATGAACAATCGGCCGATCGAGGTTTCCGAGGCGATGCCGTAGAGGATCATCGTGATGCTCGGCGGGATCAGGATGCCGAGCGTGCCGCCGGCAGCGATGGCGCCGGTTGCCAGGTCGGCGTCGTAGCCGCGCTTGCGCATCTCCGGGATGCCCATCTTGCCGATCGCGGCGCAGGTGGCGGGCGACGAACCGGTCAGCGCCGAGAACAGCGCACAGGCCCCGATGTTGGAGATGACCAGTGAACCCGGCACCCGGTGCAGCCAGCGCGCGAGCGCCTCGTAGAGATCGCTGCCGGCGCGCGACGATGCGACGGCGGCTCCCATGATCACGAACATCGGCAACGACACCAGCGTGAAATCGCTGAGCCCGGCGAATATCGTCTCCGGGACGAAGTGGATGCTGTTCCAGCCGTCGAAAAAGAGCATGAACGCCAATGCGACGGCGCCGAGGCCGAAGGCGATCGGCAGGCCGGTTGCGAGCACGGCGATGGTCACGACGAAGATCAGCAGCCCGATGACCAGCGGACTCAAGGCGGCATCCTCACGTGGCTTTGCACGGCGATCGAGCGTGACAGAGGGGCACGGGTCATGCTTGCTCCCTGGGTTCAAGCCCGAAGGGCTTTTCGCGCCGTGTCAGCATGAGCCAGAGCTCGGCCAGGTACTGCAGGCAGAGCAGCGCCAGCCCGACCGGTACCGACAGGTAGGGAATCCACACCCGCGCGCGCCAGATCGACGAGGTCGTCTGGCCGGTGGTCCATGTCTCGTACCACCAGGGCACTGCGGCATACAGGAACAACGCGCAGAACAGAAGCGATATGACGCCGCCGACCAGGTGCAGGCCGCGGCGCGTCGGCATCGAACACAACAGAGGGACGAGGTCGACCGCGACATGACCTCGGGTCAGCAGGATGTAGGGCGCCCCGAGAAACGTCGCCGCGACAAGCGAAAAGGTGACGAACTCGGTCTGCCAAATCGAGGATTGCCCGAGCACGCCCCGGATGAAGACCATCTGGCAGACCACCGCGATCGAGACCAGGATCATCAACGCGGACACGACACCGAACAGGCGCGAGACCGCGTGGACCGCCCTCACCCAAGCTGGAAAGGGCACGGACTCACTTGACACTCAGCGCCTTCTCGATCAATTCCTTTCCGCCGGGCACCTTGTCGGCGAAATTCTTGTACGAGGTCTTCTGTGCCACCGCGCGCCAGGCGTCGAACTCGGCCGCGTTCATCGTCACGACCTCGACCTTGTTCGCCTTGAAGGTCTCGACGAACTTGTCGTCGAGCTTCTTCGACTCGAGCTCGAAGTAGTCCTCGGCCTTCTTCGACGCCGCGGTCAGCGCCTTCTTCTGCGCGTCGTTCAGCTTGTCCCAGCTCTTCATGCTGATCAGCACCGGCTCGTACATGAACCACAGGGCGTTGTCGCCCGGCGCGGTGACGCACTTCAGCTGCTCGTAGAGCCGGAACGACACGAAGCTGCCGGTGGAGGTGTCGGTGGCATTCGCCACGCCCTGCTGCAGCGCGTTGTAGACCTCGTTCGACGGGATCGAGACGATCGACGCGCCGGCACCGGCCCACATCTGCGAGAAGGTCGCACCGGCCGAGCGTGCCTTCAGCCCCGCCGCGTCCTCGGGCATCTTGATGCACTTGCCCTTCGAGCCGAAGGCGCCCGCCAGCCAGGCATCGGCCAGCACCTTCACGCCGCCTTGCTCGATGATCGACTTGATGTCCTTCATGAAGGGCGAGTCGTTCATGCGCCGCGCGTGCGCGTGGCTCCGCACCAGCCCCGGCATCAAGGTCGCGCCGAACTGCGGATGAAAGCCCGACGCGTAGTCCAGCGGGAACGAGCTCATGTCGATCTGGCCCGTCAGCATCGCCTTCCACTGCTCCTGCGCCTTGACCAGGCTGGAGCCGGGAAACACCTTGATCTCGAGGCCGACGTTGGCCGCGGCGACGTCGCGCGCGATCATCTGCACCATCTCGTCGCGCACGTCGCCCTTGCCGCCGGGAAACTGGTGCGAGGCCTTCAGGACGACATCCGCGTGGGCCGAAGCGCAGAAGAGTGCAGCGACGGCAATTCCGGACAGGGACCTGATCAGGACATGGGTGTTCATGAATGCTTTCTTTCTGGGAGTGACATTGATGTAGCGATGGCGCGAAAAATGGACGCTCGAGCGTCCCTCGAACCTTCCCCGCGCGGCGGACCGAAAGCAGTGTTGAAAGGAATGTATCGACGGCTCATCGAAGCTTCGATCATCCCGCAGCGACGACGCTTTCGGCAATCGCAACGATCGAGGGTTACCCCGAAGACGGCTCGATGTGGCCATCACGATCAATGACATCTTCTCGCTGATGAATCCGGGTGGACGGTGGCATCGGCTGCAGCTTGCTTCCGGAGCGGTTGCGCGAAATATTGCCGCGCGATGTGCGGCTGCTCGAGATGGCGCCGCGCCATCATTTGTTGCAGAGAATCGTCGTCACATTTCTGCGCGCACGAGTGGGCACCAACCCCGCAGAGCAAAAGGCATTGTCTTGACGTACCCGGTCCCCGCTGAACGTGGCACCAGAGTGGCACCGACAAAAGAAAAGGGAGGTCAGGCAATGCGCCTGACCTCCCTCTATCCCTATGGTGGGCCCTGAGTGACTCGAACACTCGACCTACGGATTAAGAGTCCGCTGCTCTACCAACTGAGCTAAGAGCCCGAAAACTGTGCTGTCTCGGAAGGTGTCCGCGTGTGGGTTGTGCGGGGCTCGAACCCACGACCTACGGATTAAAAGTCCGCTGCTCTACCAACTGAGCTAACAACCCTCCGAGCCCATGATTATAAGGTGGCGGGTGCGCTCGGCCGGGTCGCCGGCGAAGCCACGGATTCTATCGCGCGCGCCGCCGCGACCATGCCGAAGGTCGCGGTCACGGCGACGCTGGAGCCGTAGCCGTGGCAGTTGAGGCTGCCGTCGATCGCGCCTTCATCATCCGCATCGCCCACGGGCGCGACGATAGATTCGCGCGAGAAGACGCAGGCCAGACCCATCGTGCCGGTTCGCGGCGCTCCGTGCAGCTTGCGAAGTCGCTGGCGCAGCGAGGCGAGCATCGGGTCGTGCGTGGCGTCGGCGAGGTCGGCGACCTCGACCCGCTCGGCCGCACGCTTGCCGCCCGCGGCACCGACGATCACGAGCGGCGTACCGGTCGCGCGCGCCCATGCGGCGATCACCGCTTTCGCGCGCACGTTGTCGCAGGCGTCGACGACCGCGTCGGCCCGGCGCGTCAGGAGCGCCGGCCAGTTCGTCTCGTCGACGAACTCCTCGACCGCCTCGACCGCGCAGCCGGGGTGGATGTCGGCAATGCGTCGGCCGAGCGCCTCGACCTTGGCCGCACCGATCGTGCTGCCGAGCGCCTGCACCTGCCGATTGACGTTCGACTCCGACACCTGGTCGAGGTCGATCAGCGTGAGCGCGCCGATGCCGCTGCGCGCCAGCGCCTCCGCCGTCCACGAGCCGACGCCGCCGACGCCCACGACGGCGATGTGGGCGCGGCGGATCCGGGCATAGGCTGCGTCGCCGTAGAGCCGACGCAGTCCGCCGAAGCGGCGTTCGAGATCGGCATCGTCGTCGGAACCGACGACTGTCCGGTCGAGCGCAGCCGGGGCGCTCGCCGGTACGGCGCTCATCGCAGCAGCGTGAGGCGATCGCGGCCGGCCTGCGCAGCCTCCGAGCCCGGGTACGCCTTGAGCAACTCGTCGATCGTGCGACGGGCCGACTTGTTGTCCTTCAGCTCGGCCTGGCAGTTGGCGATCGCGAGCAGCGCCTCGGCCGCGCGCGGGCTGTTCGGTGACGACGAGACGAGGCTGCGAAAGCTCGCGATCGCCTCCTTGTAGTCACGTTTCGCGTACTGCGAATTGCCGAGCCAGAAGAGCGCGGAATCGCGATAGCCCGACGCGGGAAAGCGCTTCATGAGGCCGCCAAATCCAGAGGCCGCGCGATCAAATTCGCCCTTGCGAAAACCGGCGAGCGACTCGTCGTAGACGCGCTTTTCCTCGGGATCGACGCTGAACTCCTTGCCGTCGACGGTGACCTTCTGCGGCTCGACCTTGCTGATGCGCTCGTCGACGCCTTGCTTCAGGTCGGTCTGCTTCCTCTGGAGGTCGGCGACGTCGCGCGTCAGCTGCTCGATCTGGCCGCGCAGCCTGGCGTTGTCGGTGCGCTGCGACTCGATCGAGCTGTTGAGGTCGAGGAGGCTGCGCTTCATCTGGTCGAGCTGCGCCGACATCTGCGCCATCTGCTCGCTCTGGCGCGCGCGCGCCTGATCGTTGCTGGCCTCGAGCTGCTTCCTCAGGTCGAGAATGGCGCGGCGGGCCTCGTCGTCGTCGAACAGGCCCGCGTGCGCCGGCTGCCATGCCGACGACGCAAGCGCAAGGAGGGCTGCGCCCAGGACGGCGGCGCGGCCACGCATCGCGCCCGGCCTCACCGGCTCGCCAGCTCGGCGCGGCGGTTCTTCGCCCAGGCCGCTTCGTCGTCGCCCTGCACCGCCGGCCGCTCCTTGCCGAAGCTCACCGCCTCGAGTTGGCCCGGGTCGACGCCGAGCAGGGTCAGCGACTTGACCACCGCCTCGGCGCGACGCTGGCCGAGCGCGAGGTTGTACTCGCTCGAGCCGCGATCGTCGGTGTGGCCCTCGACCGCCATGTGATGCTTGCGATTGGCTTCGAGCGCCTTGGCGTTGGCCTCGATCACGTTCTGGTAATCAGGCTTGACGACGTAGCTGTCGAAGTCGAAGTAGACGACATGCGGCAGTTTCGAGAACGCGGCGTTCGACGTCTGCGTGACGTCGACCGGCGCGACCCGCGTCTGCGAGCTCGAGGCCGAGTTGGTTCCGCTGCCGGAGCCTGGGACGACGGCCGAGCCGGTGCGCGATTCGACCGGCGCCTTGTCGTCGAGGGGGACGCTCGAGCACGCCGCGAGCGACGCGACGGCGATCGCCGTGAGGAGGTGACGTTGGAGAGTCTTCATGGTTGGCTTCCTTTGCCTGCTTCGAATGATTGCGCCGCGAAAGCTTCGCGACTAGCGCCCGTACGGGCCCCACTCCGGCTCGCGCAGATCGGCCGTCTGGGACGGCAGGCGAGCCTTGATTTTCCCATCGAGGGTGGTGGTCATCAAGACACTGCGGCCCTGTACCTTGGTGGCGTAGATGAGCAGTCGCCCGTTCGGAGCGAAGCTGGGGTGCTCGTCGTCGCTGGTGTCGGTGATCGGCACGGGCTGGGCGCCCGGCGTCGCGAGGTCGAGAACGACCAGCCGGAAGGCATTTCCCGAGCGGGAGACGTAGGCGAGCGTCCGGCCGTCGGGGCTCACCGCCGGGCTGATGTTGTAGCCACCGCTGAAAGTGACCCGCTCGACGCCGCCGCCGTTGGCGGCCATCCGGTAGATCTGCGGGGCGCCGCCGCGGTCGCTCGTGAAATAGAGGTAGCGGCCGTCGACGCTGTACTGCGCCTCGGTGTCGATCGCCGGGCTCGTCGACAGGCGACGCACCCCCTCGCCGTTGCGGCCGATCGAGAAGAGCTGCGAGCCGCCGTCGCGCGAGAGCGTGACCGCCAGGCGTTGGCCGTCGGGCGCCCAGGTCGGCGCACTGTTCGAGCCGCGGAAGTCGGCGATCGCGCGCCGCGCGCCGCTCGCCACGTCGTGGACGAAGACGACCGCCTTCTGCCGCTCGAACGACACATAGGCCAGCTCCTTGCCGTTCGGCGACCAGGCCGGAGAGATGATCGGCTGGCCGCTGTTGAGCGCGACCTGGCCGTTCTCGCCGTCCGCGTCGGCGACGCGCAGGGTGTAGCGGCTGCCGGCGCGGGTGACGTAGGCGATGCGCGTCGAGAACACGCCCTTCTCGCCGGTGAGCTTCTCGTAGATGAAGTCGGCGATGCGGTGCGAGGCCAGGCGAAGGTCGCCGGCCTCCACGGCCTGGCTCTCGCCGCCGATCTCGCTGCCCTTGACGACGTCCCACAGCTTGAAGCGGATGTCGAAGCGGCCGTCGGCCAGGCGCGCGACCGAGCCGGCGACGAGCGCGTCGGCGGCGCGGCCGCGCCAGTCGGCCATCTGCGGCCGCGCCGTCTCGTCGAGCGCGGCGCTGCCGGCGTCGACGATGCGGAACGCGCCGCTGCGCTCCAGGTCGGCGCGGATGATCGCCGAGGGCGACTGGTTGCTCCGATCCTCGTCGCGGAAGCGGACGACGGCAATCGGCAGCTGGGTGGCGCCGACGCCCGAGATCTCGACCCGGAACTGGGCCGCGACGGGCAGCGCGAGCAGCGCCAGGACGCCGGCGCACGCCGCGCGGCGGCCAAAACGAATCTGGGACAATGGCAACGAGCGTGGCATCGAGAGCAGCGCCTCCTTTTTCACAGCACCGGGGCCACGGTCGCCAGGACGACCGAGCCCGCAACACGACTCCCCACGACATGCGCCCGAACGTCTCGCTCGCCGTGGTCATCGTCGCCAAGAACGAGGCCGCGCGCATCGCCGACTGCGTCGCCAGCGCGGCGTTCGCCCACGAGGTGCTGGTGCTCGACTCGGGCAGCACCGATCGCACGGCGGAGATCGCCGAGGCGGCAGGCGCGCGCGTCGTCGTCACCGACTGGCCCGGCTACGGCCCGCAGGTGGCGCGGGGCTTTGCCATGGTGCGCAGCGACTGGGTGCTCTCGCTCGACGCCGACGAGAGGATCCCACCCGGGCTGCAACGCGAGATCCTGGCGGCGATCGAGAGCGACGGGTTCGACGGCTACCGGCTGCCGCGCTGGTCGGAGTTCTGCGGCCGCGTGCTGCATCACGGCGGCTGGCGACCCGATCGCACCTTGCGCCTCGGCCGGCGCGCGAAGGCGGGCTTCACCGCCGATTTCCTCCATGCGCACATGACGGTCGACGGCCGGGTCGGCGATCTCGACGCGAGCCTCGTCCATCACAGCTACCCCGACGTCCACGACGTCCTCGAGAAGCTCGACCGGTACTCGAGCGGCAGCGCCCGCGACATGCAGGCGCACGGACGCACCGGCAGCCTCGCCAAGGCGGTGGCGCACGGGCTGTTCGCCTTCGTTCGCACGTATCTGCTGAAGCTGGGTTTCCTCGATGGTCGGCACGGATTGATGTTGGCGATCTATAACGCGGAGTATGCCTACTACAAGTACGTGAAGCTGATGCTCCTGCAGAGTCCGCCCGGGCCGCCGGAGTTCCCTGCATGAACGATCGTGCTGGTCCGGCGGTGGCAACGACCGTGCCTGCGGTCGACGAGGCGGCCGCCGGCGCGCCGCCGGAAGTGCCGGAAGTGCCGGGTGCGGCGACCGGTGCAGCGATCGCGGCGCGCACGCTGCGCCAGCGGCTGACCCGGATCTGGCCCTACTTCGCCGACTGCCGGCGCGGCTTCGTGCTCGCCGTCGTCGGCGCCCTCGTCGCCGCCGCAACCGAGCCCGCGATCCCGGCGCTCCTCAAGGTGCTGCTCGACGACGGCATGACCAAGAGCGCCTTCCCGCTCTGGCTCGTGCCGATCGCCGTCGTCGGCCTGACGACGATCCGCGGCGCCGCCGGCTTCATCTCGCAGTACGGGCTGGCCTGGGCCGCCAACCGCGGCACCCAGTCGATGCGCCGGGCGATGTTTCGCCGCGTCCTCGACGCGGAGCCGACGCTCTTCGTGCGCAACAGCGCGAGCTCGCTCGTCAACACGCTCACCTTCGAGGTCCAGAACGGGGCCGGCCAGCTCGTCTACTCGCTGCAGAGCCTGGTCGGCGATTCGCTGCGCTTCGTCGCCCTGCTCGGCTACCTGGTCTGGCTCAACTGGCAGCTCACCCTCTTCGTCGCCGTGCTGCTGCCCGCCGTCGCGCTGGTGATGAGGAAGTTCAGCCGCCGCCTGCACCGCCTCGCCGTCGAGGGACAGCACTCGACCGACGAGCTCGCCTACGTCGTCGAGGAGAACGTGCTCGCCTGGCGCAGCGTGCGACTGCATGGCGCCGAGCCGTCGCAGGCGTCGCGCTTCGAGCGCGTCAGCGAAGAGCTGAGGCGGCTGTCGATGAAGTCGATCATCGCCGCGTCGACCGGCTCGCCGATCACCCAGGTGATGGCCTCGATCGCGCTCGCCGCCGTGATCGTGGTCGCCCTGTGGCAGAGCGGACGCAGCGGCACCTCGGTCGGCAGCTTCGTCGCCTTCATCGTCGCCATGCTCCAGCTGGTGCCGCCGATGAAGCACCTTTCCGAGCTCGCCGGGCCGATCACGCGCGGCCTCGCGGCACTCGACAAGGGCGTCAACCTGATCGACAGCACCCGGCCGGAGATCGGCGGCAGCTTCGACCCGGGCGCGAGCAGCGGCCATATCGAGCTGCGCGACGTGACGCTGCGCTACCGCAGCGGCCAGGATGCGGCGCTCGACCACGTCTCGCTCGAGCTGCGCGCCGGCGAGACGGTCGCGCTCGTCGGCCCGTCGGGCGCGGGCAAGACGACGCTCGTCAACATGCTGCCGCGCTTCATCGAGCCCACCTCGGGCACGGTGCTGCTCGACGGCCGACCGCTCGCCGAATGGAACGTCATGGCGCTGCGGCGCCAGTTCGCGCTCGTCAGCCAGGACGTCGTTCTCTTCAACGACACGGTGGCGGCCAACGTCTCGCTCGGCGCGAGCGGCGATGCCGGCCGCAGGGAGTCAGCCCGAGCGGACCGCGAACGGATCCGCGCCGCGCTCACGGCGGCCAACCTGCTCGGCTTCGCCGAGTCGCTGCCCAAGGGACTCGACACCGTCGTCGGCCACAACGCGACCGAGTTCTCAGGCGGCCAGCGCCAGCGGCTCGCGATCGCCCGGGCAATCTACAAGGACGCGCCGATCCTGATCCTCGACGAGGCGACCTCGGCGCTCGACTCGGAGTCGGAGCGACTCGTGCAGGAGGCGCTCGAGCGGCTGATGAAGGGCCGCACTAGCCTCGTCATCGCGCACCGGCTCTCGACCATCGAGCGCGCCGACCGGATCGTCGTCGTCGAAGCCGGACGCATCGTCGAGTCGGGCACGCACGCCGAGCTGATCGCCCGGGGCGGCCTCTACGCACGCCTTCACGCACTTCAATTCAGGAGCTGAACGAATGAGCACGACACCTTCCCCCGCCGCACCGTCCGCCACCCGGCCGATCAGTCGCTACCCGGTGCCGGCCCTGGCCGACCTGCCCGACGACGTGCGCCAGAAGATCCTCGACGTGCAGGAAAAGGCCGGCTTCGTCCCGAACGTCTTCCTCGGCCTGGCGCACCGGCCCGACGAGTTCCGCGCCTTCTTCGCGTACCACGACGCACTGCTGCTGCGCGAATCGGGGCTCTCGAAGGGCGAGAAGGAGATGATCATCGTCGCCACGAGCGGGGCGAACCGGTGCCTCTACTGCGTCGTCGCCCACGGCGCGCTCCTGCGCATCTACGAGAAGAACGCGCTCGTCGCCGACCAGGTCGCCGTCAACCACCTGAAGGCCGACATCACGCCGCGCCAGAAGGCCATGCTCGACTTCGCGATGAAGGTCGCCCTGGCCTCTCACGAGATCGGCGACGCCGACTACGCCGCCCTCGCGGCGCACGGCTTCTCGGCCGACGACGCGTGGGACATCGCCGCCATCACCGGCCTCTTCGGCCTGTCGAACCGGATCGCCAACGCCAGCGCGATGCGGCCGAACGACGAGTTCTACCTGATGGGCCGGGTGCCGCGCCAGAAGGCCTGAGGATCGGCGACCCGATGCGCTACACGGTCGTCATCCCGGTTCTGAACGAGCTGCGCTACACCGAGCAGTGCATCGCCAGCCTGGTCGCGCACGGCACACCGGCCGGCGCGATCCTGGTCATCGACAACGGCAGCAGCGACGGCACGCCCGCCTGGCTGGCGGCGCATCCAGAGATCCGCTCGGTGCGAAATGCCGTCAACCTCGGCTGCGGCGGCGCCTGGACGCAAGGCGCCCTGCTCGCCCAGACCGAAGGCAGCGACTGGACGGTGCTGCTCAACAACGACGTCCTCGTGAGCAAGGGCGCGATCGACGCCATGCTCGACGCCGCCGACCGGCATGGTCTCGACGTCGTCAGCCCCGCGCTCGCCGAGGGCGCGCTCGACTACGACTTCGACGCCCATGCCGCGGCATTCGTCGAGGCGATGGCCGGAGCGCTGCGGCCCGGCTGGTTCCACGGCGTGTGCTTCGCGGTGCGCCGCAAGGTGTTCGAGGCGATCGGCTTCCCCGACACCGACCGGCGCCTGGGCGGCCGCGAGGACGTCGAGTTCCTGGTCCGTTGCCGGCGTCACAACGTCCCGGTCGGCACCGTCGGCGACGCGCTGCTCCATCACTTCGGCTCGATCACGCAGAAGGCGATCAAGCTCGAGACCGGCCAGAAGGACCTCGGCGACCGCGACTACTTCTACGCCCGCGTCGGCATGAGCTGGCTGGCGAGGAAGCGCTTCAAGGCCGAGCGCGCGTCGCTCGCGCGCCGCTGGGTCGACGCCGAGCGGCGCGAGCGCGGCTACGCGATGCACATGCTGCGCGACGCCGGCGCCTGGAGCGACGCTCGCTACCTCTGAGCCTCGAATCCGAAGCGGCCGAGACTCAGACGCCGCCCTTGTAACCGGCGTGCACGTCGCCTTCGCTGACAAGGTTGAGCTGGCCGCAGAACCGCTTCGACCAGCGCGCACGCGAGACCCGTTCGATGCTGCTGCCGGGTTCCGATGCCACTTCGGCGCGCAGTCGCTTCAGCAGCAGCCAGCTGCCGAGCCGCTCGCAGCAGAACGACCAGAGCCGCGCCTGGTAGCCGTCGCGCACGGTCGGGTGACGCGCGACACACGCGCGCACCACGCGCTCGAGGCTTTCGGTGCTGGCAAGCCAGAACGCCACCGGATACACGCCGAGCTCGACGCCGCCCGGCACGATCACGTCCTCGTGGAAGAAGGCGAGCACCTCGTTGCGTTCGAGCACGCCCTGGTCGACCGCCTCGCCGGTGAAGCGCAGCAGGTCCTCGACGCAGTGATCGCGCGCGTACTCCTTCAGGTAGCCGCGCCGGTGCCACGGCACGCGCGTGAAGCAGCGCGGCGCGGTGACGAGGAACTGGGCATCGCCGGGCAGGAGCGCCGCGGCGAGGCGGCCGCCATCGAGCGCCGACTTCGGCACGACGTCCATGACGCGATAGCGCGGGTCGCGCACGCCGCTGATGCGCGCTCGCGACACGAACTTGCGGTACTGGCAGATGCCCACGCGCGTCGCCTGCGGATAGCGCTCCCGCACCAGGCGGGCGAGCGCGAACGCGCCCGCCGTCGAGCCGAGCTGCGGGTGGTGCGCATCCCACTCGGGCGCGAGGTCGCGCAGGTTGAGCGCGCCGTCGTGCTGGGCCGAGCCGAGATGGACCGGCACGACCCACGAAGGGAAGTCGAGCGTCAGCGCAACGTGCGTCAGGCAGGCGTAGACCAGCCCGCCGTCGCCGGGAGCGGTCGGCTCAGCGGACACGCCGCAGGTAGCCGTGGGGCGCGACGCCGATCAGGATCTTCGCGTCGACCCGCCGGTCGATCTCGAACTCCGGATGGTCGGCGAGGTAGCGCCGCGCCGCCGTCTTCGGGTTGTCGCCCGGACCCCAGGGCCGGTCGAAGCTGAGCGGCGCGGGCAGGTCCTCGACGATGGTGTCGAAGACGACGCAATAGCTGCCGACCGTCGTCATCGGCGCGTACGCCTCCAGCTCGGCGAGCACGTGCGCATGGGTATGGTTGCTGTCGAGGCAGACCAGCACGCTCTTTTTCCCCGCCGCCATCGCGCCCACCTGCGCGACGACATCGGGCGCGACGCTCGAGCCCTCGATCATGGCGATGCGGCGAAACATCGGATGCGCCTCGATCGCCGTCTTGTTGTGCGCCCGGATGTCGATGTCGACGCCGACCACCTTCGCATCCGCCGGCCCGCCGCATGCCGCATTGAGCTCGAGCATCGAGGCCGAGAAGATGAGCGAGCCGCCGTGGGCGATGCCGGTCTCGACGATCAGCTCGGGCTGCAGCGTCCAGATCAACTCCTGCATCGCCACGATGTCCTGCGGGTACTGGATGATCGGCCGGCCGAGCCAGGAGAAGTTGTACGAGTACTTCGCCGCGATCGAGGCGTTCATGAAGCCCTCGGCCGCGGCCTGCAACGGTCGGTCGGCCGCATTGGCCTCGATCCGGCCCGCCACTTCGCGCTCGAATTCGTTCATGTTCCGCTCCCGTGGTCGATCGGCAGGCAGTGAAAGCGATGCGACGTCATGGCTTCGATCTCCTGCAGGTAGTTGCTGTTCATCACGAAGACATCGGCGCCGGCCGGCAGACGCGCCATCGCCTCGGCGGGTGACTGCACGACGAGGCCGGTGGCCGCGAGGTGGCGGCCCTGCTTGGCCGGGTTGATGTCGACGACGGTGTCGATGGCGGCGCCGGCGCGCTCCATGAAGAGCGCGAAGATCACGCCCTTCGACGCGCCGCCCCAGATCGCGCCGCCGGCGCCGCTTGTCGCGAGGCGCGCACGGCTGGTCGCGATCGCGTTCATGAAGCCGGGAGGCAGAGCGAATTCGTCGCTCGCCGGCCGGCGCGGCGTGCGAAGCGTCGCCAGATCCGCGACGACCGAAAGGTACTGGCCCGAAAAGGAATGGCCGGCCTCGTGCACGGTGCCGAACATGCGCTCGAAATCGACGAGGCGAAAGTAGTTGACGTGCTCGTAGAAGAGGTCGAACCAGGCGTGGTGGCGCGCGATCCAGTCGAGACAGGGCACCTCGATGTAGATCTTGCCCGCGCCGCCGTTGGCCTCGCGCAGGCCGGCCAGGAAGGCGAGCGGGTCGGGCACGTGCTCGAGGACGTGGCGCAGCACGAGCCCGTCGGCACGGATGCCGGTCTCGGGGGTGAAGAACTGCCGGATGACGCGCGGGTTCGAGCCTTCGTAGGTCGGATCGAGCCCGGTGACGTCGAACCCGGCGGCGAGCAGCCGCTCGAGGAAGAGGCCCTTGCCGCAGCCGACCTCGACCAGCGTGCATCCGGTGAAGTGCCTGCGCATCAGCGCGAGCACGGAATCAAGATGACGAGCGAAAGCGCCGCTCAGTCCCTGCTCGTTCTGGTAGTCGGCGTCGTATTCGACGAGCTCCGGCCGGAAGGCCTGGTTGAAGACGAGCCCGGTCTCGAGCGACTGCACCAGCACGACATCGCCGCGCGCGCACTCGCGCGCCGCCTGCGCGGTCTCGAACATCCGGTTCTGCAGCACCGGCAGCTGCTCGGCGCGATAGACCTCGCGGCAGGCCGCGCTCATCGCTCTGCCGCCTCCGCGTCTTCGCGCAGGCAGCGCCTGAGCTTGGCATCGTCGCCCCAGAATGCCATCGGCTCGTGGGCCGGATACGGATAGCGGCCGAGATCGAGCGCGATCGTCCTGCCGTGCGCGGCCAGCCAGTGTTCGACGAGCGCCTGCACCGTGACCGGCCGGCCGGAGCAGACGTTGACGATCCCGTGGTCGCGGCGCGCGAGCGCGAGGCGCACGAGATCGTCGGCAGCCTGCTCGACCGGGAGGTAGTCGCGCAACTGCTGGCCACCCGACATCGGGAAGGTGGTCGCACCGGCCTCGACGGCCCGCTGCAGCTGCGGCAGGAGCGCGCTCGGCGCCTGGCCCTCGCCGTGCAGATAGAAGAGCCGCGCCCAGGTCAGCTCGAACGGGTGCTCGTGCTGCAGCGCCTGCAGGCGGCGGCGCAACGTGTCCTTGGCGACGGCATAGGCGTTGGCGGGCGCGGCTTCCACGCTCTCGGCGAGGGCGCCCGACTGCATCCCGTACTCGAAGCAGGTGCCGGCGACGACGAGGTTCGAGAGGCCGTCGCCGACCATCTGCGAGAGCAGCGCCTCGTGCGCCGGCAGCTCCTGCTCGACGTGGTGCGGGGAGCCGTAGTTGGGCAGCCCGCCCCAGGCCAGATGGATCAGCGCATCGGGCCGGCCGAGTCGGTCGAAGGCGCGCGCAGGCGGATCAAGGACGTCGATCGCGACCACCGGAGGACTCGATCGCCCACGCAGGCTCTCGGCCGACGAGGGCCGCACCCAGAGGGTCGGCTGCGCACCCGCGCGCTCCAGCGCGGCGGCCACATGGCGACCGATGAAGCCGGTCGCGCCGCTCACGGCGACCCTCACGGCACCACCTTCAGCGAAGGAACCGCGGTGACGAAGCGGCCGCCCCACTCGCGCACATAGGCAAGCTGCTCCATCAGCTCGTCGCGCAGGTTCCAGGGCAGCAGCACGACGTCGTCGGGCCGGGCCTCGCGCAGGCGGTCCTCCGCGACGATCGGAATGCGGCTGCCCGGCATGTACCGGCCCTGCTTGGCCGGGTTGCGATCGACCACGAACGAGACCAGGTCGGGCCGCACGCCGGCATAGTTCATGAGCGTGTTGCCCTTGGCCGCGGCGCCGTACGCGGCAACCGTGCGACCCGCCCGGCGGGCCTCGATCAGGTAGGCCATGAAGTCGTCCTTGACCTTGTCGACCTTCGCCTGGAAGCCTTCGTAGCCCGATGCGGTGGCGAGACCGTCGCCGGCCTCCTCGCGCAGGACGCGCGCGACCGCCTCCGTCGTCGCCCGCCGGCCGGCATCGGCGCGCTGGGCGAAGACGCGCAGGCTGCCGCCGTGCGTCGGATGCGCCTCGACGTCGAAGACCGCCAGGCCGTTGCTTGCGAAGACGCGCTGCACCGCGCCGAGCGAGAGGTAAGAGTAGTGCTCGTGGTAGACCGTGTCGAACTGGTTCTCGCGCAGCAGGCGAAGCAGGTGTGGAAACTCGAAGGTGGCGACGCCCTCGGGCTTGAGCAGGACGGCGAATCCCGCGACGAAGTCGTTGATGTCCGGCACGTGCGCGAGCACGTTGTTGGCCGCGACGAGATCGACCTGGCGCCCCGCCGATGCCAGCTCGCTCGCGAGCTCGACGCCGAAGAAGCGCTCGACGATGTCGAGCCCCAGCGCACGTGCGGCCCGCGCGGTGCTCGCCGTCGGCTCGATGCCGTAGCAGGGGATGCCCTCGCCCTGCACGAAGCGAAGGAGGTAGCCGTCGTTGGCCGCGACCTCGCTCACGAGGCTCGCGGGCGTCAGGCCGAAGCGCGCGCGCATCGCCTTCACGTAGGCCTCGGCATGCGCCAGCCACGACGACGAGAACGAGCTGAAATAGGCGTAGTCGTCGCTGAAGAGCGCGTCGCGGCCGGCGTGGTCCTCGGTCTGGACGAGCCAGCATCGCTCGCACACGAGGAGGCGCAGCGGATACCAGACCTCGGGCGCGCGCAGCGCCGCCTCGCTCAGGTAGGCGTTCGACGGCGGCGCGCTGCCGAGGTCGAGGCAGACCTTGTCGAGCGGCGCGGCGCAGTGGCGGCACTTCATGCCGCGAGCCCGGCGAAATCGGCCGCGAGCGGCGGGTGCGCCGCATCGCGCGGCGAGAGCGGGCCGATCGGCAGCGGCCAGTCGATCGCCAGGCGGACGTCGTCCGGATGCACGCCCCCTTCGTCGCCCGCCGAGTACGCGACCGAGTGGACGTAGAGCATCTCGACGTCGTCGGCCAGCGTCTGGAAGCCGTGCGCGAAGCCTTCGGGGATGAGGAGAGCCACGCCGTTGTCGGCGCTCAGCCGCTCGGCGTGCCACTGCAGGAAGGTCGGCGAGCCGCGGCGCAGGTCGACGGCGACGTCCCAGACCTCGCCGCGCAGGCAATGGACGAGCTTCTTCTCGGCGTGGGGCGGGCGCTGGAAATGCAGGCCGCGGACGCTGCCCCGCTGCACCGTGCGGGTGTGGTTGATCTGCGCCACCGGCGCATCCCAGCCGACGTCGCGAAGTTCGTCGGCGCAGAAGAGGCGTGCGAGAAACCCGCGCGCATCGGCGAGCGGGACGCGACGGACGCGCTTCAGGCCGGCGATCGGCGTGTCGTCGACCTCGAGCCGTCTCACGCCACGCGCTCCTCGACGCGCCGGCTCGAGGCGGCTTCGTGGTCGGCGATGTCGGCCTCGCACAGCGCGCGTGCCGAGGCGCCTTCGGCGAGGCTCCGGTACCAGAGCATCGTCCGCCGCACGGCCTCGGGCAAGGCCCAATGTGGCGAAACGCCGAGCGCGTCGCGCGCGTGATCGATCGCCAGCGAGAGCCGACCGGCCTCGTGCGGTCCGTCGGCCCCGGCGTCGGCGCGCCAGTCGCCCGAGCCATAGGCGGCGCGCGCGATCGCGACGACCTCGCCGACGCTCGCCGCCTCGTCGGTGCGCGGGCCGAAGTTGTAGGCGCCGGCGAGCCCCGGCGAGTGCCAGAGCGATTCGGCCAGGCGCAGGTAGCCGGCGAGCGGATCGAGGACGTGCTGCCACGGCCGGACCGCATCGGGCCGGCGCACGACGAGAATCGCGCCCGACTGCCACGCGCGCACGGCATCGGGGATCAGCCGGTCCTCGCTCCAGTCGCCGCCGCCGATCACGTTGCCCGCGCGTGCCGTCGCCAGCGCGACGCCCTGGGCTTGCAGAAAGGCGCTGCGATAGCTCGCAGCGACGATCTCGGCCGCCGCCTTGCTCGCGCTGTAGGGATCGTGGCCGCCGAGCGTGTCCTCTTCGCGGTACGGCTCCATCCGCTCGCGGTTGAGGTAGACCTTGTCGGTGGTGACGACGACGGCGACGCGCACGCTGCCGATGCCGCGCAAGGCGTCGAGCAGATGGGCCGTCCCCATCGTGTTGGTCGCGAAGGTCGCGAGCGGATCGCGATAGCTCGCCCGCACCAGCGCCTGCGCGGCGAGGTGGAGCACGATCTCCGGCCGCGCAGCGCGAACCGTCGCGGCGACCGCGGCGGCGTCGCGCAGATCGACGATGCGCCCGGCAACGACGGCGTCGACATCGGCGAGCCGGTACAGGCTCGGGCTCGACGCCTCCAGAGCAAGTCCGCTGACCTCGGCGCCGAGCCGACGCAGCCAGAGCGCAAGCCACGATCCCTTGAAGCCGGTGTGCCCGGTGAGGAGGACGCGCCTGCCGCGCCAGAACGACGGGCCGGGCGTCGCGCCCGGGTCGCTCACCATCGCTTCCACGGCGCCCGACCCGACTGCCACAGCTCCTCGAGCAGGTTGCGCTCTCGCAGCGTGTCCATCGGCTGCCAGAAGCCGGTGTGGACGTAGGCCATCAGCTCGCCGTCGTGGGCGAGGCCGTTCATCGGCTCGCGCTCCCAGCTCGTCGCGTCGCCGTCGATGCGATCGAGCACCTTCGGAGAGAGCACGAAGAAGCCGCCGTTGATGAGGCCGCCGTCGCCGCGCGGCTTCTCGATGAAGCCGGCGACGCGCGCGCCGTCGAGCTGGAGGGCGCCGTAGCGGCCGGGCGGCTGCACCGCCGTCACCGTCGCCTCCTTGCCGTGACGACGATGAAAGGCGAGCTGGGCCGCGACGTCGATGTCGGCGACGCCGTCGCCGTAGGTGAAGCAGAAGCACTCGTCGTCGCGCACGTAGTCGGCGACACGGCCGAGACGCCCGCCCGTCATCGAGTCCTCGCCGGTGTCGACGAGCGTCACGCGCCACGGCTCGGCGTTCTTCTGATGCACCTGCATCGTGTTGTTCGCCATGTCGAAGGTGACGTCGGACATGTGCAGAAAGTAGTTGGCGAAGTACTCCTTGATCATGTAGCCCTTGTAGCCGCAGCAGATCACGAAGTCGTTGACGCCGCCGGCCGAGTAGATCTTCAGGATGTGCCAGAGGATCGGCCGCCCGCCGATCTCGATCATCGGCTTGGGCTTGAGGCTGGTCTCCTCGGCGAGGCGGCTGCCGTAGCCGCCGGCCAGGATCACCACCTTGACGGGTGCGCTCATGTGGTCATTGTCCTTCAGCACGGGCGGCGACGATCCTGTCGATCTGCTCGACGACGCGGTCCGGCGCCATCGTCAGCAGGCACAGGCTCGTGCTGTCGTTGCGGTCGTCGCAGCCGGCCCGGTCGCACGGCACGCACGGCATCGACCCCTGCAGGACGACGACCCGGCCGGCATGCTGGGCGAAGCCCCGGTCCGCGTAGGGCACCTCGGCGGTGGCGCTCGGCGGCCAGGGGCCGAAGTAGCGCGGATTGATCGGCCCGTAGAGCGCGATCACCGGGATGTCGACGGCGGCAGCCAGATGCGTGATTGAGGTGTCGCCGCCGACGTAGGCGGCGGCGCCGCGCAGCAGCGTTGCGACCTGCCCGAGCTCGAGTCGGCCGGAGACGTCGAGCACGCGCACGGCATCGAAGCCGTCGCGCACCGCCGCGACCGCCGCTCGGTCGCCGGAGGAAGCCGCGCCGGTGAGCACCACCTGCAATCCCCGATCGGCGACGAGGGAGGCGACGAGCTCGCGCCAGTGCGCGACCGGCCACTGCTTGTACGTCACCGCGGCCGGAACCTGCAGCACGACGTACCGCACGACCAGCGCCGCGGCGACGTCGGTCGGCAGCGCCATCGCCGCCGGTGGCGCGAGGCGCACGTCCTTCGGCTCGACCCAGGGCGAGAGCAGGCGCAGCTTCTCGAGCACCGCGTGCGACTGGTCGTCGTTCATGCGCACGGCGTGCTCGAGGAGCGCACGCTTCCACCACGACTTCC